>CAMPGU010000001.1 GCA_946885645.1 uncultured Haloferula sp.
CAAGAAAGGCCCGGGCCGTGCCGCCGTCATCGCTCCGGAACAACGCCACGAAGAACGACGGGGGCCTCACCGAATGGTGCCGGGAAACGGCGGTTTCGCTGGGCCTGCCCGAGCTCGCGCGGAAGGTCCGGGTCGGCTGGAATTCGCGGATGCAAACGACCGCCGGTCGGGCGTGGTGGCCGGACCGGCTGATCGAGCTGAATCCGAAATTGAAGGAGCTGCCGCCGGAGGAAATGTGGCGCACCCTGCGCCATGAACTCGCCCACCTCGTCGCCTACGAGCGCGCGGGAAGGCGGCGGATCGAGGTCCACGGCGGAGAATGGCGGGCTGCCTGTGCCGAGCTGGGCATCCCGAACGAGCAGCCCTTCCACAATCTCCCGTTCAAGCGGAAACGCATGAAGCGGAATTTCGCCTACGTGTGCCCGCAGTGTTTTAGCGCGATCCGGCGGGTAAAAAAAATCAACCGGATGGTGGCCTGCTATGCGTGCTGTCGGAAGTACAGCGGCGGCTTGTTCGACGCGCGTTTCCGGCTGCTGGAGCAGAAGCTCTAGCGTGCGTTCCCGATCGCCTCCAGACGGCGGTGGGTCCATTCCGCCTCGGCCTCGAAGCCGTTCTCCTGATGGAAACGGAGGGTTTCGCCGTAGCGCTTCACGGGGTCGAAACGGATCGCGTGCCGCAGCTTCCGGAGGCAGACGGGGCAGAGTTCCATCGGGGTCTCGTCGGCTTCCTCCAGATGGTTGGCGCCGTTCATGTTGCACTCGTAGTGGATGCAGTGGCGGATGCCGAACATGTGGCCCATTTCGTGGGTCAGGATCTTCGCGGCCCGGCGCAGCACGAGCTTTCCTGTGTCCCCGGCCATCCCGGCCACCGGCCGATAGCGGGCGAAGCTGAAGACACCGACGCGATTCCGGGTGGAGGCTTGGCCGAAGACGAAGTTCCACGATTCGTCCGGATACAGATCGGTCATCGTCACGGCGATCATCGCGTAGGCGTCCGGCGGAAGGAGGCGGGGTAGCCATGCGAGGATGTCCGTGCTCTTCCACTGTTTGCGCCCGGCATTGTCCCGCTCCTTGGCAGGCACTTCCCGGCTTTGCAGCGCCGGGAGCAGCACCACCGGCATGGGATGGTAGTAGGCGGCGGTGTAGTTCTCCAGCAGCTTGAGATCAGGGCCGTCATCGTCCGCGAAGCCCCCGAGAGGCAGGATGTAGAGTTTCTTCCGCACCTGGTTCGGCAGATTGGGACGAGAGGCGACATACCGGGCATAGGTCTGCCCCGGTTCAGGATGGGAGGCCAGCCAGTCGAAATTCCCCGGGGGCTTCTTGGGCACGAACTCCCCCCGGTCGCTGAAGGCGCGCCGGAGCCGGGCATCGAGACCATGGAGCGATCCTGCCGCTGCCGTCCGGGCTTCTTTTTCCGGTGGCTCGAATGCCGCGAGCGCGGCACCGCAGGCGGCGAGCGCCAGGAAGAAGGGCAACCGGAAGATGCCTCGGATACTCATGCAGCCATGAAGGACAATTTACTCCTTCGAGCCAAGCGTTTCGGTCTTCTGGAACCGGCGGCTATTTCTTCCTTCCCCGGCCGCCCTTCGGGTAGGCCACCTTTTGCCGCGGGGCGGAGGCGGCGGGCGTACCGTCCTTCAGCGCCGCGATTTGATCGCGAAGGTGGGCGGCGCGCTCGAATTCCAGCTTGGCGGAGGCTTCCAGCATCTCCTTCTCCAGTTCTGCGAGCACCCGGACTTTGTCATAGGTGGCCTCGTCATCGGAGACCAGGGAGCGGTTCAGCTTATCGGCGGTCTCCCGTTGGCTCGAGTAAAGCTGCAGGCTCTCCTGGACCGCACGCTTCACACCCTGCGGCGTGATGCCGTGGGCCTCATTATGCTCCATCTGCCGGCTGCGGCGGTATTCCGTCACGTCGATGAGGCGTTGGATGGAATCGGTGACCTGATCACAAAAGAGCACGCACTGGCCGTTGATGTGGCGGGCGGCCCGGCCGGCGGTTTGGATCAGGCTGGTTTCGTTACGCAGGAAGCCTTCCTTATCGGCGTCCAGGATGCAGACGAGCGACACTTCCGGGAGATCAAGCCCCTCGCGCAGGAGATTGATGCCGACCAGGATGTCGAAGGCGGCGGCGCGGAGCTGACGGAGGATTTCCACCCGCTCGACGGTGTCGATGTCCGCGTGGATGTAGCGTACCTTCAGGCCGGTGCCCTGGAGGTATTCCGAAAGGTCTTCCGCCGTCTTCTTCGTGAGGGTCGTCACGAGCACGCGCTCGCCGCGTTCGACGCGCTGGCGGCACAGCTCGATGGTCTCGTCGATCTGGTGCTTGAGGGGGCGCAGGATCAAGGTGGGATCGAGCAGCCCCGTGGGGCGGATAATCTGCTCCACCACCAATGGCTTGCCCGGTTTTCCAGGATCGAAGGCTTCGACAGGCTCGGCGCTCCCACTCGGGATGATGCGGAGCTTCTTCAGGTCGATGTGCGTGAAGCCACGGTCGTCGCCGCGGCCCTTTACCGGGATGTAGCGTTTGTTTTCCGGCCGCGAGTTGACGATCTCGAACGGCCCCGGGGTCGCGGAGACGTAGAGCCGCTGCCTCGTCATCTGCATGAACTCGTCGAAGCGCAGCGGCCGGTTGTCCAGCGCGCTCGGCAGGCGGAAACCGTGGTCCACGAGCACCGTCTTGCGGCTTTTGTCGCCCTCGTACATCCCGCCCACCTGCGGGATCGTCACGTGGCTTTCGTCCATCATCAGCAAGTAGTCCTTCGGGAAGAAATCCAGAAGCGTATGCGGACGCGAACCCGGCGGACGGCCCGTCAAGTGCCGGGAGTAGTTCTCGATCCCTTGGCAGAAGCCCATCTCCTGCATCATCTCGATGTCGTAATCGGTCCGCATGCGGAGCCGCTGGGCTTCGATCAGCTTGCCCTCCTTTTCAAACCACGCCACGCGTTCTTCCGCCTCCTTGCGGATCTCGACGATCGCGCGCTTCATCTTGTCGCCCGGTGTGACGAATTGCTTGGCAGGGAAAAAGGTGTGCTTGTCCAGCCGGTCGATGGCGGCACCCGTCAAGGTATCGATGGTCGTGATGCGGTCGATCTCGTCGCCGAAGAATTCCACGCGCACCGCCGTCTCGTCGAGGTAGGCGGGATGCACTTCGACGACGTCGCCGCGGACCCGGAATTTCCCGCGGCCGAAGGCGATGTCATTGCGCTCGAAGAGGATGGAGACGAGCGATTGGAGGAGGTCGTCGCGGCGGATCTGCTGCCCGATCCAAACGGGCACCATCATGCCCTCGTAGTCCTCCGGCGAGCCCAAGCCGTAGATGCAGGAGACGGAGGCGATGACGATCGTGTCCTCCCGCGTCAGCAGGGAGCCCATGGTCGAGAGGCGCAGGCGTTCGATCTCGTCGTTGATCGAAGAATCTTTCTCGATGTAGGTATCGGTCCGGGGAATGTAGGCCTCGGGCTGGTAGTAGTCGAAATAGGAGACGAAGTACTCGACCGCGTTGTGCGGGAAGAAGTTCTTGAATTCCGAGTAGAGCTGCGCCGCCAGGGTTTTGTTGTGGCTCATGATCAGCGTCGGTTTCCCGATCTGCTCGATGATGTTCGCCATCGTGAACGTTTTCCCCGAACCCGTGACGCCGAGCAGGGTCTGGTGGGTATTTCCCGCCCGGATGGACTTCACCAGCTTGGCGATCGCCTGAGCTTGATCGCCCTCGGGCGCATAGTCGCTGGTTAGTTTGAATGGCATCCGGCCCCTGTGTAAGCCCGGATGAGCCGGCTCGCAAGGGCTGCCCTCAGGTCCGCTTGCTGCGCACCGCCATCACCTGCGCCACTCCCTGATCCGCCTCCAGTTTCCCATACTCCGGCGAGCCTGCCGGATAGGCGGCGATTCTCCCGGCATGGTCGAAATGGAAGCCCCAGCCGTAGCGTTTTGGCAGGGCCGAGGTCCGCAGGCAGGGCAGCGGCTTGGACCGGATGCGAGCGAGGATTTCCCTTTTCGTTTCGCCGGTGGAAGCTTCCCGCCGGAGCTCTCCTTCCGCGATCAGCGCCTCGTGCGTGTAGTGATAAGGCTTTTCGCGCAGCAAATTCAGGTGGATCAGGTGCACCGGCACCTTGCCGCCGCGCACGGGCGGCTCGATTCCCGAGGTTTCCGGGCAATCGGAGGAAATCCGGATGAAGGTGTTGCGGAAGCCGGTCATCGCGAGGCGCTACGTTTTTTCAATTGCTCCAGAATCCATGGTCGGATTCCGGCGAGATCCGGATCGCCGGTGGCCATGACGAGCATGGCTTCCGGGTCTTCCGCGAAGGATTGGTCGAGCAAGGTGCGGGCCTCCTCGCGGTTGCCCTGCACGCATGAATAGCAGGCGAGGTTGTAGAGAATCAGAGCGTGCTTCGGGTGGCCCTGAAGCGCGGAACGAAGGATGAGCTCCGCTTCGTCGATGGAGCCGGCCCGGCGCTGCGCATAGGCCGCCTGGATCCACCATGCCGGGTCCGCGGGCTCCTTTTCCAGCATCGGCAGGCAGATCTCCGCGGCAGCGGACCATTCCTGGAGGCGGAAAAGGGCGTCCACTCTCAAATGCAGGGTGAGGGAGGACTCGGCGTCATTGCCGCGCAATTCGTCGAGTTCGGCAAGGGCGTCCACGGGCATCCCGAGCTCGAGAAATCCGATGGCGCGCTGGCAGGCTGCGGTCGCTTCGTCGGTCACGGCCCGATCATCGGCGTGGAGGCTTTTCTTGGCAATCCGCCGCCCGCTCATGAGGAGAGAAACTCCAAGGCCCGGCGCTCCGACCAGTATTGCCCGCCCGTGGAGGAAAATCCCACGTGCCCGCCATCCGCCGGGACCTCCAGATGGAAGAGCTCGCTCGCCGCCGCTTCCTCGCGCGGGTAACATCCCGGCCCGAGGAAGGGATCGTTGGCGGCATTGACGAGGAGCGCGGGAATCTGGATCCGGCTCAAGAAGGGTCGCGAACTGCTGCGCGCCCAGTAGTCTTCCGCATCCCGGAAGCCGTGCAGCGGCGCGGTGAAGCGGTCATCGAACTGCTTGAAATTGCGAATGTCCGCGATGCCTTCGAGATCGATGTCGTCGGGGAAACGCGGCCTTTTCTCGACAAGCTTGTCGCGCAGGGAACGAAGAAAACGGGCCATGTAGAGACGGTTCGTCCTTGTGGAGAGGCGGACCGAAGAACAGGCGAGATCGCAGGGGACCGAAAAAGCCACCGCGCGGTGCAGCCTCGGCGAAATCTCCCGCTCGCCGAGGTACTTCAAGCTCATGTTTCCGCCGAGGCTAAAGCCGACGAGGTCAATCTGCATCGCGGGATGCACCGCGAGGGCGTGGCTCACCACGTGATGCAGATCGCCGCTGGCCCCGCTATGGTAGAAGGGCAGGAGGCGATTTGACTCCCCGCTGCAGCCGCGGTAATTCCACGCCAGCACGTCCCAACCATTCTGGCGGAGGGTGCCAGCCATTCCTTGGATATAATGGGCTCCGGAGTCGGCCTCCAGCCCGTGGGAAAGGATGACGAGGCGATTGCGCCCCTGCGCGGCCCAGTCCAGATCGAGAAAATCACCGTCCGGAAGTTCCAGCCGTTCGCGTTGCCGGGTGATAAGGGGCACCTTCCGGAAGAGAGCCGGATAAATCGTCTGTAGGTGGCCTCCGCGGAGGTGGGCGGGAGCCCGGTAGCTGGAGGAAACGATCGGCACGGCGGGAAGCTAGGTCCGCCGCCGCCGCCCGGCAAGGGCGGGGCCTACGCAGGCGAGCTTGCTTCCCGGCGGAGTCCGCTTCATGGGTCTCCGATGTCATTCGTCCTTCATCCGCGCTTGGCGGCGGCCTGCTTCGATCTGGGCACGAAATACGGTTGCCGTGTCCTCCTGAAGGATAACGCGCTCTTTCCCTGGGTGATCGTGGTACCGGAGGTGGAGGAAGGCGTGGAAGACCTCCATCAGCTTGATCCCGATCGGTGGGGTGACGTGATGGTGGTGATCCGGTCACTTTCCTGCTTCGTTTCCGAGCATTTCAGACCGGACAAGCTGAACGTCGCCTGCATTGGCAATCAGGTGCGTCAGATGCACATCCACATCGTCGGCCGCTCGCCGGGAGATCCTGCGTGGCCCGGCGTGGTGTGGGCGTTCGAAGGAAAGCAGCCTTATACGCCGGAAGCCGCCGAGGCGATCCGCAAGGCGGCGGCGAAGTGGTTGGAGGGGAAATAGCGGCCGTCTATTTGCCGGCGATTGCCAGGGGTGTCGCGTCCCCCGCGCGTAGCATGGCATTCGGGCTGACGATGATCCGACTGTCGGGCTTCAAAGCGGCGGAGGTGAGCTCGATCTGGGGGCCAAGATTCCGGCCGGGGAGGACGTCGATGAAGGCCACCTTCCCGTCTTCCACCAAGGTGAGCTTCTCCTTTGCGGGGCCATCATGACGCGAGGCCCGCGGCTTGTCCCCGGCCATCCTGGTTCGAAACGATGAGGGAACGGAATGGAGGCCGAGGAGTCTCAAAGTCGCTCACCGGTCTTTTAGTTTGAAACATGCCGATCCGGGAAATGAATGTGCATTGTTGCCCGTAGAGGCAGCCACTCGTTTAAAAAACCACCATGAAATCCATCGCATTGCTTCTTCCGCTCCTCTCCGTTTCGGCCATCGCCGATCCGCTCCCGCTTTTCAATGGGAAAGATCTTGCCGGCTGGACTGCCGACGTGCCTGAAGCCGACAAGAAGCCGGACCTTCAACCGAGCTTCGTGGTGCGCGATGGCAAGCTGGTCTCGCTTGGCAAGCCGCTCGGGCATCTGGTCACCAAGAAGGAATATTCCGACTACAAGCTGACGGTGGAGTACCGCTTTCCCGGAAAGGCGGGGAACTGCGGCGTGCTCGTCCACAGCTCAACTCCGCGGGAACTTTACGGGATGTTCCCGAAATCCATCGAAGTGCAGATGCAATCCGGCCAAGCCGGCGACTTCTGGTGCATCGGCGAGAACATCGAAGTGCCGGATATGGAGAAGCGGCGTCCGCGCAAGGAGGGCCAGAAATTCGGCGGCGGTGCCGATGATGCGCGCAACATTAAGAACCTGACCGACGACTCCGAAAAGCCGCTGGGCGAATGGAACACGATGGTCATCGAATGCAAAGGCGACGAGGTGAAGGTGTGGGTCAACGGGGACGAGGTGAACCACGGCACCAAATCGACTGCGAAGAAGGGCAAGATCGCCCTTCAGGCCGAAGGCACGGAAGTCGAGTTCCGGAAGGTGGAGCTCGAGCCGCTCAAGTGAACGCGGTGGGGAGAGAGCTCGAGCTCGAGCTCTCTTCCCCCCCAACGGTGCCTACTTCCCGATTTCGATCGCGGTAGCGTTCACGACAAGAGCGTCCGCCGTCGATCCCTCGGCGACCTTGCCGGTGACGGTGATCTCCGCGAGGTTGGCAAGCCCCCCTGCACCTTCGATGTCCTCTTTCAGCACGCGCCCGTCTTCCCCGACGATCTGGATGGTAGCGGTGCCCTGTTTCTTTTCCTCGGAGGTCTCACAGCAGGTGTCCCACGGGGTTTCGCAATTGTCACCGGGCATCTCGTTGCAGGGGGTTAGCAGCTCGGGATCTCCCAAGATGAACGCCGCCCGCCCGGCCACGAAGGGCGAGGCGCTTCCCATAATTTTGCCGGAGAGGGTGATCTCGTCACCCGCCTTTGCGGTCGAGCGTACGGCATGGATCGCCTGGGGCGGGCCGGCCGGGGCTTTCGCAAGCACCGCAGAGAGCTGCGGGCCGGGTACGGGCGCAGCGGTGCTACGGGTCGCGGCGGCTTCCTCCTTTTTGCAGGAAGCGAGCAGGCAAATGGCGGCTAGTATAAGGGTCGGTTTCATGGATGGAGTTAATGGTGGTTTCAAGAGGAACGGAGAGCGGCGGGGAGGGGGGGCTTCAAGCAGCGGATTGCGGGCGGCAGGGCGCCGATCAGCCCGAGCAGGAGGCCGGTGAGGATGCCGGTGATGGCCACTTCCGGCCCGATCTCCAGCGTGAAGGCTCCGATGGAGAAGGGAATCGTGCGGCCGTCGAGGGCGAGTACCGCGATCAGCGAGGCAAGCAAGGTGCCGGTGAGGCAGGCCAAGGTGCTTTCCTGCACCAGGCTGGCGAGCAGGGAGGTGCGGCCGAAGCCGATCGCCTGGAGCGTCGCCATTTCGCGAACGCGGGAGGCAAATGCCGCATAGAGCGTGTTCAGCCCGCCGAAGAGAGCTCCCGCGGCGATCAATCCCGCGGTGATCCACGTCATTGCCCGCAGCGGCCGGAAGAATGCGCTCAAGCGCGCATAGTAGTCGCTCTCGCGAAGGGCGCTGAGCTCGAGGTCGAGGCGCTGCTTCGCGAAAAGATCCGCTTCCGAAAAATCGTCCGGGTTGTCGAGGCGGAGCACGACGCAAGAAACCGTCTCGCGTTTCGCGAGCACGCGGAGATCGCCGAGGGTGGTCCAGATTTCCGACTCCAGTACCGTGCCCGGGGCGGCAAAGGTGCCGGAGATCGTCAGCTCCTGGCCATCCAGAATGACCTTCTCTCCGGGGCTCAGATCGTTCTCGGCTACCCCGAGCTTGCGCCAAGCAAGCCGCCCCGCCATCACCTGCCCGGCCGCGGGGAAGCTGCCGGCGGTGATTCTCACCTCGGGATGCACCCGCAATGCTTGCGGCGTCACACCCCGGAGCATCGCCTGGACCCTGCGCCCGCCGGGTAGTTCGAGGAAGTTCATGTAGTGGATCTCGTTCGAGACGGCGCGGACTCCCAGCGATTCGGCGATGCCGGGTACGGCCGCCTCGGCGATGCCCGCCGTGCTTTCCGGAACTTCGCTGCGCTGGATGCTTTCTTCCGAACCGGCACCGACGAGGATCACGTTGTGGGGCGAGCCGGAGGCCGAGAGCACCCGCTTCATGCCGGCGTTGATCGCCACGGCGGCCATCACCAGCAGCACCACCAAGGCGCTGCCGCCGATGGTCTGCAGCAGGCGGGTCTTCGAACGGAAAAGATTCCGCACGGCGTAGGCGAAGGGAAGCATTTCAGTTCCTGAGGTTCTTTACAATTGGCTGGGAGATGGCCTGAAAGGCCGGCCACAGCGAGGCCACGATCCCGAGAGCCAGCGCTCCTAGAATGCCTGTCAAAATGACGGAGGCGTCCGGTTGAATGGCGAGCGTCTGGCCTTCGTTGCCCATGGTGAAACTCTGCCAGCGGAGAAACGCGGCGGACACGCCGACGCCCGCGATGCCGCCGAGCAGGCCGAGCATCCCGCCCTCGCCGACGACCAGGCACCCGATGGCGCGGCCCGGATAGCCGAGCGTGCGCAGCACCGCATTTTCCCTCACCCGCCCGCGGACTACCAGCAGCAGGGCATTTGCGACCAGCGCGGTCACCGCGAGCACGGCCCCGAAGCCAAGCCAGCGGGTGAAGCCGATGATCTGGATGAGTTCCGACGCCGTTTCCGCGAAGAACGCTTTCTCCGGCCTCGTGTCCGTGGGTTGCTGGTCGGAGTGGAAGCGCTCGTCGATCGCCCTTGCGACCGGTGCCAGATCCTTCGAGGAGTTCACCCGCACGTTGAATTGCGTCACCACGCCCAGCCCGGCCTTCGAGGCCTGCTGGAGGAAGGGGAGCTTCACGTAGGCGACGTTGTTGTCCTGGACGAAAGGCGAACGCAGGATGCCAGCGACGGTAACGGTCACGCCCGCGCCGTCGAAGCGGTCGCCCGGCTTGAGGCCGCGGCGACGCGCGAAGACTTCCCCCAGCAGGGCTCCGTCGCCCTGTTTCATCCAGTCGGACATGCTGCCCTCGATGACCTGGATCTCCGGCGCGAACTTGGCGAGCTGGTCGTCCGGGACGCCGCGGAAGGTGATGACGTCGAGCGAGGCCCCGCAGTTGTTCACCACGATCTGCACCGGGATCACCTCGCGCACGCCTTCGATCCGCCGGATCTCATCGGCATAGTGCTCGGGCAGGCGGCTGGCCGAGGGGCAGAAGCGGTTCTGGCGATAGACCACCAGCGTGGTATCCGTGGCGGTCTCCTCCGTGGCTTTCGCGAGCGAGCGCTGGAGGGTTTCCACGGCGGTAAAAAGGAACATCCCGGAGGCGACTCCCAGCACCGTGAGGAGCGACCTGACCCGGTGCCGGACGAGCTGGGTCCACGAGAGACGCAGTAGCTTGAGCAGCCGGTTCATGACGGAAGCAGTTGACCTTTTTCGAGGTGAAGCGTCCGGTCGGCCGCGGCCGCGGCGCGCGGATCATGGGTGACCATCACGATGGTTTTTCCGTGCGTCCGCGAGAGCTGCTGGAGCAAATCCAGGATCTTCACCGCCGAATCACGGTCCAGATCACCGGTCGGTTCGTCGGCGACGAGCAAGGCGGGGTTCGCGACAAGTGCCCGCGCGATCGCGACACGCTGCTCCTGGCCGCCCGAAAGCTCGGATGGCGTATGATGCATCCGGTCCCCAAGCCCCACGAGAGCGAGCGCCGACTCCACCCGGCCGTGCCGTTCCTTCTTCGACATCGACGAGAGCAGCAGCGGCAGCTCGACGTTTTCAAACGCCGTGAGAACCGGCACCAGGTGGTAGAGCTGGAAAATGTATCCCACGTTCGCGGCTCGCCATTTCGTGAGCTGGCGGCGGGAGAGCTTCGCGAGTTCCTCGCCCGCGATTACCAGCGAGCCTTCGGAGGGCGAATCGATGCCGGAGAGCAGATTCAGCAGCGTCGTCTTCCCGGAGCCGGAGGGGCCCATCAACGCGAGGAATTCTCCCCGTGCCACATCCAGATCGAGCTTTTCCAGAGGCGTCACGACCGTGCTCCCCTTGCGGTAGCTCTTCGAGACTCCGCGGCATTGGATCATCGGTTCATTCATGGCTTCATCCGTGAGGGGTTGACTCGCTGGCCCTCTTTCAGGCCTTCGGGTGAGAGCACCACCTGTTCCCCCGGTCGCAGGCCTTCCGCGATGCGGACCCTGCCGTCCCGGGTTTCATCGCTAGCCCGGATCGCCCTCTTCGCGATCCGCTTTGATTCGGGATCGACTACCCATGCAAAGCCATCGGCCACGGCTTCTTGCGGAATCCACGTCGCGAGAGTTCCGTGGGCCGTTGCCGTTGCCCCGCCACCGAGAAACTCGACACGGCAAAGCATCTCCGGGCGCAATTGATCCACCGGATCCAGGATCCGGACCTTTGCCTGAAGGGTATTGCGCTGCAGATCGGCCTCTCCGGTGATGCGGGAAACTTCCCCTGTGAAAACCTTATCGGGCAAAAGGCTGCAACGGATCTTCGCCTTCTGCCCCGTGCCCAGCTTTGCCGCGTCGGCCAGCGGGACATCCACGCGTACCTGAAGCTTCGCGGGATCGTAGAGGATTGCGATGGTCGAGCTGTCCGGGTCCTCCATCAGCAGCATCTTTTTCTGGCCCGGTGCCGCCGCGAGCCGGAGCACGCGTCCGCTGATGGGAGCGGGGATCCGCGTGCGCTCGAGCGCCAGCTTAGCTTGGCGGACCGCCACCTCCGCGGTGGCGATGCCGTCCTGGCGCGCCTTTGTTTCCAGACGCACGCGCGCGATTTCCGCCTCCAGTTCGGAGGCTTCCGCCTGGGCGGAAAGGTGGAGCGAGCGCTCGCGCTCGTAGCGCAGCCGGGCCGAAACGATATCCGAGGCCGAGACAGCGGTCTTCAGGTTCTTAATGCGGGAGTAACGATCCTCCGCTTCCTCCTCCGAGGTCTTCGCGGCGGTGATGCGGGTGGCAGCTCCTTCCAGTTTCCTTTTGAGCGTCTCCACGGAGGCTTGATGGGCATCGCATTCGGAGATAAGGGCCGCGTGGGTCCGCTCGGCGGACGCAAGGGCCAGTTCCGCATCGGTGTCGATCAAAGTGGCCAGGATTTCTCCTTTCTCGACCGATTGGCCCTCCAGGACGTGCACTTGATCGACCACGCCGTCGATCAGGGCCGTGGCCTTGACCGGCAGCGGATCCGGCTCGATCCAGCCGCTCGCTTGGAAGAGCATTTCTCCGGCCGGTGCGGTCGCGGAGCCGTCCTCCGTTTCGCCGGCAGTGGCCAGGACCACGGCGGTTTGCACGTCGGTCGCCGGCAGCAGGCGGTCACGGAAGAGAGCGAGGAAGAGGACGGCGAAGCCCGCGCCGATGGTTAGCGGTATCAGCCAGGCGGGCATTCGGCGGACCGGAGCCGTGGTCGGCGCAGGGCGTGCCAGGGAATCAAGGGAAGGGTTCATCAAGGGAATCGGAGAAACTGTAACCTGCAAAACGAGCAGGATTTAGCCGCGCGGATGCACGGCCTCGGACGGCGGAAAAAGCCGCCGTCTTTACAGTCTCCAGATTCCGAGCACCGCTCTGCGGGCGGCGGGAGTATCGGGACCCCGGATCGGGGCGGATACCTCGTAGGCGGATTCAAATACCGCCTTATAGATCGGGGCGCTGAACATCGGCTCCGGCAGATCCATCACGATCGCCGGTGGCACTCCGTCCGGCGTGCCCGGTACGACCGCGTCCGGCAGCTCGTCGATGTCGAGGCAGCACGGGCTCTCCCGGTGCTCCTCGTTGCCGCATTCGGGGCAACACCCCGGCTTCTCCGGTGTCTGGTCGCGGCATTCGGAAATGCCGGGAATATGCACCTGGTGATCGAGCAGACAGAAGCGCACGGGCGAGCCCGCCAGCGGGATAATGATCCCGAGGCAGGCCAGTAAAAAGACTGCAATCGCCCGTCGCATCGCGTTATCAGTTGCACCCGTAAGAGGCACGGGTCAAGGGGATATTCCCCCTCGAGAAGTGCCCCAGGGGCTCCTCCCGCGATCAATGGTCGTGGCCGTGGTCGCCGTGGCTGTGATCGCAGGTGCAGGCGTACTCCTTGTGCTTGCAGGTCTCGCAATCGTTCATGTCCACGGTGAAGCGCTCGGTGACGGCTTTGGCGTCCGGGGAAGTCTTTACCTGAAGAATGATGGGGATCTTCTTGGTGTCAGGTAGCGCCTTGTCGGACAGCAGGGAGTCGCCCTCCTTCGCGAAAGCCAGCTTGGTGGGATTCGCGCGGTCTCCACCGGTGGCGGTGACCGTCTGCTCCTTCAGGGCGACCGGCTTGTTGTCCTCGCCCAGGAAGGTGATTTTCACCTTGCGCTCCGGTGTGACGAAGAACTCGAAGTGAGGATTTACGGTGGTGAAAATGCGGCCGCCGTTCGGGCCTGCGACCTTCTTCTCGTGAGCGTGGCCGTGCCCGTGCTCTTCCTTGGATTCCTTGGAGTGGTCGTGTTTTTCATCGGCGAAGGCGAGCGGGGCTCCGAAGAGGGCGAGCAGGATCAACAATTTCGGTTTCATGGTCATATCAGGTTATCGGTTTTGCTTTTGTTGGAACGGGAAAGGGACCGGGTTTATTCAGTGGGTTGCCGGAGCTTCGAGCTCGATCGCCTTCAGGGCGGCCTTCCGCCCGAAGAGCCGGAAGACGGCGGGCGTGATGGCGAAGTCGAGCAACGTGGAGGTGATCAGCCCACCCACGATGCAGACCGCGACGGGGCCGAGGATTTCCTTCCCCGGCTCCCCGGTGGCCATGACGAAGGGAATCAACGCGATGCCGGCGGAAAGCGCGGTCATCGTCACGGGAACCAGGCGTTCCAAGGTGCCGCGCTCGATCATGCGGTCGGTGAAGGATTCCCCTTCATGTTTCATCAGATGGAGGTAGTGGGAGATCATCATGATTCCGTTCCGGGCAGCTACCCCGCCTACCGCGATGAAGCCGACCAGCGTGGCGATGCTGATATTGCCGACCACCAACCAAGTGAGCACGAGACTCCCCATCAGGGCGAGCGGCAGGTTCAGGAGCACCTGAAAGGCGAGAATGATGCTCTTGAAGTACGACCAGAGCAACAGGACGATGATGCCGAGGATGACGCTGAAGAGCAGCGCGATCCGCTTCGCCGCGGCTTGCTCCGCCCTAAACTCGCCTTCATAGCTGATATAGACTCCCTCCGGCCGCTCGATTTCCGCCGCCACCTTTTCCTGAAGCTGCCGCACGAGTTCGCCAGCGTTTCGCCGGGTTGGCTTGATGGAGACGACGTAGCGCCGCTGGGTGTTCTCCCGATAAACGGCGCTGGGGCCTCGCGCCTCGCGGACGTCTGCGACGAGCCGGAGAGGCACCGTGATGCCGCTCTTCGTCTGGACCGGCAGGCTGCCGATCATCTCCGGATCGCTCCGCCAGTCGAGCGGCAGGCGGATGGAGAGGTCGATGGTCCGTTGATTCTCCCGCAGTTGGGCCACCGACTCGCCGCCGAGCAGCATCGAAAGGGCATCGTTTAGATCTCCCGGAGCGACCCCGTGAGCCAAGGCACGGTCGCGGTCCACCTCGATACGCAGTTGGGGAATCGGCGCCTGCTGGTCGAGCTTCGCGTCCTCCAGACCGGGAATCGTCTTAGCGATCGCTTGGATCCGGTTGCCGATCTTCGTGATCGTATCGAGATCGGAGCCGAAAACCTTCACGGCCACCGGGGCCGTGACTCCGCTGAGCAGGTGGCTGATGCGGTGCGAGAGCGGCCCGGAAAGCACGCTGAAGGAGCCCGGCACCGTCCGCACCCGTTGGCGGATATCTTCCAGGATCTCCTCGTTGCTGCGATTGCTCGCGCCTTTTTTGAAGTCGATGTCGAACTCCGCATTCGAGACGGGCACGATGTGATCGCTGCGCTCCGCCCGGCCGATGCGGCGGCCAATGTGATTGACCTCCGGCACCAGCCGGATCTGGTCTTCGATGGCGGCGGCGAGGTGCTCCATTTCTGCCAGGGAGGTGCCGGGAGCGGCACCCGTGGTGACGATCACGGTTTCTTCGTGGAAGGCCGGCAGGAAGTCCTTGCTCATCGCCGGGTAGAGCATGAGCGCGGCCGCCAACATCAGCGACACGGCCGCGAGGACGATCACCGGTTGCCGCAGGCTGATCCGCAGGAGAGTGCGCTTGAGCAGGAATTTCAGCCCGCGCACCAAGCGCCCGTCTTCATGCTCGCCCTCCTTGCTGCGGACCTTCAAGAGCAGCGAGCAGAGGACCGGGATCGCCGTGAGAGAGACGATGAAGGAAGCGATCATGCTGACGATGGTGGCAATCGCGATGGGGCCGAAGAGCCGCCCCTCCACGCCTGCAAGACCGAGCAGGGGAACGAACACCAGCACGATCAGCACCGTGGCATAGAGGATGGAATTACGGACCTCTCCCGACGCTTTGGCGATCACTTCCAGCCTCGGCTTGGGCTGCGGAAGACGGGCGTTTTCCTTCAGTCTCCGGAAGACGTTCTCCACGTCCACGATGGCGTCGTCCACCACCATGCCGATGGCAACGGCCAAGCCACCCAGGGTCATGCTGTTCACGCTCAGGTCGAACCACTTGAAGCTGATCAGCGTGATGGCGAAGCTCAGGGGCATCGCCATCAGGGTGATGAAGGTGGTGCGGAAATTCAGGAGGAACAGGAAGAGGACGAGCGTGACCATGATGGCCCCGTCGCGGATGGCTTCGGCGAGGTTGCCGATGGCGCGGTCGATAAAATCACGCTGGCGGAAGAGGATCGTGGCTTCCACGCCGGCGGGGAGGGAGGGTTTCAACTCCTCCACCGCCTTCTCGATCCGATCGGTGAGATCCACGGTATCGAAGCCCGGAGCCTTCGTGACGCTGATGATGACGCCGGGGCTGCCGTTGACACTGGCATCTCCCCGCTTCGGCTCGGTCCCCCATTCGACCTTGGCCACGTCGCCGATCGAGATCGGGCGATCCCGGACGACCTTGACGACGGTGCGCGCGATGTCTTCCAATTGCACGG
The DNA here is from genome assembly GCA_946885645.1 of uncultured Haloferula sp. Next base: position 15,762 of record CAMPGU010000001.1, read on the forward strand.
TCATCGCCAGATTCCGCACCATGATCTCCTGCGAGCCGTGATCGATGAAGCCGCCGGTGGAGTTGCTGGCGGCGGCCTTCGTGGCATCCCGGAGTTCCTCCAGGGAAACACCATTGGCCTGCATGCGCCACGGGTCCGGCTGAACCTGCGCCTGCTTCACCCCGCCGCCCATATTGAGCACTTCGGCCACCCCGGGGATCGACTGAATGCGGCGGCGGACGGTCCAGTCGGCGAGCGACCGGACATCCATCGGCGCAACCTTTCCATCCGTACTGTGAACGCCGATCAGCAGGATCTCCCCCATCAGCGAGGCGACGGGGGTGAGATACGGCTGGGTGCCTTCGGGAAGGAACTCCCGCGCCCCTTGGAGCCTCTCCTGCACGAATTGGCGTGCCTGGTAGATATCCGTGCCCCATTCGAACTCGGCGAATACCAGCGATAGCGCGATGTCGGATGTGGTGCGGAGCCGGTTCAGTCCCGGCACGCCCATCAGCGAGTTTTCCACCGGCTGGGTGATCAGGGTTTCCACTTCCTCCGGAGCGAGGCCGGGGGCTTCGATGAGGATCGTGACAGTCGGCTTGGTGAGGTCCGGAAGAACCTCCACCGGCAGTTCCTGGGATGACTTGAATCCCAGGACCAGCACCAGAACGGCCAGTCCCAGAATGATGGCGCGATTGCCGAGCGACCACCGGATAAGCGTGTTAAGCATGGGATCAGGTGGGGTCGGTGGTTTCCCTTGCAGCTTGCCGTTTGGTCAGGGAGCTGACCGCCAGCAGCACCGCGAGGATGGCGGTGGCGGCCATGAAAAAGCGCTCGCGCCATGCGGGGGCGGCTTTCGCCTCGTCGTGACCGTGGCCTTCCCCGGAAGGTGTTCCGGCAGCCTTCTGCTCGGGAGTCTTCTCGGATCCGTCTTCATTGTGCTCGTGGCCGTGGGCCGCATCGAGCGCCTCCTTCAGCGAGATCCCTCCGCCTCCGCCGGCAAAGCCGAGGGAATAGGAGCCGCGGGTGACCACTTCATCACCGGGAAAAAGCCCGCCGAGGATTTCCACCTTGTCCCCGCTGGTCTTGCCCGTCCGGACCGGGGTGCGCACGAAGGCATTCTTCAGGTCGAAATCCCTGATGAAGACGTGGCGGCTGGCTGGATCGCCCTGCAGGGACTCGCGCGGCACGCTGAGGACGTTCTCCCGTTGCGAGAGCACGATCTCGAATTCCGTCCGCATGCCCGGCCGCAGCCGCAGGTCTTGGTTCGGCACGGTAAAGATGGCATCGATGGTCCCGCTTTCCCGGTCGGCGGAGGTGCCGAAGCGGAGCAAGCCCCCCTCCAACACCTCGTCTCCGAATGCCGCCACGCGGATACGCGCCTTGCTGCCGGGTTTCAATTTTCCCGCCTCGTGTTCGGGGACACGCGCCACCGCCCACACCTCGCTGAGGTCGGAAATGTCGAGCAGCTCCTTTTCCGGCTCCACCGGCTCGCCGACGTGGACGTGGGATTCCACGATCACGCCGTCGATGGGAGACTTCAGTTCGATCACCGGCGGCGGGTCCCCCGGCTGCCGGCTTTCGACCCGGACCAAGGTCTTGCCCGCCTCCACGATGTCTCCGGGATAGGCTTCGATGTTCGCGATGCGGCCGGAGATGCGGCTGCTCAGCACCGCGTGGCGGCTGGGGACTTCCTCAATGCGCCCGAGGGCGAAGACCGTCTCCTCGAAGCCGGACTCGGCCACGTCCACCGTCTCGATGCCGAGGTTCTTCACCCCGGTCTCGTCGAGGACGATCGTATTCGCGGCGCGTACCGGATCGATGGCGTCTTGCCCGCGGAGGGGCAGGAGGAATAGACAGGCGAGCGAGGAAGCCCGCAGGAAATTGCTTTGAAATGAGAACATGGGAAAGGGAGTCAGGGGTTGCCGGTTGCGGCCTCGTAGCGGACGCGGGCGAGGTGGAATTCGCGCAGGGCATCGAGCCGTGCCGCACGCAGTTCGAGCGACTGCTCGCGGGCCCGGAGCACGGCTTGTAGCTCGCCTTGGCCATCGCGCCACGCCGTCTCCGTCCGGGCGGTCTGCTCGGTGGCGAGCGGGAGCAGCTTGCCGTCGAGCTCGCCGATCATCGCCGCCCACTGCTCCATTTCGGCACGGGCTGTCGCCGCTTGATGGCGGATGTTATCGGCGAGTGCGACGGCCTCCTTGTCCTTCCGCTCGCTCCGTGCGATCGCTTCGTCGATGGCTCCTTCGTTCTTGTTCCAGAAGGGCAGGGGGAGCTTGAAGCGGATGCCTACGATCGCCTCCGTATCGAGACCCTCGGGAGCGTCTTCGCTTCGTTCCGCAGCGGCGAAAACACCCGCCTCCACGTCTTCACGGCGTTTCGATTGCTCCACCGCGATCTCGCCCCCGGCGGCTTGCGCCTCCAGCCGGGCGGCGTCCAGATCCGGGCGCCGGATCGTCTTTCCTCCGGGTGGTAGCGCCACCTCTCCGAGGGTGCCGGAGAGATGCAGGTTGGCCGCTGGCGGGAGACCCAGCAGCGGTTTCAGTTCACCGGTCGCGGCGGCTTCCTCGGCATCCAGCTTGCGGGCCTCCGTCGCCATCCGCGCCGCCTCCAGACGGGCCTGTCCGGCATCGAGAGGAGAACCCTCGCCTTTTTCCACGGCGGCGGAAATGAAGTCCGCCAGCTTGCCGGAAAGGGCCTCCTGCTCCCGCAGCAATTCTCTTCTGCTGCGGATCGCCAGCACCCGGACGAAAGCGTCCCGCGCCTCTGCGACGAGCCTTCTCTCTACATCCCGGACCTCCGCTTCCGCGGCTTCCACCGCAGCCAGCGAAACGTGCTTTTCAAGCTGCAAGCGCTTGGTCACGGGGAAGCTCTGCGAGATGCCGATCTCGATCCGCCCCTCGCGAAAGCGCGAGTCGTGTTCGAATCCGGTTTCGAGCCGGGGGTTGGAGGGCCGCCCGGCCTGCTTCATCCGCCCCAGCGCCTCGCGGATGCGGAGGCGTGCGGCGGCCAGATCGGGATTCGAGGCCCGGACCCTGCCGGGCAAAGTGGCATAGCTGAGGACTTCGGCACCCTCGGCCGAAAGCTGGAGCGGGGCGAGTAAGAGCAAACCCGCAAGGAGACGTGGAAACATGATCGTCGGAAAATGGAGGGCCTTCTCGCTTAGACGCGGAAGGGCCCGGATCATCGGGAAATCAGCCCGGAGGCCGGTGGATCGGGGCAACCGCCGCGAAGGGAAAAATCGCGGGGAAGACGGCGGGCCGCAAAACGGCAGGCCGGAACATCGTTCAAGCGATGCTCAGATCAAAGGGGGCTTGTCCAAGGCGAAGACCGGCTCATCCGGCGGCCGTACCGCGGACCAAGTTACGTTCACCCAAGAACCTCCCGGTGCCACCGGTCCGTGGACCTGGACGTCGGCATTTGCCAAGGGTGCCGGGTGGCAGCACGCATGCGTGTGGTGTTCCTGGGTCGAGGGCGGGCAGTCCGGTGTCGGCCCGGGATCCTCCTCCGGAGAGTCATGGTGCGAATGGCCGCAACATTCGGATGCGTCGTCGCCGTGCCCGTGGCTGTGGTCCAGTGCGAGCACGCGGCCGCAGAGCCCGGCAATCACGCCGAACATCAGGAGCCATGTGAACAAGCCGCGCACGATGCCCAACAAACGCGCCACGCCGGGTCCTGCAAGCCGAATCTCGCGGGAATGGGCTTCCCTCCCGCCGCTTCCTTGAGAAAAATCGCCCCAGATGCCTGTCGCGGAATCCCAAAAAGAGCTGCGCTTCACCCGCGCCGGACAGGCTGTCGGCTTCTGGATGGCGGCGGCTGTCTGCATCATGGCGGCGCTCGTGTTTTTCCTGCTGGCTCCGCATCGGGCGGAGAATCCCGGCTTGCCGCATCCGGCCTGGGGCTTGGTTCCTTTGGCGCTCGCCGCCGTCTCGGTCCGGATCGCCTGGCGCTGCACGAAGCACGCGTATATCCTCCTCAGCCCCATCGGGGTGGAGATTTTCCCGTTTTTCCGGCCCGAATCGGGCATGCAGGTCATTCCGTGGGGTCAAATCGTCTCCGCGGAGATCGGACATTCCCTTCTGACCCTGCATTTCTCGGCGGAGAAGAACTCCGGCATCCATCTTTCCCTGGCCCCGGTGGCAAAGGACCGGCGGGATCTCCTGGCCAAGGCCATCCGCGGGCGGATCCCTTCATAAATCCACCTTGAGTGTTGGACGTTCAAAAACCGATGTTCATCCTCCGCGCATGCGACCTCCTTCCCGCCAGATCCTCTCGGTAGAAGACGCCTTCGGGCGCAACGGCTGGCATGCCGAACTCGTCGAGGGGCGCGATGTCCTGCGCTCCGTTTTCTCCGCCCACCACACGCGCATCGAAATGATCGTGCAGGCCTACGTGCCGATGAATGCCCTCGCCGTGATGGGGGAGATGCCGCTGCCGCTCGACGAGGAACACCAGCCGTACCTGCTGGAGCTGCTGGCGCGTGCGAACAAGACGCTCAATTTGGGTGGCTTCGAATACGACCTCGACCGCCAGCGCCTGGTTTTCCGGATCACGAATCTCTTCGACCGGGAACTCTACGATGCCGATATCATCTCTTCGATGGTCCACTGCGCCGTTGCGGAGTTGGATCGCATCGCCCCCTACGCCTCCACCGTCATCCGCACCCCTGAGGATCTCCTGGACGATTTGGATCTCAAACGCCTTCTCCAGCGGGAGGATTTCATCCCGCCGGTTCCCGGCGACGATGACGACCTTCCCTGAAAAAAATAACCGCATGAAAACCATCGCCCTTCTTCTCGCCTCCGCCTTGCCCGCTGTCGCCCGGGACGCCGCCCATCCTGCCGAGGCATGGGAACTCACCTTGGAATCCGGGTACCTGTGGAACATCGGAAGCAATACGCCTATCGATTACGAGATCGCCCCGACGCAGTTCACCCTTCGCAGCCCGGTGGTGCTCAACTGGTTCGCCGGTGACGACGGGTCCCGCCTCGTCGTGCGCAGCCGCGTTTCGTTGCTCACCGAATCGATCGTCGAAGGGCCGGAAGACTATTACCTGGGGCTCTCCGGGGCACCTTCCATCGAATACTGGTTTCCGAACGAGAAGACCTCGTTGTTTTTCTCCATCGGCGGCGGTGTCGGGCTGACGAACTCCACGAACGAGGCGGGCGGCCAAGGACAGGACTTCACCTTGAATTGGTTCTCCCAACTCGGGCTGCGCCAGGAAATCGCGCCCAACCTTTCCGTCCTGGGAGGAGCCTATTTCATCCACCATTCCAATGGCGGCCAAACCTCGCCGAACCCGGGCATCGATGCGCTCGGCTTTACGGTCGGGCTGGGGTGGAAATGGTAGGTGTCTTTCCCTGCCGGTGCTACTTGGCGATCACCGGCCACCCGTCCTTCCACTCGAGCGGCAACATCCGGAGGTCCGATCTGCCTCCGCGGTCCTTGTCGTAGAAATGGTGGACCAGCATCTCCTTTCCCTTCTCCTTGAAGATGGAGGCATGTCCCGGGCCGATAAAACGGCCCTCGGTGCCGAGGAAGAGCGAGCCGCCGCCATCCTTCAGGTCTATTTCCTCGTGGTCGAGGTAGGGGCCGGTGATCTTTTTGCTGCGCCCTACCCGGATCTCGTAGGTGCTATCCACGCCGCGGCAGCACTTCCCCCAGTTCACGAAGAGATAGTAGTAGCCGCCGTGCCGGTGGATGAAGGGGGCTTCAATCTCCTGATGCATGGCCAGTTTCAGAGGGGGCTCGTCGGGCCGTTTCCGGAGGCCGGTATCTGCATCCAGCTCGATCAGAAAGATGCCTTCCCAGAATGAGCCGAAACTCATCCACAGGCGGCCGTCGGCCATGACCAGGGCGGGATCGATCGCGTTGAAGCGGTCGGCCTTTCGCGAACGGATCACCATTCCTCCGTCCTGCCAGCCGTAGTCCTTTGAACCGGGATCGAGGGTCTTCCCGGTGACCAGTGCGATGGCGGATTCATTGGAGCCGAAGCTTGAGACGGAGTAGTACACAAACCAACGGTCCTTGAGGCGGATCATGTCGGGTGCCCAGAGGTGGCCCCGGTTTGCGGGCACTTCCCGCTTATGCCATTCCGGATATTCGGAAAAAACCACCGCTTCCCGCTTCCAGCGCCCGTCCGCCTCCCGCTTCAGGATCGGAATCCCGTGGCCGGTGCAGAGCGACCAGACGCCGCCGCCCTCCGCCACCACCGTGGACGGGTCGTGGATGCGCGGGTAGGGGTCGTCCCTCCGAAACTGCGCCCCGGCGGGTAGCCCGGTAAGGAGGGTTGCGAGGAGGAGGCACCGGATCATGGGAAAGGAACGCGCGCGCGCTTGGAATGTTTCGCTGCTGTCACGCTGGACAGGCGGGACCAACCCCCGTCCTCCGTCTGAGCCGACAAAGAATCAACCACTTGCTCCGGATTGAAAGTCGGACCCGTGTCAGGCCCGCCTGTGGTGGCCGCCGTCGGCGTTTCTTCCCGCAGACCGTTCGTCTGTCACCGGGACCGGATGCCGCCTTTTCTTTTTCAAGGTCTTGCATCTGGACTCTGGACTCTTGCGTCTCCTGCCTTTACTGCCTGCCCCGCCATGTCCGAAGCCATCCAGCCGCACTCCACCGAAGCCGAACTCATCGCCGTCCGCCGTGAGAAGCTCGGGAAATTGCGCGAACTCGGCGTGGATCCCTTCGGCGCGGCCTTCGACACCACTCACTCTCCTGCCGAGCTACGCGCGGATTTCGCGGAAGGCGTACAGGTGAAGGTGGCCGGCCGCATCACCGGCCTGCGGAACATGGGCAAGTCCTGTTTCTTCCACGTGGGTGACATCCACGGCGGCATCCAAGGCTACATCTCGATCAAGGACCTCTCGCCGGAAGATCTCGCCGTCTTCGAATGCCTTGATCGCGGCGATTGGCTCGGCATCGAGGGTGAAACTTTCACCACGCGCACGGGCGAGCCATCCATCAAGGTTTCGAAGTTCACCGTGCTTTCGAAGTCCCTGCGGCCGATGCCCGACAAGTGGCACGGCGTGGCGGATCGCGAGATCAAGTACCGCAAGCGCCACCTCGACCTGATGTCGAACGAGGAAAGCGCCGCCGTGTTCGTGATCCGCAGCCGGATGGTGGCGGAAATCCGTGCATTTTTCCATGAGCGCGGCTTCCTCGAGGTGGAGACGCCGATGCTCCAGGATATTCCGGGCGGGGCCGCGGCACGGCCTTTCGAGACCTTCCACAACGCGCTGGGCATGCCCCTCACGCTGCGGATCGCGCCCGAGCTTTTCCTCAAGCGTCTCCTGGTCGGAGGCTTCACGAAGGTTTTTGAGCTGAACCGCAATTTCCGCAACGAAGGGATTTCCCGCCGCCACAACCCGGAGTTCACGATGCTGGAGGCCTATCAGGCCTTCGCGGATTTCGAGATCATGGCGGATCTCGTGGAATCGCTGGTCTGCCACCTCGCGGAGAAGTTCTGCGGCGGCTTGCAGATCGAGCACAAGGACGACGAGGGCAACGTGATCCGCACGATCAACCTGCAACGCCCTTGGAAGCGCGCGGACTACGGCGATCTGGTAGCGGAGGCGGCCGGTGCGGATTTCTTCACCCTCACCCCGGAGCAACGGCGCGAGCGCTGCGAGGAGCTCGGCGTGCAGATTTCCTCGGAGATGGAGGATCACGAGGTGGTGCAGCAGGTTTTCGAAAAGCTGGTCGAGGAAAAGTCCTTCGATCCCTGCTTTGTCACGCGCGTATCCAGCCAGCTCGTGCCGCTCGCCAAGCTCAGCCCGGGCGGCAAAACGGTGGAGGTGTACGAGCTCGTGATCAACGGTCAGGAGATCTCCCCCGGCTACTCCGAGCTCAACGACCCCGACGTGCAGCGCGAACGCCTGGAGCACCAGTCCGGCGAGGAGACGCAGAAGGTGGACTACGATTTCATTGAAACGCTGGAGCACGGCATGCCTCCCGCGGGCGGCATCGGCATCGGGATCGACCGCCTGATCATGATGCTCACGGGGGCACCCACGATCCGCGATGTCGTGCTCTTCCCGCTGCTGAAGCGGAAAGATTGAAGATCGGGCCCACAAGGAATTCACTCGCCCGGTGCGCGAGCTGATCCTCAACGAAGAAATCCATTCCCGCGTCATCGGGGAGCTGGTGCCGCAGGCGCGGCGGTTTCTTTGGATCGTCACTGCGGATATCAAGGACATGCACGTGGCGCGAGGGAGGCGATCGGTGCCTTTTCTCAAGGTGCTGGCCGAACTGGTCGAGAGCGGGGTGGGGGTGCGGTTGATCCACGCGAAGGAGCCGGGCCCGCGGTTCCGCGAGGATTTCGACCGCTATCCGGTGCTGGTCGAAAGCGAGCTTTTCGAGCGGGTCCTTTGTCCCCGGGTTCACACGAAGGCGGTGATCGCCGACGGGCGGCGCGCTTTCGTGGGATCGCCGAACTTGACCGGTGCCGGCATGGGCGCGAAGCATGCGGACCGGCGGAATTTCGAGGCGGGATTCCTGACGGACGAAGCGGAGGACCTGAAGAAACTGGTATCCTGGGTGGACGAGCTTTTCATCGGCGAGCACTGCGGCCGCTGCCGCCTCCGCGACCGGTGCCCGGATCCGCTGGATAACCACACGGGAGCATGAACCCGGCCTTGTTCCCTCAGGCAGCTATGTCATCGTGCGGCCCGTGAAGCCCGCCCCCCTTTTCCTCGCCCGCACAGGGCGTTTTTTTGCGACGCTCCTGGCGGCCGGTCTTGCGGTGCTTCCCGCGGCAAAGGCGGAACCGGAGCACCCGGTCAGGCCGCTGCTCTGGAAGATCGAAGGGGAAGGTCTCGAAAAGACGTCCTATCTCTTCGGCACCATCCATGTGAGCAAGGGGCCTGCGGCAACGCTTCACCCGGCGGCGGAGAAAGCATTCAGTGAAGCCACCGCTGTGCACACCGAGGCGCCCTTCGACGCCGCCACGCAAGCGGGCGCGGTGCAGCTCGTCATCCGCCGCGATGGCAAGAAGCTCTCCGAATCCATTGGCAAAGAGCTTTCAAAGCAGCTCGACGACGAGCTGAAGCACATCAATCCGAATCTCGACGCGGGGCCGTTCCAAGTGCTCAAGACTTGGTACGTGGCGATCATGCTGCCGATGCTTCCTTTCCAATTGGAAGGGGGAAAGCCGCTCGACATGAACCTCTGGGACCGGGCCGAGGCCGGCGGGAAAAAGACGGCCGGCATGCAGAGCACCGCTGAACAGCTCTCGGGATTCGCGGATTTCAATGAAAAGGAGCAGACCATCCTGCTGGGCGAGACGCTGCGTCTGATGAGAAAAGACCGTACCGAGGGAAAGGACGCCACGAAGGATCTGGTGGATGCCTACATCGCCGGGGATGTAGAGAAGATCGAGGCGGAGTGCGCCAAGTCGATCAAGGCAACTTCCGAAGGGGAGTACAAGGAACTGGGCGAGCGTCTGATCAAGCGCCTGCTCACGGACCGCGACGTGATCATGGCGGGCTACATCGACAACACCTTGAAAAAGTCCCCTCAGGACATCCACTTCTTCGCGGCCGGGGCGGCGCACTATACCGGAAAATCCGGCGTGCGCGCCCACCTCGCGAAGAAAGGATACAAAATCACGCCGATGGTGCCGTGACTCCGTCCCATCCGGCCGCTTGAGCCACGATCCCGTAGCTGCGTTTCCGGTCCTCGTGGCTATGGAAGCCGGAGTGGATCATCAATTCATCCGCCCCGGTCGCGGCGACGAATTCCTCGAGCCGGGCTTTTACGGTTTCCGGGCCGCCGATGATCGCGGCCCCCAGATGATCCTGCACCGCGGCTCTTTCCGCCGGGCTCCAGCGGCCGTCCATGCTCGCGACCGGCGGCGGGACCGGTGTGGGAGCATGCCGGATGAGATTCAGGATCTGCTGCAGGACGGAGGTGGAGAGGTAGCGTGCTTCCTCGTCGCTATCCGCCGCGATCACCGGTACGCCCACCATCGCGTACGGTTGCGGCCAGCGGGCTGAGGCTTGGAAATTCTCGCGATAAATCTTGAGGGCTTCGTGCAGCAGGCGCGGAGCGAAATGGGCGGCGAACGCGAAGGGCAGCCCGAGGAAAGCCGCCAGGCGCGCGCTGAAGGTGCTGGAGCCGAGCAGCCAGACCGGGACATTGGAGTTCGCGCCGGGGATCGCCTTCACGCGTTGCGCGGGATTCGGCCGTCCCAGCAGGGTGATGAGTTCCTGGACCTGGTCCGGGAAATCGTCCGCCGCCGCGGGATCGCGGCGCAAGGCCCGCGAAGTGACTTGATCGGTGCCCGGAGCACGGCCCAGGCCGAGATCGATCCGGCCCGGATAAAGCGCCTCCAAGGTCCCGAATTGCTCGGCGATCACCAGCGGCGCGTGGTTCGGCAGCATGATGCCTCCGGATCCGACCCGCAGCGTCGTGGTTCCGGCCGCCACGTGACCGATCAAGACCGAGGTGGCGGCGCTGGCGATACCCGGGATATTGTGGTGCTCCGCCAGCCAGAAGCGCGTGTAGCCGAGCTTTTCGACGTGACGCGCGAGATCCACGCTATTGCGGAAACTGTCCGCGATCGTGCCGCCCTCCACGATGGGGGAGAGATCGAGCACCGACAGGGGAATGTCCGCGAGGCGTTTCATGATCCGGAAGGGGAGGGGGAAATGGCTCAAGAGGCCGCCGCGAAGCGGGAATCGAGGGTCGGGTAGTCGATGTAGCCTTCGGGGCCTTGGCCGTAGAAGCTCGAGGCATCCGGCTCGTTGAGGGGCGCGCCCATGGCAAAGCGGCGGGGGAGATCGGGATTTGCAATGAATGGCCGGCCGTAGGAGATGGCATCGGCCTCGCCGCTCGCGAGAAGCCTCTCGCCCTCTTCCCGGGAGAGCCCGTCGTTGGCGATGATGGCGGAGCCGAAGACTTTTTTCAGGTGGGGTGTGACGCGATGCTCCTCGTCGATCCCCTCCCGGATGAAGAGGAAGGCGATTCCCCGGGCGTGGCACTCGCGGGCGACGTGGCCGTAGGTCGCCACGGGATCCGAGTCCCCGCCATCCTGAGACGGGCGCGGGGAAAGATGAAGACCTACCCGGTCCGGCCCCCACACGGAGATCGCGGCATCCACCGCTTCCAGCATGAAGCGGGCGCGGTTCTCGGTCGATCCTCCGTAGGAGTCGGTCCGCCTGTTGGTACTGTCGTTCAGGAACTGCTCGGGCAAATAGCCGTTCGCACCGTGGATCTCGACACCGTCGAAACCGGCCTCCATCGCATTTTCGGCGGCTTTCCGGTAGTCCGCGATGATGCCGGGGATCTCCGGGAGTTCCAGCGCGCGGGGAGTTTCATACGCTTTCTTCGGGCGCAGGAGGCTCACGTGGCCTTCCGGGGCGATCGCGCTGGAGGATACCGGCGTCTTCCCATTCAGGTAGTGCGGATCGGAGATCCGGCCGACGTGCCAGAGCTGGGCGATGATGATCCCGCCAGCCCGGTGGACGGCATCCGTGACGAGTTTCCATCCGTCCACCTGTGCGGCGGACCACAGGCCGGGCGTGTCCGGGTAGCCGACCCCCATCGGGGAGATGGAGGTGGCCTCGGCGATGATCAGGCCGGCACCGGCTCTTTGCCGGTAGTATTCGGCCATCATTTCATTCGGCACCCGGCCCTCGCTCGCGCGACAGCGGGTAAGCGGGGCCATGACGATGCGGTTTGACAGGTCCCAAGGGCCGATCCGGAGAGGTTGTTGAAGCGAGGACATGAGGATTACTTCTTTTCCAGTTGAAGATTCACGAAACGGGGGAGGGATTGCGCTCGAACCACACCTGGTGGAAATAGGGGTAGGCGAGCGGGGTGGCGCTGGCGGCATCCAGCTTCGCCACCTGTTCCTTCGTCAGGTTCCAACCGACGGCCCCCAGATTCTGGCGCAACTGATCCTCGTTGCGCGCGCCGATCACGACGGTCGAAACGGTGGGGCGCTGAAGCAGCCAGTTGATCGCGATTTGCGGGACGGTCTTGCCGGTCTCCGCGGCGATTTCATCGAGGGCGTCCACCACGCGGTAAAGGTGCTCCTCATCCACGGGCGGGGCCACGTCCGCATTGAGCTGGGACTGGAGACGGCTGCTTTCCGGCAGCGGGGAGCCGCGGCGGATTTTCCCGGTCAGGCGGGCCCAGCCCAGCGGACTCCAGACCACAGCGCCCACCTTCTGGTCGAGTCCCAGCGGCATGAGCTCCCACTCGTAGCTGCGGCCGATCAGCGAATAGTATGCTTGGTGCGCCACGTAGCGGGCCCAGCCGTATTTCTCCGCGATGCCCAGCGATTTCATCAGATGCCAGCCGGAGAAATTCGAGACACCGATGTAGCGGATTTTTCCGGCGCGTACGAAGTCATCGAGGGTGGAAAGGGCTTCCTCTATCGGCGTTTGCGCGTCGAAGCCGTGCAGCTGGAAGAGATCGATGTAGTCCGTTCCCAGTCGCTTGAGGCTTCTCTCGATCGTCCGGGTCAGGTGGTGGCGGGAGGAGCCGATGTCGTTCGGGCCCTCGCCGGTGCGGAAGGTGCCCTTGGTGGAAATGAGGACCTGGTCGCGCTTCCCTTCAATCGCCTTGCCCAGGATTTCCTCCGCTCGTCCCGCGGAGTAAACGTCCGCGCTGTCGAACATGTTCAGCCCGGCTTCCAGGCTGATGTCGATGAGCCGCTTCGCCTCCTCGACGCCGCTATTCCCCCAGGCGGAGAAGAGCGGGCCGTCGCCGCCGAAAGTGCCGGTGCCGAGCGTCAGGACCGGGACCTGCAGGCCCGATCCGCCGAGATATCGATATTCCATGGTGGGGTGGTGGTTCGTTCGATGAGCGTCGAACAACCGATAAGCCCGCTTTTTGCGCCGTCAAACGATAATTCGATCGTTGTCGAACAATGCTCCCGTGCTACCTTGCCTCGCGATGAAGCCCTACATCCATCCGGCCCTCGGCGATGTCACCCTGCCGGCGGTGATGCAGGCCCTCTCCGACCCCTGCCGGATCGAGATCCTGCGCTCGCTCATGGATGCCGGCGAGCTTGCCTGCGGCGATATCCCCCTCGAGATCTCGAAGGCCACCGTCTCCCACCATTTCGCCGTCCTGCGTGAAGCCGGGCTGGTCCTCACCCGCACCGAAGGCACCCGCTGCCTCAACACCGTCCGCGAAGAGGAGCTTGAAAAGCGCTTCCCCGGTTTGCTGGATCTCGTTCTGCGTGAGAAGCCCAAGAAATCCGGGAAGAAAGCGGCGGCGAAGTCCCTCTAAGCCTCCGGTTCATCTTCGGCGGGGTTTTCTGGCTGCCGGGCGATAGAATCGCTAACGTGCAGAGGATCCGGAAACCCGATGAAAAACTTCATACTTCATGTCAACGGCGAGGCGCGAAAGGCCGAGGTCGCCGAGGACACCCCGCTGCTGTGGGTGCTCCGCGACCACCTCGATCTCGTGGGAACGAAATTCGGCTGCGGCATGGGCCTCTGCGGCGCGTGCACGGTCCACCTCGATGGCAAGGCCGTGCGTTCATGCAGCGTGCCGGTCTCCGCGGTGGGGGAGAAAAAGGTCACGACTATCGAGGGCCTGTCCGCGGCGGCGAAGCTTTCGGACCTGCAGCAGGCATGGTGCGATCTGGATGTGGCGCAGTGCGGCTACTGCCAAGCCGGGCAAATCATGAGCGCCGCGGCCTTGCTCGCGGAGAAGCCGACGCCGACCGACGCCGACATCGACTCCGCCATGTCGGGCAACCTCTGCCGTTGCGCCACCTACAAGCGCATCCGCCAGGCAATCCACACCGCAGCCGCCCGATAACCATGAGTGCCACATTCGACAACTTGGACCGGCGCGGGTTTTTCAAACTCGGGGCCCTCGCGGGCGGCGGATTCCTGCTGGGCTCCTGGACCGGTGCCGCGGCCGAAGGCGGCTCCGCCTTCTCCCCGAATGCCTTCGTTCGCATCACGCCGGAAGGGGTGGTGACGATTTTCGCGAAGAACCCCGAGGTGGGCCAGGGAGTGAAAACCTCTCTCCCCATGATCGTCGCCGAGGAGCTGGAGGTTCCGTGGGAAAAGGTCGTCGTGGAGCAGGCACCCGTGAGCGAGAAGGACTTCGGCCGCCAGATGGCGGGCGGGAGCATGTCCACGCCGTCGAATTACGACCGGCTGCGCCGGATGGGCGCGATCGCGCGCACGATGCTCGTGGCCGCCGCGGCCAAAGAGTGGGGGGTGCCCGAGGCGGAGTGCGAGGCCATCGCCGGCGAAGTGGTCCACAAGCCTAGCGGCAGGAAAGCGGGCTACGGTCCGCTCGCCGTCGCGGCCGCCGCGCTGCCGGTTCCCCACGAGAAATCGGTGAAGCTCAAAAAGGTCGCGGATTTCAAGCTCCTCGGGAGGCGGATCGGCGGGGTGGACAATCCGAAGATCGTGACTGGTCAGCCGCTGTTCGGGATTGATCAGAAGCAGCCGGGAATGAAGTACGCCTGCTACGTGCGTTGCCCCGTTTTCACCGGCAAGGTAAAGGAGGCCGATCTGGACGCCGTGAAGAAATCGCCGGGCGTGACGGATGCCTTCGTGATCGAGGGGACGGGCGATCACTACGGACTGCTGCCGGGGGTTGCGATCATCGCCGGCGACACTTGGAGCGCCTTCAAGGCGAAGGCGGCGCTGAAGGTGGCATGGGATGCCGATGGCAAGGAGAGTTTCGCCGCCCACGCCGCGAAAGCGGCCGAGGTGATGAGGGGAAAGGGAGCGAATGAGATCCGTAAGACCGGCGAGCCGGAGTTTCCGGAAGACGGCAAGACGGTCGCAGCGAGCTATCACTACCCGCACCTTTCCCATGCAAACCTAGAGCCGCAGAATTGCACCGCCGTCTTCAAGGACGGGGCGGTGGAGATCTGGGCACCGACGCAGAATCCCGGTGGCGCCTTTGATGGAGTCGCGAAAGCCCTGAAGATCCCGAAGGACAAGGTCACGATCCACATGACCCGCATCGGCGGCGGCTTCGGCAGGCGCCTGATGGGGGATTTCATCATCGAGTGCGCGGCGATCGCGCAGAAGATGGAGGGCACGCCGGTAAAGGTGACCTGGACCCGCGAGCAAGACCTCGCCCACGACTATTACCGCGCGGGCGGCTGGCATCATTTCCGCGGACGCGTGGATGAAAATGGCCGCCTTTCCGCATGGGCCGATCATTTCGTCACCTTCGGCCTCAATAGCGACGAGCGCACCGGCAACGGCGCGGATCTCGGCGGTGACGAGTTCCCCAGCCGCTTCGTGCCGAATCTCCTGCTGGAGCGCACGATCCTGCCCAGCAACACGCCGCTGGGCTGGTGGCGCGCGCCGGGCTCCTGCGCGCTGGCTTGGGCGATCCAGTGCTTCATCGACGAGATGGCCCACGCGGCGAAGAAGGATCCGCTGGAGTTCCGTCTGGCGCTGCTCGGCGAGGACCGCGAGGTGCCGCCGACCGGCGGGCGCGGCCAGTCGTACAATGCCACGCGCATGAAAGGCGTGCTTCGCCTGGCGGCGGAGAAGGCGGGCTGGGGAGAAAAGCTGGAGAAGGGCCGCGGCCGCGGAATCGCCTTCCACTTCAGCCATCTTGGCTACGTCGCGGTGGTGGCCGATGTCACGGTCAGCAAGGAGGGCGTTCTGAAGGTGAACCGGCTCAGCGCCGGGGTGGATGTGGGACCGATCATGAATCTGAGCGGAGCGGAGAATCAGGTCGAAGGCTCGATGATCGACGGCCTCAGCGCGGCCTGGTTCCAGGAGATTCTCGTCGAGAACGGCGCGGTGAAGCAGACGAACTTCCACGAGTACCCGCTGCTCACGATGAAAGACGCACCCAAGGTGGAAGTTCATTTCGCGAAATCGGACCATTCGCCCACGGGACTCGGCGAGCCCGCCCTGCCTCCGACGGCCCCGGCGATCTGCAACGCGATCTTCGCCGCCACGGGCAAGCGGGTCCGTACCTTGCCCTTGGTAAAACAGGATCTAAGCTGGACCTGATCCGGCGCGTCCGCCGCTTGTTCCGATGTCCGATTGGCCCTTTCTCTTCGACTTCGCCCGGGCAAACCGCGGCGGGCGTCTCGCGCTGGCTACCTTGGTTGCGCGGGAGGGCTCCAGCTACCGCCAGCCGGGAGCCCGCTTGCTGGTAGCAGAGGATGGCAGCTTCTGCGGTTCCCTCAGCGGCGGGTGTCTGGAGGAAGGCGTGGCCCGGACGGCCCGGCAGGTCATGGAGGAAGGAAAGCCGCGGCGGATTGTCATCGATACCCGCCCGCATTTCGGTTGCCCGGGAAAGCTCCACATCCTGATCGAGGAAATTTCCCACGAGCTGCCGCTTGCGATCGAATCGGCGATGCGGGATCGCAGGGCCGTGACCTTGGTGAGCGACCGCGAGGGAACCCGCTTCGCCAGCGGGAGCGCGGAGGACGCCCTCGTGGAAATTGCCACGCCGCCTCCGCGTCTGGTCGTGGTGGGATGGACTCCCGACATCGAGCCCGTGCTGTCGTTTGCCGCGTCCCTTGGGTGGCAGCGGCACCGCGTGGTGAGGGAACAGCGGATGATCGCGGAGACGCCGCGCATCGCGGGTGAGGCGATCCGGGCGCTCTCGGCCCCCGAGCTCACCGCGCAGTTCCAGCCGGATGAGACGACGGCGGTACTAGTGATGACCCACCACCTCGCCAGCGATCTTGCCTTCCTGCGTGAGATCCTCCCGGCCGGGTATGGCTACGTCGGCTTGCTCGGCTCGCGTCGCAGGCGGGAGACCCTCCTTGCGGAACTCGGTGCATTCGGTCTCCTGGAAGATCCCACGGTGACCGACCGCTTCCACGCTCCCGTAGGCCTTGATCTAGGCGGGCATCATCCGGCCACCATCGCGCTGGCGATTGTCGCGGAAATTCAAGCCGCTTTGGCCGGGGCGCCCGCGGGTTTCCTGCGCGACCGGAAGGGGACGATCCACGCCGCTCCGGTGCCTGCATGAAAACCGGCGCGCTCGTACTGGCAGCGGGGAAGGCCAGCCGCTTCGGCTCGCCGAAGCAGTTGCTGGAGATGGGGGGGATAACCTTGCTGGACGGCGCTTGCATGGCAGCACGGGATGCAGGGTGCGATCCCGTGCTCAGGGTGCTCGGCTCCCGTGCGGAGCTTATCCTCGGGCGTCCTTGCCCACAGGGCGTGGCGACCCTGGTACATCGAGGGTGGGAGGAAGGGATGGGCGCTTCCCTTGCGGCGGGAATGCTGGAGCTCCAAGCGATGCGCCCGGATCTGGACGCCGTGCTCGTGCTGCTCTCGGATCAACCGATGGTGGGATCCGCTCCCTTCGCGGAGATGTTCGGGCGATTGCGGCAGCCGGGCATTTCCATCGTGCTTTGCGATCACGGCGAGGCATGCGGCCCGCCCGCCTTGTTTTCGGCGGAGCATTTCAGCGAGCTGCAATCTCTCTCAGGGGATCAAGGAGCCAAGGCGATCACGCGGAACCACGGAAACGCCGTCTCCAAAGTCCATTTTCCTGAAGGCATCTGGGACATCGATTCGCCGGAAGCTTGGGAGCGCTTCAATCGGGAGATGGCCGCCAGTTGGGCGAAACGATCCGGGTGATCTCCAAGTAACCGGCTCCCTCGCCTACGGAACGCCGCGCGATCTCAAGCACGCAGGAACAAGGCTCGCCCCATCCGATCGCAGCCGCAAAGGAACGGTGCAGGTCCGAGCCGGTGGCGACGAAACCGTATTTGCTGCGGCCGGACATGGGCGGGTCGAGCAGGAAGGCAGTGTAATTCTCGATGCCCGGGAACTTGTCGCCGAAGTAGTGGGTGTTCCGGACCTGCAGGTGGAAGGTGCCGATCTCACTGCCTTCACCGGCAGCGAAGCGGGCGAAGTGGTCATCATGAAATTCGGTGAAGGCTTCCCAATCGACCTTCCAGCCCTCGGCTGTCTCCATCACCGCGACCGTGAATGCTTCCGGCCGGGTCTCCGTTGTGATTTGGTAGGCGGCCACCTTGGTGCCGGCCTCCTTGTCCGAATGGACGATACCCGCCTTCAACGAGGCGGGGGCGAGGGGTTGATAGGGAGTCTCGGTGTAGTAAGCCTCCATCTTCACCGCCACTTTCTCGGGAAAGAGAGAATGCTTCAGGCGCGCACGCCAATCGGGTGCGGAGAGAAACGCCTTCAAAGCAGCTTCCGGGGCGGAGATCACCTTGATCGGCGGTTCCTCGCTGCGCTCGATCGGCGGTGGAACCCGGTCGGCAAGGGAGGGTGTCGCGGCTTCCGGCTTGGCCGGTGGCGGCCCCTTCTGGTCGGGCCGATCGGACTCTGCTCCCGGTGGCTGGATGCCAGCTGCGGGCAGATGTTGCGTGCCCAGTAGGAATCCGACGCCTAGCCCGAGCATCCCGGCGAGCAGGCACGAAAGTACCACGACCGTACGGATCAACCTGCGATCGGCGAGAGCGGGTAGAGGCGGATATTCCCGGCGGGCCGCGAGGTCGGGCGAGAGGAGAGGCTGGGAAAACGGGGTTGGGCGCCCAAGCCTCGGCGCGGCTACGGGCTCCGGCAGAATTTGTGGAGCCGGTTGGGGAGCCGGTTGGGGAGCCGGTTGTGGAGCCGGTTGGGGAGCCGGTTGTGGAGCCGGTTGGGGAGCCGGTTGGGGAGCCGGTTGGGGAGCCGGTTGGGGAGCCGGTTGGGGTGCCGGTTGTGCTTTAACAAACGGATTGAAGGGATCGTCTCGCCGTGAGGCCCCCGGCCCAGCCGGATCGATTACATCGCCGCCGGGGACGGTGATGCGGCGTGCTCCGGCACCCGTGGAGGGATCCGGCGCGGCGATTTCCTGCCGGCACCTCGGGCAGGGCCCGTGGAAGGCCACCGCGTGCGGAGGCATGCGCAATGTAATGCCGCAAGCGGGGCAGTGAAAGTGGATCACATCGGGCATGGAAGCGCTTGGCGCGGAGTTAGCTTGTCACGAGGGAGCTCAAGCTGTCGATGCTCAGGCCACGATTAGAATTTCCCGCGTCCCCACCGGCACGGCGACGCGCGCGAAATAGTTCTCCAGACGCGGATGCTCCAGGCGCTCCAGCCGGAATTCCTGCAATCGCGGGTGGCTACCCACCCCTTGCCGGCCGGGAGGCACCATCGAAACCGTCTCCGGTGCCAAGGACATGCCGGTGCCGAGCGCCTTCAACAGCGCCTCCTTGCCCGTCCACAGGTCGAGCAAGACAGAAGCCCTGTCCTGTTCGCTTTCGGGCAGGATGGCCATTTCATCCGGATGGCAGAATGCGTGCTCGCAGCCCAGCAGGCTCCGCCCCCGGTCCTCCGCTTCGATGTCCACCCCGATCGGGCCATCGCATGCGAGCGCGACCAAGGCCAACTCGCGGCAATGGGAGAGATTGAAGTGCAGGTGGTCGAAAGGCGGGCAGAGCTGGGGCTTTCCGTATTCCGCAAGGCGGAGAACCACCGAGGCGGGCGCGACTCCCAGGGCGTCGCCGAGAATGCTTCGCAGCGCGCCGCGGCAGGCCCGCCAGTGCCGGGCGTCCTTTTCAAAGCGGAATCGCGCGGCCTGTTCCTCCTCGGCTACGCTCAGGAGCAGGGCCGCTTCCTCGTCCGCCACCGATGCGGGATCGATCACGTGAACGATCACCCGTCCCGGCCCTGGCAGTGAAGGAGGCACGGCAGGAAATTGCCCGGAAGAGGGCCCCAAGCGAAGCGCCAAATCGAGCTCAACTCACCTCGATGATCAGGGCCGTGGTATTGTCCCGCCCCGAATCCGCCACCGCCTCTTTCACAAGCGTCTCGGCGCAGAGATGCTTCCGGGCCAGCTCGTTGAGCCGGCGGTCCCATAAGCCATCCACAAGTCCATCGGAACAAATGAGGAAGCGGTCGCCAGGCCGGCATTCCACGCGGCCGATCTGGGGATCGATCTTTTGGTTTCCGCCGCCCAGAGCCTGGGAGAGAGAGCTGCGGCCGGGGTGGGTGCGTGCTTCGCGCTCGTTGATCTTTCCGGCACGCCGCAGCCAGCCCACGTGGGAGTGATCGTGGGTGATCTGGAGTGTCTCGCCCTCCTTCGGCAGGTAATAGATCCGGCTGTCCCCGATGTGGCAAAAGCACATCCAGCCCGGCATGAACCAGCAGAGGCTGAGGGTCGCGCCCATTCCCTGGCACTCCGGGTAGTAGCGCCCCAGATCGCTGATGGAGTGATGGATCCGCTCGAAGAGCTCCCGCAGGATGTCCGAAAAGCCGGCTTCCAAGTGCTGCGCCGCCATCCCGAAGCTGGGCGGCAGCAGCCGGGTGATCTTTTCGACGGCGATCTTGCTGGCGAATTCGCCGGATTTCGCTCCCCCCATGCCGTCGCTCACGGCGAAAACGAAATCGGCTTCCGACATGCTTCCGGTCCCGGTCTTCCCGAGATAGCGGATTTCGCGGGCATCGAAATTAAGAGCGAGGAACGCGTCCTCGTTGTTCGTGCGGAAGCGCCCGACGTGTGTCATTCCCGACCAATTGATAGCGAGCGGGTAAGAAGGATTTTCGGAATCGGTTGGAGTCACGCGGCTGGGAGCAATCTGAGGCTTCCGCCGGAGAGTCGGCAAAAAGAAAAAATGTGACAGCGCTTGCCGCTTGGCCTGCCGACTGCTTTCTCGGGCGCGGTGCTGGCGCATGCACGCACTGGGGGCTTGCACGTCCCCATATTCATCCGCACGAATCCCTGCGATCCGAACAACAACCTAAGAATACGATGCCCAAGTTCAAATTGGAGTACATCTGGCTCGACGGCTACACGCCCGTCCCGAACCTCCGTAGCAAGACTCAGTTGAAGGAATTCGAATCCTTCCCGACCCTCGAGCAGCTTCCGAACTGGGGCTTCGACGGTTCTTCCACCCAGCAGGCCGAGGGCCGAAGCTCGGATTGCGTGCTCAAGCCCGTGGCGGTTTTCCCCGACGGTTCCCGCAACAACGGCGTGCTGGTGATGTGCGAGGTGATGATGCCGGACGGCGAGACACCCCATCCTTCCAACAGCCGCGCCACCATCCTCGACGATCCCGACACCTGGTTCGGCTTCGAGCAGGAGTACTTCCTCTGGGAAGACGGCGCCCCGCTTGGCTTTCCGAAGGGTGGTTATCCCGGCCCGCAGGGCGAATACTACTGCGGTGTCGGCTACAAGAACGTCGGAGACGTCGCCCGCCAGATCGTGGAGGAGCACCTCGAGCTTTGCCTTGAAGCCGGCATCAACCACGAAGGCATCAATGCCGAAGTGGCGAAGGGCCAGTGGGAATTCCAAATCTTCGGCAAGGGCTCGAAGACCTGCGCCGATCAGATCTGGGTGGCACGCTATATCCTCAACCGCCTCTGCGAAAGCTACGGCGTGGATGTGAACTACCACTGCAAGCCGCTCGGCAAGGACCTGGACTGGAACGGCTCCGGCATGCACTGCAACTTCTCCACGAAGTACATGCGTGAAACCGGCGGCAAGGAGTACTTCGAAGCTCTCATGGCTGCCTTCGCCAAGAATCTCGACGAGCACATCGCCGTTTACGGCCCGGACAACCACATGCGTCTCACCGGCCTTCACGAGACGCAGTCGATCGACAAGTTCACCTATGGCATCGCCGACCGCGGTTCCTCGGTGCGCGTCCCGCACAGCTTCATCAACGCCGGCTACAAGGGCTACCTTGAAGACCGCCGTCCGAACTCGCAGGGCGATCCTTACCAGATCGCCAGCCGCGTGCTGAAGACGATCGCGGAAGTTCCGCTGCCCTGATTTACCAGCCATAGCTGTTTCGCCGACGACCGTCCGGGCAACCGGGCGGTCGTTCGTT
Organism: uncultured Haloferula sp.; assembly: GCA_946885645.1. The sequence goes on from CAMPGU010000001.1 coordinate 37,492, forward strand.
TGTAAAAGGCCGGGTGCCGGACCTTCTCCGCTCAACCGGCGAAACGCGATCGGAAGGCTTGTGCCTGGCGCCGCGAGAACTCGACTTCGCCGTGGCCGTCGAGATGTGCCACCATCCTTCCGGAACCTTGGCGATGGATCACGCGGATCTGCCGGAGACTCACGATCTGGGCGCGATTGGCCCGGATGAAATGATCTTCGCCGAGCATTTGCTCGATGTCCTTCAGGCTCCGGCAGACGGTGAGCGGCTTCTTGTCCGGGAATTTGACGATCGAGTAGCTGCCTTCCGCCTCCACCATGAGGATGTCGGCAGGCCGGACCGGCCAGCAGTTGGACTGGTCGCTTAGCAGGATCATGTCCTCCTGCCCGGAGCGGCGGTTCTTCGGCAGTCGTGAAATGGCGCGGAACAGGCGCGAGAGCTCCACCGGCTTCAGGAGGTAGTCGATCACGCCGACCTCGAAGGCCTCCACGGCATAGCGCTCGTGCGCGGTGGTGATCACCACGGGAGTCCCCGTGGCCCGGGCGTCGGGAAGCAGGTCCATACCGCAACTGCCGGCTAGATCCATGTCAACGAAGACACCATCGAAGGCTTCCCGCAGGAGCGCGGTCCGTGCTTCCGGCAGGTTAGCAGCCTCGGTTCCCCGGAATCCGGGAAGAAGTTCTCCGAACAAGCGCATCAACTCGGCGCGCGCCAGGGGTTCGTCGTCAACAATGAGCAGATTCATAATCGCGGAATGGAACTATTACTTCGGCCAGAACGGTACTTTCATTGCTCTGGAACATGCGGAAGCGCCCTAGACTGCCGAAGATCAGTTGCAGCCGCTGTTTCGCATCCCGGGTACCCACCCCCGGTGAGCTGGATGAATCGAGCCGGCCGGGATTGCTGACGGAGATGACCAATTCCTGGTCCCGTAACTTTGCGACCACCGTGACGATCCCGGCCTCACTGGACTTTTCGATTCCGTGGACCAAGGCGTTCTCCACCAGATTGAAGACCAACATCGGCGGTACCAGAGCGTCTTCTGCATCGGTGGCCACCGAGATCCGGATGGTGAGCCGGTCTCCGAAGCGCGTTTTCGCAACGGCCAGGAGATCCTCCACGATCCCCATTTCCTCGGCCAGCGGGATGAGCGGCCGGTCCGTATTGCGGAGGTTCGCCCGGAGCAAGCGCGCCAAGGTGGTCACCCCGGCCGAGGCTTTTACGGGATCCAGGTGAATCAAGGCGCGAATCGCATTCAGGGCATTGAAAAGGAAATGGGGATTGAGGCGCGTCTGCAGGCTCCGGAGCTGCGCCCGCTGGTGCCCGAGGGCGACGAGTGCTTCCTCCGCCGCCTTGATGGCGGAAAGGTCCTGAAGCATCCCGATGGCCCCTTGTGGAACTCCATCGCGGTTGCGCGATGTCACCCGCCCCACCGACATCAGCAGGCCCGCGGTGGACGAGCCCGTTTCCAGCCGTCGCTTCCAATGTTCCGGGATCGCGTCGGGATCGCCTCCGGCCCCGCACGCCAGCAGGGCAAGCGCTGGCAGCGGCGCGAGACCCCCGATGCATTCCTTCACCCTGCTGCTGTCCTCGTCAAGCGAGTGCGAGTGCAGGCCTCTCCGGGCGTTCCACTCCCACATTTCGACCCCGGCGGCCTCCATTGTCAGAGCGTTGCGGCGGACCTGGCGCTTGTATCGCGTGGATCCGATGGAAAGCAGATAGGCGGTCGAGCAGACGACCAGATTATAGATCCCGAGTTCAAGCAGGGGCCCCCAGCCGCCAGCCCGGCTGAAAGGGCCGGTTCCCATGCTGGTTAAAACCGTGGTTCCGAGGCACCAGAGGGCGATGAATAATGCTGCCAAAGGCGGGCGGCACGTGACGCCCACCAGGATGATCAAGGGGAAAGGGATGTAGGAGGAGGCCCTGATGCCGAGCACGCTTCCTAAGAAATCGCTAAAGGTGAAGACCATCAAAGCCAGCGCACTCGTCATCACCACGACCCCCGAAAAGGTCCCCTCCCTGGGAGCGGAATTGAAATCGCGGCGCAGGAGATGGGCTGCCAGCAGGCCCACCGCCAGCATCCCGGGGATTTGCGACGTTGCGATTCTGGCAATCGTCACGAAAAGGTCCTCCACCGTGAAGAGGCCGGGGGAGGTCGCGGCCCCGGTGATGATCGTGCCGGGAAAGCTTGCCAGCCGCTGCTCCGCGGCGTGGAGAAAAGGAAGAAGAGTCCATGCCCAGGACGCCGGCAGCTTCAGCCTACGGCCGAAGCAACCGAGGGGCACCCACGGCACGATCCAACGGAAAAAGGACGTCGTAACCATCCCGGCAGCCAGCCAGTGAAGCATAGCCACATGTCCGTAGTTCTCAAATAATCTGGTTCCAGATTCATGGAATAAAGCCGCCATTGCTGTGATAAGCACGGCAAATAACAGAGCGTTTCTGTTCGGGGGGAAATGCGGCATTCGTCGGGGGAGACGAGATTGATGTCTATCACTTAGAGCCGCCCAAGGTCAAGATTTCATGATGTCACATGGCGCGGGGTATAGCCGGGGTAGCTTAAGGTGAGGTCTTATCATTAAAACGGAAAATACACGTTTGCGAGGCTTCTGCGGCGGCTTCAGTCTGTTTTTAGAGTGAAAGCGGAGGATTGAGGAAAGGGTGAGATGTGGCGGTCCCGGTCCTTTTCTTACGTCGTCTGCCGCTTGTTCCTTTGGGGCTACCGCTTAAAGGCAAAATCGACCAATACTAAGATTCATCTTCATCGGCCCGGCTTAACTGGATAGTCAGGCTCCCGGTCGAAATTCTTGACCCCTCCCCATCCCCCAGAGATCCATGAAACCAGTTGTATTTACAAGGTCCACTCTATTGGCCGTTGCGGTTACGATAGCTTCGTTTTCCTCCGCCACTGCAGCAGATCTTGCTGTCCCTGGAAGTTATTCCACGCTGCAAGCCGCAGTAGCCGCCGCCAATCCCGGTGACAGGATTCTTGTTGCCAATGGCACCTATGCCCTCGGCGGAACCCTCCACGTTCTCGAATCAATTACGATCGAGGGCGAGTCACGCGCGGGAGTGATCATCGATGCCTCATCCAACGCCGGAAGCTGGGGCGTCCGGGTCTCCGCGGACGACGCGACATTGAAGAATTTCACGATCATTCCTCCGACGGTCCCGGCTCTCCGCGGCACCGGCGGCGGCGGTGGCTTCGCAATTCACGCGGCCTACGACACCGCGACCGCGACTCCTCATGCCAACCTGACGCTGCAAGACATCACCATCGACGACAGCAACCGTACTGCCTTCGATATTCACGGCTACGATGGCGTGACCCTTTCCGGCCTGACTGCGACCGACGCGGCCTACGGCAATGGCATCCAGCTCAGCGGTTGCACGGATGTGACGATCAATGGCTGCACCACCTCCGGCAATGCATGGGGTGGCATCGCGGTCTATGCCTCGAAAAGCGGCAACCTCGGCCGTCCTTCCTCCGGAATCTCCTTCGAGTTCGCCGACAACAGCGTGGCGGAATACTTCTACGTCGAGGAGGAGCAGGGATTCGCCAGCACGGCGGCGGTCACCGGAAATACCTATCAAATCGACAACGACTACAGCCCTCCGGCGGCGTCGATGACCTTCTACACCGATGGCGATCTCGCAAAAGCCACCGCCCTGGCCCAAGGCCTGAATACGAAATACTCCAATTCGGCCTCTGTGCTCTCGGATGCAAGCGGAGCCAAACTGGTCGTGCCGGGACTGAACATTCAGGCAGCCATCGATGCCGCGTCGCCGGGCGAGACTCTCGCCCTCAGCGGCGCGATCACCCTGACCAGCCCGATCAATCTAGACAAGCAGCTTACGCTGGACGGTGGAGACAAGGAGACGACCAGTATTTCCGGTAGCAACGCGCTGGCAGGTCGCTTTATCACCATTCTGGGAGCCGCGGACAACTCGATCATCCGGAATATCTCGTTCGTCAAAACCGATAAAGCCGGGCCTCAGAACCTGATCGGCCTGCAGTCTCCGAACGTCCTCGTGGAGGACTGTGATTTCTCCGGGCAGTATGTCCTGGGCGATCCGGATGTGAGCCGCGCTTTTGAAATCAGCACCTCGGGAGCGGGCTTCAAGATCCAAAATTGCTCTGTCACCGGCTTGCGTCAGCCAGGCTACATCAACGCCGTTTCGAGCGGCCAAATCCTCGACAATTTCGTCGCAGGCTCCCGCGGCTGGGTGGTCGATGGCGGTGTCGTTGACTTTACCGGGAACACCTGGGGAGAAGGTCCCGAGGCCAACTTCGCGGATATCGCGCTCCTCAATGGCACGCCGGGCCACGCGCTCTACGATCCGATTTCATCCTTGTCCGCGAGAAATAGCGGCGCACGCATCGACAACCAGCGGGCGGGCGTCCGGGTGATGAATACCACCCAAAGCACGTTCCATGCGACCATTCAGGCCGCCGTTGACGCGGCCGTGGCAGGCGATGCCGTCGAGGTCTATCCCGGTACCTACAACGAGGACGTACAAGTCACCAAGGACGTGACCCTCCAAGGTGCAGGGGCCGGGCGATCAACCATCTCCGGTCCGATCGGCGGGGGCGGGGCCACGGTACAGGTGTCCGCCAGCGGTGCCACCGTGGATGGCTTCACGATCACCCGTGCGGGCAATAGCCCGGCGGACTGGAACAACGGCGGCCTCAACTTCGCGGGCGTGGCCATCCAAGGTCAGGCGGTGACCGGCGTCCAGATCAGCAACAACGAGCTCTTCGGAAACCGCACCGGCATCGATATCAATAACAGCAATGGCCATACGGTCCGCAACAACGTCATCGCGAACAACCGCACCGGCCTGATTTTCCGCAACCAGACGGACAATCTGACCGTCGTGGAGAACGCGATCACCGGCAACTGGACGGTGGGCATCGTATTCCTCGATGCCAGCAACGGCACGAACGTGCCCGTGCAGCAGGCGGTCGGCAGCCAGTATAATAACAACGACCTGAGCGGAAACTGGTACGGAGCGATCGTGGATCGTCAAGCTGGCGGCGCGCTGCCCGCGGCCGGAACCTTTAAGAAGAACTTCGGGAGCAACTGGTTCGGTAGCGTCACGCCCGTGGTCTCCACCGCGGGAAGCGGGGAACCCGGTTACAGCGCCCAGATTCCGGTTGCCTTCGGAGGCACGGCGACCGCGCCGGGCGGCCAGCCAGACATCGCGGGCGCGGCTTCCGCGAGTATCGACTTCTCGCCGCTGCTTGCCGGCGGGACGGACACCGACGTCGAAACGGCTGCGGGCCGCGGCACTCACGGCTTCCAAGGCAACACCTCGGAAACCGTGGATGTGGTGATCGGCGACACCACCGTCAGCACGCCCCAGATTCATGAGAACCTCTTCATCCCGGGCGGGACCACCGTTACGGTGCCTGCGGGCACCTCCCTGACCGTGGAGAACCTCGACATGGGCCCGGGCTCGACCTTGGTCGTGAACGAGGGATCCTTGACCATCGGCGATAGCACGATCTCCGGTTCGTTCACGATCTTCAACAGCTTCGGCTCCTTCAACATCGACGACGATACCACCTTCACCGTGGGGCAATCGCTCGCATTGGTCACGGACATCCACGTAGCCGCCGGCAAGACGATCACCGTCAACGGCGGGGGCGAGCTGATCCTCGACGGCTGCGTGATCGACAGCCAGACGCCCGGCAGCGGCTACAACATCATCGTTGCCAGCGACGGCCTGCTTACGATCGCCCGTAGCGTGATGGCCGACGCGAGCGTCGATGTGAATACGGTCTCCGCGGCGGTGCCGGCAGACCTCAAGTCGAAGGTTTACGACAACAGCTTCACGAACTCCGACATCGAGGCGAGCGCGGATGCCGCTGTGTATCACAATCTCTTCGACGCCGCCACGGCCGGCACCGCGAACACGGACTCCACCGTTGCCTTCGATCCCGTCGATGGCTGGGGAAACGTCACCGACGCGAACGACCTGCTCAATCGCTTCACGCTGGGCTTTGCCGCACCGGGAGATACCACCCGCACCTTGGACAGCGACGGCAACCTGTTCGTCCAGCCTGCCGACCCGGTGGTGCTGAAGGTGGAGGTAGGCAATCTCAGCCCGCACACCATCGTCGCGGCGGAGGCATTGCTCGGCTACAATTCAGACCGCCTGGCCTTGACCGGTGGCGGCAGTAGCCCGGCCGCGGGTTGGGATGTCATTGTGGAAGAGGCCTCGGTTGCTTCGTCCCTCGGCTTGATCGACAGCACGCTCGGCCTCGAACTCACCGGCCCCGGCGACGACGGCGTGAGCGGGCCCGCCACGATTGCCGATCTCAATTTCACCGCGGGAACTCCCGGCCTCTCGCTCGGGTTCTTCCGCGTCCAGACCGACCGGAATTTCAGCGGTGGCGAGTTGGTGAAGGACACGCGCCTCACCAAGTCCACCGGAGGAGTGACCAGCTACCTGCGACCCTTCACCGCGAACACCGGTGAGCTGGTGATCGACGATGAGGCCCCGACCGTCTCCACTTCGGGCGTCACGGGCACGCAGATCCAGCCCTCGGCAGGGTCGGTGGACATCCTCCAGCCGGGTCTGAACTACGTCATCCGGGACGGCGTCACCCCGGTCATCCTTACCTTCACCGCGACCGACGCCGGTCTCGCGGGGCTGGACGCCGCGGATGCGGCCGCCGACCTGACGCTCGTCGCCTCAAACGGAACCACCACATTGAACTCCGGCGACTATACGGTTGCCGCTTCGGAGACAGCGGGCGTGGTTACTTACGAAGTGACCCTGAACGTTCCCGCGGACGCCACGACCGGGCTCTATACCCTGGCGGCTTCGGTCATCGATCGTTCCGGGGTTTCCTCTTTGAGCACCGGCTTGGGATCGTTCAGTATTGCCAACGAAGCGATCGCCTCGATTGAACTGCAGGCCTTTGCTGGCGGCACTCGTGCGGTGACCTTCGTGGCCACCGATGGAGCGGGCGTCTTCCTGGGAAGCTGGACCAAGACCGTCACCAACTTCTCGGGCGGCATCGGCTCCGTGGTTCTTGAGAACGTCCCGGCCGGCACTTCCGCGATCAGTGCCAAATCGGCATGGACGCTCCGCAACAAGCGCGCGGTGTCCTTCAGCCCGGAAGGTGTAGGCTCCCTCGATCTGACCGGCACGACCTACAAGCTCAAAGGCGGCGACCTCAACGGTGACAACGTGATCAACACCCTCGACTACGGCGTCCTCCGTTTCCACTTCAACAGCACCGTCCCGGCCTCCCGGATGGTGGCGGACATCACCGGCGATGTCGCCGGCGAAGTGAACCTCACCGACTTCAACGTCATGCAGGCGAACTTCTACACGGTGGGCTCCGCCCAATAGAGCCTGTCGGCAAGCTTGTTCACGTTCAATCGCCAGCCCTGCTTCTCCGTCTCCTCATGACCCGCCCGTCCTCCGGCAAACGCTCGGCGGCGGCGTTTCAAGGAGGGGAGGGCAGGGCTGGCTTCCTGTTCCTTCTTACCGTTCCGATTCCCCCCCCACTGAAATCCCCGCGCGATGCGGGGAAATACACGCGCATGAAATCGTCTTCCCTTCCCCCCTTCTTCCTCGCCCGCGTTTTGCCGCTGATTTGCTGTCTCGGCCAGGCTATGGGTGCAGCAGTTGTTCCTTCGTGGTCCGGTGAGGCCGGAACCACACACTTCACCTACCAATTTTCCACCGGCGATTCGACACCCGCGCCGGATACTGCGCAAAGCAGCTTCAGCTCCCCCGTCCTCACGGTGATGCCGGGCTTCGCTTCGTCCGGCTGGCAAGATCCCGGTGCTGAATTCACTTCACCGGGGGTTGAGAACGACGGTGCATGGGATCTCGGTAATGGAGGCGTGATTTCGATTTCCTTGCCGGTGGCCGCCGCAGCGGCCTCGCTCGGCACCACCTACCGCATTGATTTCGTGGTTTACGCGGTGAGCTTCATCGTTCCCAACAGTCTGCCGGCGATGAGCGCGCTTGGTCTCTCGCCGCAGGACGAAGTGATTCAGGATTCCACGGTCGAGCAGGCCCCGCCCTTGTCCCGCTGGGACAGCCGGACCTGGACGGGCTACTACGAAGGCGTCGCGTCGGACACCATCACCTTCAATATCACGGCTCCCACCAACGGCTCCACGATCGATTCTTTTGAAGTTTACACGCGCCTCACGGTGGTGCCGGAACCCTCGTCCGCAGGGCTTGCCATGCTCGCGGGCTTCTTCGGATGCCTGCGCCGCCGCCGGGGCTGAAGCGCTTCTCTCCCCAGGAATTCACGAATCCTGCCGTCTGCCTCCGATGGTGCCCGATCTCCCGCGTGGATGAATACCCTACCGCTTCTTTTCGCCCTTCTTGCCCTACCTCTCGCCGCCGGGGCCGACACCATCCGCGTGGGCCCAGGGCAATCTTTTCCGACGATCCAATCCGCAATCGACGCGGCAAGCCCCGGCGATGTGATCGAGGTTTCTGCCGGCCTCTACGAGGAGAACGTCATCATCAATAAAAGCCCGCTAGTCCTGCTCGGAGCGCGCGCAGGCAGCGATGCACGCGGCCGTGTGGCCGGATCTCCCGATTCCGCATCGGAATCCATCGTCTCTCCCGCGGCCGGGAGCGCGCTGCTATTTGCCTCGTCCGCGGGCGCGATCACGGTTGACGGCTTTTGTCTCACATCCCCTGCGGGCCCCTCCACCGGCGTAGCGGGCTCTCAGACCGAAGGAAGCACCGGCCTGACCTTCGCATGCAATCTGGTGACGGTCGCCACGGGATCGGGCGGTGCTGCGCTGTACCTTCATCAAAGCGCCGAAAACGCCACAATCTCCCGGAACAGCCTTGTCGCCGCAGCGGGCAGCACGGAGACGGTCGTCCTCGGTTCCTCCGGTTCCTTCGACGGGCTCCACTTCCTGAACAACGAGGTCCTTCGCGACGGCCCTCCCGCCGGAATAGGGCTTCTCACGGGCGGGGCGGCGAACGTAGGCACGAGCCTCTCGCGCGGGGCGCGAATCTCAGGCAACGAATTCCGCGGTCACGGAACCGGCTTCAATGGCGGCAAGAGCTCCCTCGAGGGTGCGGAGATCTCATCCAACCTCTTCGACGGGAACGAGGGCGGGATGGCCGCGGGTACTGCCAATTGCGTGATCCAAGCGAACGAATGGAAGAACAATTCCTGCTATGGCCTGTGCCTCACCGGCTTCGGCGACCTGACCGGGGTGGCGAGCGGCGTGCGCGGCACCGATATCAAGGACAACATCTTCGTCAACAACGGCAGCGTCGTTTCTCCTTCGGGGTATGGCGATCTGATCATCGAAGACCAGACCGACGGAAATCTCGGAACGAACCGGATCTTCCGGAACCGGTTTCTTAGCATACGCGCGATCCACAACGAAGAGATGTCGGGCTCGCTGGACGCGGCGTCGAACTACTGGGGCGCGGCGGATGGCCCCGGAGGCAAGGGTCCGGGAGGCGGCGGCGAAATTGCCGGGCCGGGCTCCGTTCGCTTTGAGCCATGGTATGGCGATGAAGGTCTCACCTGCTTGAATTTCGGAAGTTCGCCTCTGGAGGAAAGCCTGACGCTGGGCGAGGGTGAGTCGATCGGAGGCGATAGCTTGCAGATCGCGCCCTCCGTGGTTCTGACCATCGGAAGAGGTGCCAGCGTGACCGTCACCGGTTTCGATATGCAGCCGGGTTCCTCGGTGAAGATCGATGGAGGCGCTCTGAAAGTAGGCAAGCTCACGATGCAGCCCGGCGCGGTGCTGGACGTGGTAGGCGGCGCGCTCTCCCTCGACCCTCTCGGGACCGGACAGTACCACACCATCTCCGGGTCCTTCACCTTCTTCGACTGCCTGGGATCGCTCGACATCAACGCGAACACCACCTTCAGCGGCAGCACGCTCGGGATCGCGTCGGATATCCATGTGGCGCCCGGCGTGACGCTTGTCGTTTTGGGCAGCCTGGAGCTGGACGGCTGCGTCATGGATAGCAGCGGCACTTTCAATTTGTTGGCGGACTCCGGCGCGGAGTTCCGGATGGTCCGGTGCGAGGTGACGGGGGCCTCCATGAGCTTGGTTGGTAGCGATCTCTTGCTGCGCGACAATATCTTCACCGATTCATCGGCTATTGTCTTCAGCACCGTGAATGGCGGGAGCATCTACCATAACGTCTTCACCGGAGGTGCAGGCGCGCTCAATATCCTGCCCGGCGCGGTGGTGACCACCGAAGCCGATGGCTGGGGGAACGTGGGGGATCCCGCTTCGGTCCGGAACCGCTTGTCGCTTCATCTCCGGCCCCCCCTCGATGCGACCCGGACACTCGATGGCGAGGGGGTCCTCTATGTCCAGCCGGGGGACAGCATCAGGGCCGGCGTGGATATCGGCGGGCTGGAGCACAAGGCGTTCGCCGTCGAAGCCTTGCTGGGGTATAGCGGCGTGCACCTGCAGTTCGATGCCCTGTTGCCTTCCACGGACTGGAGCACCGGGCTCCATGCGGAGGCGGATGAAAGCGCGGTGATCGGCCGCTTCAACACGGCGTTGGGCCTCGGGTTCAGCTATCCGGATCCCGACGGCACGCTGATGGAGGGCGAGGTGGCGGATATCCGGATGATTGCGAAGCCCTCGGAAGGACGCACCCGCGTCTTCTTCCGCACGAAAGGGGACGCCGAAACCACTCCCGTGGATACCCGTCTCACCGTCGGGAATGCCGGCACCGGCTCTTTCCTGAATGCCCCCTTCACGCGGAACTCGCCCTTGCTCGTGATTGACGGGACTGCCCCGGAGTTCGCGAACGGAGCGACGGTCACTCAAGTTCGGGATCTGGTCACTACCGATGTTTTGGACGGAGGAAACTTGACCCGCATCGGCACGGTCACTGTCACCCTCGACGTTCGTGACGATCTGGCAGGAATCGACGCGGCTGACATGGCGGTCAATCTGGTGGGCCCGGTGACGCTCGCCGGCGGACTTGCGGACATCCTGCCGGTGGACATTGGCGGCGTCATTTACCTCCGCCACACCTTTGAACTGGCGGTTACCCCGGCGACCCCGGACGGGACCTACAACCTCGATGCTATCGCAATGGACCGCTCGGGGAATGCGGCCACGCTCGCGATCGGCGCGATCGAAATCGCGAAGTACCGCCTCAACGTGACTGTTGCGGCCCAAGGTCTCATCGCGGCGCCCCTTGATCGCGACGTCACCTTCGTTGCCACCAGCGCCTCGGGAACGGTGCTGAATACCTGGACTCTCCCCGTTTCCTTCGGTGCGGGCCAAGGGGTGACCAGCTTGGAAGCGATTCCGGATGATACCGCGTTCCTTAGTGCGAAGACCCCGTGGACCCTCAGGACACGTCTCGCCGTGTCCTTCGATGCGGGAGGCGATGGCTCGGTTTCCTTCACCGGCTCTTCCCGATTGAGAGGAGGCGACTTCAACGGCAACAACCTCGTGAATCTTGTGGATTTCAATATCCTCCAAGCTTCCTTCAATGCGACGGCGTCGGTGCCTGATATCTCGGGAGACGGTCAGGTGAACCTCACCGATTTCAATATCCTGAATGCGAACTGGCTTGTGGCCGGAGACCCGCCCTGAGCGGGTGGAGCGCTTCCCCCAAGCTTTCCAAGCCCGATCCCGATGATCTCTCCCTGTTTTCCGGTCCCCGGATTTTCCGTGTGCGTCTTGGCGGGACTCGTTCTTCTCCCGGCCATCTCTCATGCCGCCTTGGAGGCGGACGTGATGACTTCCCGCGGCGTGGTCACCATCGATCTCGGCTACACGGAAGCCCCGCTGGCGGTTGCCAACTTCATCACGTTGGCGGAAGGCTCACGTTCCTGGGTGGACTCTTCAAGCGGCGCGGTGGATTCCGGGCTCTTCTACGACGGCCTGGTCTTCCACAGGGTGGAGAATACCTCGTCTTCGAAGCTGGCTGAAACCGGCTCCCGTGATGGATCGGGAAACGACGACGCCGGTTTTACGGTGCTCGATCAATTCCACCCCTCTCTGAGCCATGAGCCCTATGTAGTGGCCATGGCAAGTGACGGCCCGAACACGGGCGGCTGCCGCTGGTATTTGACCGGGGATCTGGCGATGCCGGCACGGGATGGAAGAGGCGTCGTGTTCGGCAAGGTTACGTCACCCGCAAGTCGTGTGATCGTTGATTCGATCCTGAGCGGCGGGATTGGCACAACCACAGTGACGGGAATCAGCATCCGGCGGACAGACCCTGCGGCAGAAGCCTTCGATGAAATGGCGCTGGCGCTTCCCGAAGTGTCTCCCGTCCGCGGCAGCCTATCGGTGCAGCCGGCCATTGCGGTGAAGCTGGATTTTCCCCAGCCCGCATCCACGATGTTGCGCGCGAAGTCATCCCTCGATCTCACCCAGTGGATCCCGCATTTCGTTGGCTTCGCAGGCATCGATGACACCTTGCCTCCGGCGCTTCAGACCATCGATGGCGGAGATGTTTGGCGACGTTTCTACAACTTCTCTTTGACGGCCTATTCCGGCGCGGGAGGAGCTTCCACCTTCGCTCATCGCACGCTTACCACGGAAACGTCCCATGCGGGGCAGTTGATTTACCAGTTCGATGCGACGGGCATGGCGGGAACCTACTCGAATACGCCTTTTCCCGGATTCCCACCCTTGGATACCGGCACCTTTGTCGTCCGCACGGACTTTCCTCCCCGCTTTGACGCGTATTTTTTCCGCATGCTCGTGCAGACCAGCGGACTTGGTGATACCAAGAACCACTGGATCCGAGGCGGCTTCGACATGATCGCTCCCGGCAAGATCACCGGCCGGCAGATCAGCGACTTCCATGCGGCGGACATGTCTCCGGTTTTCGCCGAACCGGAGCCGGACATGCCCCTCGAGCTAAGCCGTCCGTGAGGGCCCCTTGTGCTTGCCGGCCCGGAAGGGCGTGTTGGTCTCGCAGGCACGCTGCCGTTCTTCCAGAAAGCTCCGTTCGGATGCCACTCCGGTCAATTCCATGGCCTTGCTAAAGCGCGCTGCTGCCTCCATCCGCCTGTCCAGACGTTCTTCCAGATCGCCGATCACCGCGTGGAAGAGGTAGTAGGTCTCCAGTTGCTCCGGTTTCGCAATCGCCTTGATGGCGTCCATCCCCGCTTTCGGACCATGAACGTTCGCGACTGCCACGGCGCGATTGAGCGCCACGATCGGAGACGCGCTTATTTCCACCCAGCGGTCGTAGTGGGCGAGGATGCGCGGCCAATCCGTATCGGCGTAGTCGGGCGCGGTGCAGTGGCATGCGGCGATGCCCGCCTGGAGGTGGTATTCGCTGAGATCGGTGCCCACGCTTGCCCGCGCCAGATGCATCATCCCGGCGCCGATCAAGCGGCGGTCCCAGCGGGTGCGATCCTGATCTTTCAGCCTCAGGATATTGCCTTCGTCGTCCTCGCGGGCGGGAATGCGGGCGGCGTCGAGCAGCATCACTGCCAGCAACGCGTGCGTTTTGGGCAGGTTGCCGGCCGGATGGGCGGCCAGCAAACTCCCGAGGCGGATCGCCTCGTGGCAGAGATCCTCCCGGACGAGGCTCTCGCCGTTCGAGGCCTTGTAGCCCTCGTTGAAAAGCAGATAGAGCACGTGCAGCACTCCATCCAACCGGGATTCCAGTTCGTTACCGGCCGGGATTTCGAAAGGGATGCCTTGATCCTGGATGCGCTGCTTCGCCCGGGTGAGGCGCTTTGCAATCGCGGCTTCGCTTGTCAGGAATGCGCTGGCGATCTCGGGAATGCCGAAGCCGCAAAGGGTTTTCAAGGCAAGGGCCGTCTGGTCTTCCTGGGAAATCAGCGGGTGGCAGCAGGTGAAGATCAGCCTCAGCCGGTCGTCGCGGATTTCCTCCTCAAATAGGGGGCCGTCCGCGTCATCGGGCAGCCGCTCGAGCGAAGCGGAGATCTCCGGCTGTTTCTCCTGGAAGAGCTTTTCCCGCCGGAGCATGTCCAGCGCCCGCCGCTTCGCGGTCTGCATCAGCCATGCGGCGGGATTGTCCGGCACGCCATAGTAGGGCCAGACCTGCAAGGCGCGTATCATCGCCTCTTGCACCACATCCTCCGCCAGTTGCAGGCGGCGGATCCCGAAGATGCCCGTCAATGCGGACACCAGCTTCCCGGCTTCGTGCCGGAAGAGGTGCTCCGTGAGCTTGGGAATCTCCGGGTTATGGGGCGGCATCGCGCTCACAGCATCAAGCCAGGGCGGTTGCTTCCACGTCTTTCAGCATCCGCCCCACCGGACAGGCGGGCGCGACGGGGCGCACTTCGACCGTCAGGCCGTAGGGTAATGCAGGGCATTCCTTGCCGATGGCGAGCGCTTCTTCCATCGTCTCGACGGTGAGCAGGAAGAAGCCTCCCACGGCCTCCTTCGATTCCGCGAAGGGCCCGTCCGCCACGGCACGTGCTTTTCCGGAGATCGTCACGCCTTCGTTTTCGAGCGGATTTGCCGCGGCGAGCTTGCCTTCACGTTCGAGGCGGTCGAACCACGAGCCCCATTCGCCCATGATACGCTGGATTTCCTCGGGGGAGAGTTCTTTGTGCCAATCCGTGCCGCGGAAGAGCAGCAGGTATCCGTTCGGGTTGTTGTAGTTGTTCATGTTGGTCAAGGGATAGGGTCAGATGCAGGATCGAGTCACGGCTGGAAATGGAGGATCTTCCTCTTCGGATCACGAAGTGGATTTGCGGGAGTCGGGGGGAGAAATGCGCAGCTTCCGGACGAGGCGGAACGCCAGCAGAAGCAGGGAACTTGCACACGCGGCGATCAAGGCCGCGCGGATGCCTGAGGCGACAGGGATCGAGATGCCGGCCCCGGTGAACACGGCCACATAGGCGGCGAGACAAACCGGACATTTCGGCATTAGCACCAGCAGGCCGCCGGGGAGCAACCACGAGGTGGCGGCGGCGAGCCCCCGGCGTACCGGCTTTCCCGCGACCGGCGGCATCGCTTTCTTCCTGCAGCACGCGTTCATGGCCAGCTTTCTTAGGAGTTCGAGCACTCGCAGGAGGCCCCGGCGGCTTCGTCGTACTTGTCGTGAAGCCGGATCCAGCTCATGGTGCCTTCCTCGTTCCGCCCCTTCGGCGTCAGATCCATCAGCATGAAGGTGGTCAGCACCTCCTCGCCGCCGCGGGCATAGCAGGAGTAGGTGTGGAAGATTTCCCCCTCGTCGTTCTTGTAAAAAATGCTCATGCCATGGGATTCGCCGGTCTCGGTCTCCGGAGCAAAGTTGTACATGGCCTCGCCCCTCGCCACCTGTTCCTCCGTGAAGGAGACATGGTAGTCGTAGTTGAAGTCGTTCTTCGCCGAGGAGACCCACGGGAATCGCCAGCCCATCCGTTTCCTGAATCCGGCGAATTCGGACAGCGGCGCACGGGAGACGGCGGCAAAGGCAACGTCGCGATGCTCGAAATGCTGGCGCGCGCCGTCGATGTGGTCGCAGAGAAAGGAGCAGCCTTGGCAGCCTTCCTTCCATCCGGGGCCGAACATGAAGTGATAGACAATGAGCTGGCTGCGGCCCCGGAAGAGCTCCGCCAGCGTGACGGCGCCCTCCGGCCCTTCGAAAACGTAATTTCTGTCCACCTTGACCCACGGCAGTTCACGCCGCTCGGCGTTGATCCTGTCGCGGGTCCGGTAGAGTTCCTTCTCTTTCTTCAGCAGGTCCGTCCGGGCCGCCAGCCACTTCTCCCGGCTCACCACCGGGTGTTCCGCCAGTCCCGCTTCCCTCTCCAATGTCGGTGTTTGTGTGCTCATGATGTTTTCGGGTTCATGAATTCGACGGACGGGGAGGGGGATTCAGGACATTCTTATTTCGTGCGGGTCGATTTTGCGGACATGAAAGTGGTCCAGTTTCCGTCTTCGCCCTGGATGCTGCTCGTGAAGGTTTTGTGGTTCTCGTCCTGGAACACGATGACTTCCTTGAATTTGCAGATTTTCCCGCCCTGCATCGGGCACGGCCCTTCGGTTTCCAAGGTGAGGGTTTTTCCATCGTCGCCCAAGGTTCCTTCGTACTTCCACATCGTGCTTGTCATGGAGTCCACCCAGGAGCCGATGAACTTCTTTTTCTCGGGGTCGTAGCCGATCGTCAGGATGCTGGAAAAGGGAGATCCCATCGCTTCGCCGGAACCTTCCGAGACCAGCCAGAAGCCGCCGAGCGAGCGGGCTTTTTCGGTCATCTTGTTCTTCACCGGCGGTTTGCCGGGCTCCATGGTGCATTCCATCTCGGATTCCCATTCACCGGCGAGTTGCTGGAGCCACTTGTGCTCGGATTGCGGCTTGGGCATTTCGGGCATCTCCTGGGCCAGGGCGGAGGAGGCGCTGAAGATCAGGGCGGCGATGCCGCTCATCAGGATACTGCGGGTCTTCATTTTCGTGAGGTAGTTTGTTTTAGGAGGGGACGGGACGCCCGTGCTTTCCGGGCAAGGGCTCACTAGCAAGACGAACGGTGACCCTTTTTTTGGACACTGTCCGGCGTTTTTTTGAAGCCGGGCCTAGCC
>CAMPGU010000002.1 GCA_946885645.1 uncultured Haloferula sp.
GAACGCGGAGCGGGCGTGGAATTCGGAAAATGGAAGCGTCCCTTTCATGTTTCAGGTCAGAAATAGACCCCGTCGATCAGCCAGCAGTCCGGCGGGCAGAAGGCGAGGCGGAGTAAACGCTGATCCGCGAGACGGACATCCCATTCCAAGCGGCCCCAAGCCGTTTGCGGGTCCCACCAGTGCCCCGAATGCTTGAAAGGGCCCCGATAGTCCGTGATCTGCCCGCGATAAGGCCCGGTGAGCAAAGCCAGCGGGCGCGGCAGGCCGGGCCCGGATTCAAAAGCCGCCGCCACTTTGCAGGGTGGCCGGAAGCGGCGTAGCGGCACGGGGCAAGACGGCAGCGTACCGCCCTGCGCCGCCGGGGCCGTGCCATCCGCGGGACGGAGATGAAAATCATCCGGGCGGTGATTCGCCGGGGGAGAGGGAATGCCGGCCTTGCCGGGGCCTAGCAAAGCTTCCAGTTGTGCCAGCGTGTCGGTCCAGCGTTCGGGCCGGGGCATTTGCCGGATGAACCAATCCTTCTGGGCGGCGGTGGGCAGGGCGGCTTCCGCATCGAGCGTGATGCCCGTGATGCCGCTTCCTGTTTTCAGGGAATCCAGCAGGACCTGCACCGGTCTCAACAGCTCGCTTTCCTCCACGCGCGGCTCGGGCAGCCGGATGGTCCGCAGCAGACGCGCGCCTCCCTCCAGGTGGAAGAGGATGCGCAATTCCCGCGCCGCCACGTGCCGGGCCGCGAGCCGTGCGGAGAGGGCGTGCAGCAGGCGCTTGAAGGCGAAGACCAGCGTCTCGGCGGCAATGACCGGCTCCTCGAATTCCATCGATTGCTCCAGGCTCTCCGGCGGGCGATGCAGGCGCAGCAGGCGGCAGGTTTTCCCGTTCAGGAGATCGTGCCACTCTCCCGCTTGGGGCCCCAGACGTTCGGCCAGCGCCTGCCGCGGCAGCCGCATGAGATCGCCCAAGGTTTCCAAGCCCCAATCTCCCAGCAAGGGCATGAAATCCGATCCCTCCGGCAGATGGGCGAGGAGCCCGAGAGGCAGCCCGCCGATATCCGCCCGCGTGACATGCCGGCCGCTGCAACTGCCGTGCCGTACTGCCAGGCGCGCCAGATCCGGCGTGTCCGCCCGCACGTGGACCGGAAGCAGGTCTCCCATTTCCAGGAATCCCAGCCGTGCCGCGTGTCTGGAAGAAGTCCGGGAAAGATCCAGCAGGAGCGTATCCCGGCCCGCGATTTCCAGATCCGGGGTGAGGCTTTCCCCGAGCGAGATCAGCTCGCTCAAAAGCGCGGCTTCGTTTTCCGGATGGGGAGGCAACACTTGCAGGTCCGGGCAGCGGACCAAGGCGCGGTTGAGCGGCCAGCCCGTGTCGATTCCGGTCCCGCGCGCGATGTCGTTCACGGCCTGGAGCGACAGCTTCACCTTTTCGACCGCGATGTCCGGATCCAGCTCGAGCACCGCGCACGGCTTCTCCTTGCACGCGGGATTCGCGCGCAGGGCGGCAAGGACACCCAGGTCCGGCAAGTGAAGGGCGGCAAACATCGTTTCAGGTCGCACGTCGCATCCGTTCCGGCACGACCCGCAGCCGGGCGATCAATTCGCGGCGCGGGAGATCGAAATCCTCCAGCCCCAGCCGGGCGTTAAGCGAGACCCTGACGCCCGCGCACGGCACTTGGGGAAAAGACGACATCACCACCAGGCGGCAGCCGGAAGCTTCAGCCGCCAATTTCAGCCGCCACCACGCGGAGGCAGGGATGCCGTGGAGCTCCCGTCTCCCGATCCCGCAGGTATCCAGCAGGATGAAGGGGATATTCGCATCCCGCACCAGCAGATCCGCCGCTTTCAGCATTTCCAACGCCGTGGCACAGCGGACCCACACCAGCCGCGAGCAGGCCTCCTCCGTGAAGGAGGCGGGATCGAAGCCATCGCCGCCGTCCACCAGGATGAAATCCGGCAAGGCCGCCATCTCTTCCGGCTCCCCGAGCAAGCCGGCGACCAGCATTCCCACGCCCGTTCCGATCACCTCGGAAACCGCTCCCGGCGGGAAAAATGCGGGATCAAAAGGCCGGTCCGGTTCCGCGTCCTCTTCCCGCGGCAGGGGGGGAAGCGCGTGCGCCTGCGGGAATTTTTCCCGCAGTTGCCTGCGCAAATCCTCGATCACCGGAGCGGCCACCCCCGGAGTATGGCAGGTTTTTGGAACTGTTCAACCGAACGCTTTCTCCTGATTTCAATTTGACGGGAAAATCGCGCCTCCGGCTCGACCGCCTGCCAGCGGTTTGACTTGAGATCCTTTCCCGGCGACCGGGATAGGATGGGTACGCGACGCTCCATGAAACCCGCGCTCCTGTTGATCGACGTGATCAACGACATGGCATTTCCGGAAAGTGAAAAGCTCCTCAAGCATGCGCTGCCCGCCGCTTCAAAAATCGCCGCGCTCCGGAAGCGGATGAGACGCAGCGGCGTGCCTGTCATTTACGTGAACGATAATTTCGGGCACTGGCAGTCGGATTTCCGGGCCCAGATCCTGCGCTGCATTTCATCGGAATCCCCGGGGCGGGAAGTCGCGGGCATGTTGTTGCCGGAGTCGGATGACTACTTCGTTCTCAAGCCGAAGCATTCCGGGTTCTATTCCACCTCCTTGGACGTGTTGCTACAGTTTCTCGCGGTGGACACTTTGATCCTCACGGGCTTTGCCGCGGACATCTGCGTGCTCTACACCGCGAACGACGCCTATATGAGGGACTTTTCCCTCATTATCCCCAGCGATTGCGTCGCCTCCGAAACGGAGGAAGGCACTTCAACGGCATTGGAACACATGCGAAGCCGGCTCAAGGCGCGGGTGATCCTATCAAAGTCCCTGCGTTTTTAATCATGCAATGACAGGGATTGCAAAAGGCCGGGATTCGGGAGGATTGCGGGGAGAGGACCGGCTTTCCACCGCGGAAAGTCCTTTGGCACATCCCTAGCTCCTGGAGGAATCTCATGCGGAACCTCAAGCTCGATGGATGAACGATCCCACCGCGATCCATGACACCATTATCGTGGGAGGAGGACCCGCCGGCCTGAGCGGGGCACTTCTGCTGGGCCGCTGCCGGCGGAAAGTGCTGCTTTTCGATGAAGGCCGGCCCCGCAATGAAGCGTCCCCCGCGGTGCATGCTTTCCTGGGTCACGAGGGAATCGCTCCCTTGGACCTCCTCGAACGAGGACGGGATGAACTTGCCCGGTATCCGAATGTCGCAAGCTACAAACGCCGGGTGGAAAACATCGAGAAAGAGCCTGGTTTTTACAAGGTGATCGCGGATGACAATTCGGAGTTCCGTTCGCGCGCCCTGCTTATCGCCACGGGATTGATCGACCACCTTCCCCGGGTGGACGGCATCGAAGATTTCTATGGCCATAGCGTGCACCAGTGCCCGTACTGCGACGGCTGGGAAAATGCCGGTATGACCTTGGGCGCGATGGGCGCAGGGAACCAGGCTGCCGAACTGGCGCTGGAGCTTCTCCTCTGGAGCGACGATGTTTCGCTGTTCGTAAACGGGGATGCCCCCGCCCCGGAACTTGTCGGGAAACTCGAGCGCCGCGGGGTAAAAGTATTCGCCGATCCTCCTGTGAGGCTGGCGGGCGAAGCGAAGCGATTGTCCGCGGTGGAGCTCGCCGATGGCACCCGTGTGGCCTGCGACGCGCTATTCCTTCTATCCAAGCAAACGCAGCACGACGATTTCGCGGAGAGGCTGGGCTGCGAACTGGTGGATGGCTCGCAGGTGCACTGCGACGGCGACGGACGCACCTCGATGCCCGGCCTTTTTGTGGCGGGGAACGCCACCGAAGGCCTTCAACTGGCCATGGTCGCGGCCGCCGAAGGGCTGAAAGCCGCTGCCGCCATCAACGAGTGGCTGCTGGATGCCGACGACCACGACTTCAACCGATAACCCCCAATTCCCTATGGACTCGGACTTGCAACGCTACCTCAACGATCACCTCGCGGGCTCCGCCGGTGCGGTGGATCTCATACAAACCCTCGCCGATACCTCGGAGGATCCGGGGGATGAATCCTTTTTCACGGAATTGAAAGCGAAGGTCGAAGAAGACCGGACGCTCCTGAAGGATCTGATCGAAAAATTGGGGCATAGTAGCAGCGCCCTGCTGGAGGCCGCCGGCAATCTCACCGGCAAGGCCGGGCGCCTGAAACTCAAATGGGAAGGACTGGAGCCGGGGCGGCTGGGACGATTCGAGGCCATGGAGATGCTGTCGCTCGGGATCCAGGGTAAGCGTCTCCTGTGGCTCATGCTGGCGGAGCTCGCGCCTTGGATCCCGGAGTGGTCGGAGATCAATTTCGGGGATCTGGAACTGGAGGCGATCGCCCAGAGGGACGCCGTCGAAGCCCGGCGCATCGAAGCGGGGCTCGACGGCTTGATCGACGCAGAGCGCCGGGCACAATCCGCACCCGGCCTCTGAGAGAGGAGGCAGCCCTACGCGGGCACCATGCCTCCCGCCATGCCGGGCTTGATCACCACCTTGATACAGCCATCGCTCTTCGTCCGGAATTTCTCGTACGCCTCCGGAGCATCTTCCAAAGGAACCCGATGGGTAATCACGAAGGAGGGATCAATGTCCCCGGATTCGATCTTTTCCAGCAGCGGGCTCAGGTAGCGTTGCACGTGAGTCTGACCGGTCTTCACGGTGAGCCCCTTGTTCATCAGGGCTCCGAAGGGAACCTTGTCGAGCAGGCCGATGTAAACTCCCGGGATCGATAGAGTGCCCGCCTTCCGGCATGCCATGATGGCCTGCCGAAGAACGTGAGGGCGATCCATCGAGAGGTGTATCGCCTGCTTGGCGCGATCGATCACCGCGTCCAAGGATCCCGAGCCGTGGGCCTCCGCTCCCACTGCATCGATGCAGCGGTCCGGCCCGCGGCCGCCGGTCATCTCGATCAGGCGGTCATGGATCGGGTCGTGGTCGAAATTCAGGATCTCCGCCCGGCCATGGCCGGCCGCCATGGCCAGCCGCTCCGGCACCCGGTCGATCGCGATGACCCGTCCCGCGCCGAACATCCAGGCACATTGGATCGCGAATTGGCCCACCGGGCCGCATCCCCAGACCGCGACGGTATCGCCCGGGGCAATGTCCGCATTTTCCGCTGCCATGTAGCCGGTGGGGAAGATGTCGGAAAGAAAGAGTACCTGATCGTCGCTGAGGCCGGACTCGATCTTGATAGGCCCCACGTCCGCGTGGGGGACGCGCAGGTATTCCGCCTGCCCTCCCGGGTATCGCCCCAACATGGCCGAGTAGCCGAACAAACCCGCGGGTGCCTGGCCCATGGTCACCTTGGCAAGATCCGCACCGGGGTTGGTCGTATCACAGGCGGCGTAGAGCTCCTTGCGGCAAAAGAAGCAGCCGCCGCAGGCGATCACGAAGGGCACCACGACGCGATCACCCTTCCTGAATTTCTTCACGGCGCTCCCGACCTCCACGACCACTCCCATCGGCTCGTGGCCGATGATGTCGCCCTCGTGCATGGCCGGCATCAAGCCATCGTAAAGATGGAGATCGGAGCCGCAGATGCCGCTGGCCGTGATCCGGATGATGATGTCCTTCGGGTCGAGGATTTCGGGATCCGGAACGGTGTCCACCCTCACGTCGCCGGTACCGTGCCAACATAGCGCTTTCATGGTGATGATAGGGTTATCCGGTTGTCAGGCGCGGGCGGCGTTCAGGTGAGCCTCCAGCCAGTTGAAAACGGATTCGGCGACTTCCTCCCATCCGTCCTGATTGCAGATGAAGTGACCCCGGCCGGAGAATTCCTTGTACTCGTGGTGCGAGCGCCCGTCCTTATAGGCGTGGGCGTTTCTCCTCACCAGGCTTGCAGGGATGATCTCATCCTTATCCGCACCGATCAGCAGCAAGGGGGCGTGGGGCTTGTTCAGATCGATCTCGCCTTCGCTGTCCCTGATATCGCGCAGGACCTGGCGGCTCTCGGGTACCACGTGGGCTTTCCAAGCCGCACCGGCGGCCGCCTCGGTCATCGTATTGCCGAAATTGCGGTAAAAGAGTTCGGCGGACATTTCGTAGGGTTCCTGTCCGGCAAAGGGGTTGGTGATCGACGCGCTGTTCCGGAGGAATCCCCAATCAAACGCCAACATGCCATTGGGAGCCACCGGGCAGATACCCACGGCGGCACGAACCAAGTCTTCCGCGAGAAATTTTTGGGCGAGGAGTCCTCCCAGCGAGTGTCCGATCACGATCGGAGGCTCCACTTCCGACGTTAACCGCTGGCGATAGTACTCGTGGAGATCCCGGAGGCACAAGGCGCCAAGTCCGGCGGGGATGTTCGCGCGGAGCCGGGCCGGCTCGCCTTCGTGGAAGGGCCAAGCGGGGGCTTCGCATTCAAAGCCGAGCACTTGAAAATAAGAGAGCCAATTCTCCCAGCTCCGGGGGGTGAGGAACATTCCGTGGATGAAGAGGATTTTCGGTTTCATGAAAGTGCTTGTCCTTGCTCGCGGCGTGCCACGCCGCGGATGACGGGGCCCTTTCATCCCGCAAAGCGGACCGACTCCGCATAACTCCGGAGCTCTAATCCGATTCCCTATGGCTCCTGCCCGATCAAGTACTACCCGTCGGGAATGGCCGCTCATGGCGGCGATCCGGAAACGCGCGATTCTATGAATGCCCTATGAGGAAGAATCGAATTTGTTTTGCTTGGTTCCATGAGCCTGACCCACCCCTCCACGGAAAGGGGAAACCGCCCGGGCGCGCCGGGGACCCGCTTGCCGAACCATTTCCTTTTCCGAAAAACGCCGCGCGGTTCAGTCACGATGGCCGCGAATGGAAGTTCCACTACGGTCCCCTCGAATGTCCCATCCGCGGGCAGCAGGCGGCGGAAACCAGAGACCTCCCGGAATTCAGGGCGGAGTGATATCTCCCATATCACGACCTTCCTTACTCCCTATGCCAAGCTCCACCCATAGCACGGCTTCGCGCATCACGGCGGCCGCGTCCGGCAGGGATAGCTTCAGGCGGATGTTGTTGCGGTGGGCCTCGGCGGTGCGGTTGCTGACGTGGAGCTTCTCCGCGATTTGAGGGATGTTCAGACCTTCGCCGAGGAGCTGGAAAACCTCCAGTTCGCGATCACTCAGCAGAGCGAGCCCGTTGAGGGTCCTTTTGCCTTCTCCGGGAGCCATTCTCTTCAGGATGTGGCGGGAAGCGCGATCGCTCAGGTAGAGGGCTCCGTCCATTACCGCCCGGATGGCGTTCAGAAGGACTTTGCTGTCGGCTCCTTTTATCAAGTAGCCCCGTCCTCCCGCTTGGATCACCCGCTCCGCATAGAGCATCTCATCGTGCATCGAAAAGACGAGGATGGGCAATCCGGGGCAGAGGGCCCGCAGGTCCTTGATGAGTTCCAGGCCGCTCTTGTCGGGCAGGCTGATGTCCATCACCACCAGATCCGGCTCCACGACGGGAATTTGATCCAAGGCTTCCGCGGCCGTGGATACTTCCCCGCAGACATCCATTCCCTGCTGTTGGGTAAGGATGTGGCGGAGCCCTCCCCGCAGCAGGGGATGATCATCGACTAGGAATATCCTGTTCATCGGCACAACCACCGTTGAAGGAATGGTACGCTCCCGCCGCGAGGGGAGGCGAGCACTCCTTGCGGGAAATTTCCCGTCAGCCGGAGTGTTGCCGATGCACATTGCCGATCCTCAAATGCAGAATGCGGGGCAAGGGGTATCCGCAATTATCAGGCGGACCGGCTGCCCCGGACCGTGGTGTCGATCCCGGCGATCCGGGGATCATAGGGATTGAAGTCCCTGCGGAGCACCGTGAATACCTCCGGCAAGACTTCGACATCCCGCATGCTGGCAAAGCGATAATATTCCCAGCCTTCCACCGGCCGGGTAGCCCAAGCCATCAGGACGAGAGCGTGGGTTTTGCGGAAGTTCCCGAGGAGGTAAGGCTCAGCCTCGACCCGTTCCTTCCGATACATGAATCTTAACTTTCGTTTTCGCGAGATGGCTTGTCTCATTTCATCCAAACTCGCATAGGGAAGTATCGGCATCGTAATAGATAGTTTGGAGCGGGGGGTGGAGATCCGGGCCAGACAGCCCGGGCAGGTCCTTCCTCTGCTCTCCCTCTATCGGCCTTCCCGGTTCACCTGTTGGTGTCCATGGAAGCTGTGCCAGCCTATCAAATCAATCTCCCGGCGATAAGCGACGGGGCGGGTCGGGGACTACGCAATCCGCGTAGCGGCACCGCTTTCAAAAGAGGCAGATCCGACGCGTACATTGGCAATGGGGGGCATGGCACGGGCCATGCGAAAGAAAGAGCATGACGCCCGATGACATCACGAGGGTTGAATTCCTGGGGGGGCCTGAGGACGGACGGGTTTTCGATGCGGAAGCCTTCCGCGGGATTACCGAGGCGGCTTCGGATGAAAACGATGAGATTCCCCTGATCGTTCGTGAGGATAGGGGCGGAGCCGATGAGGAGGCGGAATTCCACCTGCTCGGCCTCTACGTGGCGAAGGGGCAGAGGGGCTCCACGCTGCAGTATCAATGGGCGGGGTTACCCTGAGCATCCGCCTGCCCGGCGGGACCGAGGAAGCGGCCGATGACTTCGCGCAGATCCTCCGGCCTCACCGGCTTCACCAGATGTGCGTCGAAGCCGGCTGCTTTCGTCTTCTGGCGGTCCGCAGGTGAACCCCATCCGCTCAGCGCGGCCAAAATGACGTTTGGCAAAAGTTCGCGGATCCGGAGGCCGGCTTCCACGCCATTCAGGCGGGGCATGCCGATATCCAGGCAGACCAGATGAGGGCGGAATGATTCCGCCAGCGCCACCGCTTGCTCGCCATCGTAGGCGACGGCCGTTTGCATGCCTTCCAGCTCGAAGAACATGGAAAGGACGTCGGCGGTGCTCTTTCCGTCATCCGCCACCAGCACGCGGATCTGCGGCTGTTCCCGCCGGGAAGGCAAAGACGTGGAGGCGGCGGCCGGACCGTTGTGGACGGCGGCCACGATCGGGAGCCGCAGGTGAAATTGACTGCCTTTCCCGAGTCCCTCGCTGGTGGCAGCGGCGGATCCGCCGTGGAGTTCGGCGATGGTCCGCACGAGGGTAAGACCTATTCCCAAGCCGTCCGCCGAGCCTTGGATGCCTTGGTCGAAGAGCTCGAAGATGGTTTCTTGTGATCCCGGGGAGATGCCGATCCCGTTATCGCTGATCCGGATCTCGAGCATCTCGTCAAGGACGGTCGTCTCCAGGACGATTTCACCTCCAGGCGGCGTATATTTCGCGGCGTTGGTCAGGAGGTTTGAAACCGCCTGAGAGAGGCGATGGAGATCCGCTTCCAACTCGACGAAGGCCGGGGGCAGCTTGAGGGACAGCCGATGGTTCTTCGCTTCGACGAGCGGTCTGGCGGTTTCCGCGGACCTTTCGATCACTTCGGACAAGGAGAACCGCTCCCGCTTGAGGTCGATCTTGCCGGTGGTAATGCGCGAGAGGTCCACCAGATCCTCGATGAGCCGCGACATCTGATCGACCTGCCGCCGGAGCATGGACGCCACCTGCACCACGCGGCCGGTCTCGTGGGGTGCCTTTAGCAGGATCTCGACGCCGGGCAACATGGGGGCGAGAGGATTCCGGAGCTCGTGCGCGAGGGTAGCGAGAAAGGTATCCTTGCGCTTGCTGCTTCTCTCGAGCTCCTCGCTATTGCGGCGGTCGGTGAGATCGCGGGTTATCTTCACGAAACCCCGGTGCACCCCTTGTTCATCATGGAGGGCGGTGATGAGGACATTTCCCCAGAAGCGTGTGCCGTCCTTGCGCAGACGCCATCCTTCGTCCTCCGCGCTGTTCTCGGCCAAGGCCTTGGCGAGCAGCTTCATGGGTAACCCGACCGCCAGGGACTCCGGCAGATAAAAGCGGGAGAAATGCTCGCCGATGATCTCGCCCGCCTCATAGCCCTTGATGCGGCGCGCGCCGGCGTTCCAGCTCGTGATGTAGCCGGCCGGATCCAGCAGGAATATCGCGTAGTCGGAGACGTTTTCGACGAGCAAGCGGAAGCGCTCCTCGCTCTGACGCAGGGCCTCGAGGGACTCCTGACGCTCGGTGAGATCGCGGGTGATCTTCAGGAAGCCTTCAACGCGCGATCCGTCGGAGCGAATCGCGGTGATCGTGACGCCCGCCCAGAAGCGGCTGCCATCCTTCCGATATCTCCAGCCCTCCGCGGTATGGCGCCCTTCCGCGCAGGCGACTTCCAATTCCTCCGTGGGGATGGCCTTCTCCTGATCGTCGGGTGAATAGAAGCGGGAGAAATGCTTGCCGATGATCTCGTCCGGCTTGTACCCCTTCAACCGCTCGGCACCGTTGTTCCAATCCAGAATGATGCCCTCCCGGCTCATCATGAAGATGGCGTAGTCGGTGACGCCGCCGACCAGCTCGTCGAAATATGCACGCCGGGCGAGAAGCCAGTCCGATACCGCGATTTCCCGGTCCGATTCCATCCACGCTTCGCCCTGCACCATGGCACTACATCAGCGCGACGCTCTGAAAGTCAATCGAGGCGCGCAGTGCAATTTGCATGTGCGAGTGAGGGCTGGAGGGGACCTTCTCCAGGGTGGAAGTGGAAGGGGGCTAAAGCAAAGATGCCCTCGCCGACAAGCAGCGAGGGCACCTTTCAGCTATGGTGGCGGGGGGAAGTCATCTACCATCGGAACCAAGCGAAAATCGTCCAAGCAACGGCGAGAAGCCATAGGGCCAAGAGCCCCAGCTCCACGCGTAATGCACGGAATGTCCGAAATTTCCGGTGGTTCGAAAGACTCATTGCCGGAGGCTATCCCGACCCGGCGTTTCTGTCTGTAGGTGGCGACTCACCGTGTATGTACGCGATTTTACTAGGTGTTATCTTAAATAACATCTGTTTGAACCCGCGGTGTGATCGAGAGGATCCCGGCAGCTCGAGAGGTTCGGGAGGACGGCCCGCCACAGTCATGGCGGGCCGCCTGCGGGCGAAGCCAATGCCCGCTATTTACCGAACAACACCCGGAGATCTATGAGAGGGGATGCCAGTTGTAAATCAAAGCGGAGCCTTTGGTAGCGGCGATCATGTAATGTCCCAGCAAGGCGGCATCTCCCGGACCGTTCTCGATCTCCTCCCTCACCAGCATGGGGATCGATCCCGGGCTATCGAGGGTCCCGATGGTTTCCAGGTTTCGAAATAGGCCGGCATCGAGGATCAAGCCGTCTTCCGGCCCGCCTTCGAATTCCACACGCGAGATTTGGGAGGTGTTCATCGGGGATTCCTTTCGCATCGGCCGTGCCAAGGGGGCGCGGGGCCGACAAGCAGGGGTCCCGCGGCAGTGCGGGCATTTTCCGGCCACGCCGGCCGGTGGAGTGCGGGCGCAATTCGCACCCTTTGATTGCTTTCTTCAATCGTCCTATTCCTCGCGGCCCTTGTGCGTGGCCTTGTTAGAGGGTGGCACGCGCCATGCGGAGGAGATTCATGAGACAAAATCCTCATTCCCGTGAAAGACATCTGGCCCCCGGCAAGATCGGTTGGATCCTTCTCTGGCTTCTCGGCATCCCCATCCCCGTGCTCCTCATACTCTTCCTGCTGCGCGGATGTACCTGAGCGAAAGCGGAGCCTGAAAGCTTTTCAGGTAAACGAAACGTGGCAGCGCCCCCGCTCACGGTTGCGGAGAAAGAAGGCATGCTCCGGAAGGAGTTGAGAGAGGCGGTTTGCCGGGTTCCCGCGCTTCCTTTGGTGCATTTCATGGACCGCCGCAGGATGCCCCTTGCACGAGCCCGGGATGCAAGCTGCACGGGCATGCGCCGCCGGATCTCGTAACCGCCTTGGATGGCAATGGCGCGGCTCCGGCACGGTGTCTGCAAGCTCTTTCTCACCGGCCATCATGCCGGGAGAAACCTATCGAATAGCCATGTCAAAACTTGCAACACTCGAAGTCCTGCTGGTGCAGGAGATCAAAGACCTCTACAGCGCCGAAACCCAGTTGGTGAAAGCGCTGCCGAAGATGGCAAAGGCCGCTGCCGACGCGTCGCTGAAGGAGGCGATCAAGAACCACCTGGAGGAGACGAAAGTCCACGTCGAACGGCTGGAGAAGATCGCCGGTCTTCTGGACATCACCCCCCGCGGCAAGAGCTGCAAGGCGATGAAAGGCCTGGTGGAGGAGGGTGCGGAAGTGATCGAAGAAGACGGCGATCCGGCGGTGAAGGATTTCGCGCTGATCGTCGCCGCACAAAAAGTGGAGCATTATGAAATTTCCGGCTACGGCTCGGCGCGGGCCATCGCGGAAATCCTGGGGCACGACGAGGTGCTCGAGCTCCTCCAAGCTACCATCGAGGAAGAAGGGGCGGCGGACAAGCTGCTCACGCAGATCGCGGAGCAGATCACCCCGGCGGCGCTCGACGCGGGGGTGACGGCGTGATTTCCGACCGGTGCCATGCGAAAAAGGCTGAACCGGCGGGAACGCAATAGCGAGCCCGCCGGCGAAGCCGTGTCGTGAGCGGGCGGTTCAGCCCGATCCCACCTCGACCCATATCACGGCTTCCCTTATCACCGCGAGGGAGTCGGGCAGGCCGAGCTTCGTGCGGATGTTGCTGCGGTGTGCATCCACAGTACGGGGGCTGATCTGGAGCTTGCCGCCGATCTCGGCGGTGCTCAACCCGTGGCCCAGCAACTCGAAAACCTCCAGCTCGCGGTCCGACAAGCGTTGGAGGCCCGAGGCGAGGCCGCCGGATTTTCCTTTCGCCAGGCCTTGAAGGACATGTTTGGAAGCGCGGTCGCTGAGGTAGATTGCACCGGAAACGACCTCCTCCACCGCGCGGCGGATCTCCTCGGCGGAGGCTCCTTTCACCAGATAGCCCTTGCCGCCGGCGCGAATGACCCGCTCCGCGTAAAGCATCTCGTCATGCATGGACAATACCAGCACCGGGAGCTCCGGTCGCATCGCGTGAAGATCCCTGATCACCTCCAAGCCGCTGCGGTCCGGAAGGGTGAGGTCCATCAGAACGATGTCGGCATCGCTATCGGCCAGCGCCGATATGGCCTCTGCCGCGGTGGCGGCCTCCCCGCAGACCCGGCCGCGGCTTTCCTGCTGGCTGAAAAGATGACGGAGGCCGTCCCGCAACATCGGATGATCGTCCACAATGAAGATCTTGAGCATGCGGGAGGTATCCTTGCTATCCGGGGTCATTGGCGAGCGATCGGAGAAGATCCGGGTACCTAGTTATTTAGGCCCGGATTTGGGCTTCGCGGGACGCTCACTACGGCCTGTACGCCCGCGCCCTCCTTGCTCTCCAGTTCAAGACTTCCGCCGAGCATCTGAAGGCGCTCCCGAAGGCTGAAGAGGCCGAGGCCCGAGACGCCGGGGCGGCCCATCTCCAGGATCGAGAGATCGAAACCCCGGCCGTGATCCCTTATTTTCACTTTCAGGGTGTCCGGCCCGTCGGCGTAGAGGTCCACGAAGGCCTCGTGAACGTCCGAATGTTTCACCACGTTGAAAAGGATCTCCCTCACGGCGACAAATACCAGGGCGCGCAGCTCCTCGCTCCTCGCATCGAGGCTGCGGTCCAAGTTCATCTTTACGTCCAGATCGTGCTTGTCCTTCATCCAACTCCCGCCGAGCCATTCCAAGGCAATGGCGAGGCCCTCCGTCAGTACCGGCGGCGAGAGCTCGACCGCAAGCGAGCGGGAGCTTTCCAAGGTTTCGCCTAGCAGATTGATAACGGCCCGGATCTGCTCGGCGGATAGCGCTTCACTGGATTGCTCGATGCCCTCAAGGCGCATCTTCGCCGAAACCAGCAATTGCTGTACGTGATCGTGGAGGAGCCGGGACATCCGCAATCTTTCCCGCTGCTCTCCGCGGGTCAATTCGGAGGCCATCCGCTCCAACTGCGCGGCCCTCTCCCGGAGTTCCTGGGTGCGCTGTTCCACCCGTTCCTCGAGCTCTCTCCGCACCTGACGGAGCGCCTCCAGGGCTTGCTTGCGGACGGTGATATCCTGCGCGATCGCGGTGGCGCCGACGACTTCACCTCCCTCGTCGCGTATGATTGACGCGGACAACGAGATGTGGATCCGCGCCCCATCCTTTTTGATCCCGTCCGTTTCGAAGCTGTTGATCTCCTCGCCATTCCGTAGCCTTTCGAGCCCGGTACGGGTTTCTTCCTCCCGGTCCGGGGGGATGAGGATGGAAAACGGCTTGTGGACAAGGTCCGCGGCGGTATAGCCGAAGATCCTCTCGGCCCCGCGATTCCAACTGAGGATGGTGCCGTCGAAGGCGAAGCTCACGATGGCGTCGTTCGACGATTCCACCACCGCGGAGAGCCATTGCCGGGTCTCTTCCCCCCGCTTTCGCTCGGTGATGTCCACACAAGTCAGCACCACCCCGGCGATCTCGTCTTCCGCCGTCCGGTAGGGGAGGAGGCGGGCGAGGTGCCATCCTCCGGAGAGGGTCCTGACTTCCCGTTCCACCGGCAGCTTGGCGTCGATTACTTTCCTGGCGTCCGCGGAGATCCCGGGGTAGTCGAGCCGGTGCGTGAGATCGGAAAGCGGTCGTCCGATGTCTCCGGGGATGATATTGAAGAGCTGCACCGTGGAAGGGGTGTAACGTTGGATCCTCAGGTCGCGATCCAGGAAGACGGTCGCGATATTGGTCGAAGCCATCAGGTTCTGGAGGTCGCTATTCGCGCGGCTCAACTCCTCCACCTTGCTTTTCAACTCGCCGTTGACGGTGCTGAGTTCCTCGTTGATCGATTGCAACTCCTCCCTGCCGGTCTCCAATTCCTCCGTCGCGGAACGCAGTTCCTCGTTCATCGCCTGGAGCTCCTCGTTCGATGCCTTCAGCTCCTCCGTGGACGTCTCGTATTGCTCCACCGTATCCCGCCATTGGAGCCGGACCTGATCGAGTTCTTCCTCCAGGTGTTGCACGACCGCGAAGGACTCGGGCGAGAGAGTGGTTTCCGTGGGAGGGGACTGCTCGGCCCCGCGAAGGCGGAACGTGACGAGGAACAACTGGTGGGTCGATTCCTTCGACGGATAGATGGCGATGTCAACGTGCCGGGTTTTCCCTTCGACTTGGAACGGAACGCCGCTGCACTCCACCGATGCGCCGGTTTTTGCAGCGCGGAACAATGCCGTGCGCAGATCGATGCGGAGCATGGGGTGAACCACGCGAAGGAGATCTGCCGTAGGCTCGCCGCCGGAGAACTGGAAAAATTTCCCCGCGTTTCCGGAAAGGTGAACGATATTGTGGGCTTGATCGACGATGACGGAAGGCGGGGCGACTTGGTCGAGCAGCTTGAAATGCAGTTCCGCCAACGATGCGCCGCGGGGGGAGGCCTGAAGAATGCGTCCCCCCGGATCACCGGCAGACTCGGGCTTCGGCGGGAGGCCTTTCATGGAGGGAAACAACGGTCCCGGCTCCGCCTGATGCGGAGACTGGAGAGTGAGGGTAAGCGGGGGTGAGCCCAGAGGCACGGCCAGGCCCGTGCGCTGTACGGCGCGGCGGGAGTAAAACCGGTTCCTTTTATCCAGCGGGACGAAGAGATTGGCTGCGTCTTCCGCCGATTCCGAGTAGCCCAGAAATAGAAATCCTTCCGGCCGCAGGGCGAAGTGGAAGACGTCGAAAACCCTGCCCTGAGCTTCGCGATCCAGGTAGATGAGGAGATTCCGGCATGAAATCAGATCCTGGCGTGAAAAGGGGGAGTCTTTGAGGACATCGTGAAGGGCGAAGAGGACGATCTCCCGCACCGATCGCCGCACCCGGTAAGTGCGGGTCTCGGCCTCATAGGTGAAGAATCTCCTCAAGCGCTCTTCCGAAACGTCGGTGGCGATGCTCTCGGGATAGGCTCCGAGGCGCGCGGCTTCGATGGCCGACTCGTCGATATCGGTCGCAAATACCTGAATCTGTGGCGGGGCGGAGAGAGTCGAAGCGTGCTCGCACAAGAGCATGGCGATGGAGTAGGCCTCCTCTCCGGTGGCACATGCCGCTACCCAGACCCGGACCTGGTCTCCAGGGCCCTTCCCTTCGAAAAGCCGCGGGAGCTCAGCCTCCAGGGTCGCAAAGGCGTCGCGATCCCGGAAAAAATTCGTCACGCTGATGAGGAGGTCCTGCAGGAGGGCTTCCGCTTCGCCGACATGGGTGCGGATGTAGTCGAGGTAGGCGGGGGTATCGGCGCAGGCGTTCACCTGCATCCTGCGCCCGACCCGCCGGAGGATGGTGGCCCTTTTGTAGTAGGAGAAATCGTGGCCGGTGCGCATTTTCAGGAAGGCCAGCACCTCCTGAAGCGCCACTTCATTCCGCTCTTTTTCGGAGCGCTTGAGTACGGCGTCGGCCTCCTCATCGAGCGGGGGAGCATCGGCAGACGGCAACTGAAGTTGCTTTGCATTCTCCCTGTATTCCACCAATCGCTTCGGCATCTCCTCGACGGGAAGAACCCAGTCCACGATACCGGTGGCGATCGCTGCCCGCGGCATCCCTTCCTCCTGGGCTTCATCGGGATCCTGGGCAATCGTCAGCCCGCCGCGCTCCTTGATTCTCTTTAGGCCCAGCGCTCCGTCGCCATCGACTCCGGATAGGATAATGGCACTGGCGGCAGCCCCGTGGGTGTCAGCCAAGGTGCGGAAGAAATGATCGACGGCCACCCGCTTGCCCTTCGGCCGGTCCAGCTCCGTCAGGTCCAAACTCCCGTCTTGCATGGTGAGATGCTTGCCAGGAGGGATGACATAGACGTGATCAGGTCGGACCGCCGTCTTCGAGACCACCTGCACGACCGGCATCGGAGTGGCCTGCTGGATCAACGCCGCGAGGGTGCTTTCATGCTCGGGGGAGAGGTGGAGGATTACCACAAAGGCCATCCCTGTGGTTTCCGGCGTGCTCTGAAAAAACGTTTGGAGGGCAGTGAGACTGCCGGCTGAACCGCCGAGGCCCACGACCGGCAAATCGGAATCGCCCCAGAACGCCGCCGGATCCGCGGTTCCAACCTGGGAGGTATCTACAAGTCCCGGGTTGCGGGCCGCGGCATCTTCCGCCGCTGTTCTCTGGGCTGATGAGTCTTCGGGCATCTGGCTTCGTCATTCTACGCGTGCCCTTTCCCGTCGGCCAAGTTTTTACCAAACCTCCGGACCAAGGGACGACTCGCCGAAGCCCTGTCAACGAAGCCCTAGTGGTCACCGCAATTATGCGGAGTGAGTTCGCCTTTGTAGAACTCCGCTAACCCGTGGTCGTAATCTTACGGCCTTTCCGGGGCAGATGCGGGTCCCAGTCTGCTACCTGCTTGTAGTGGTCGTGTAGATCTTCCGTGTAAGGGAGAAGGTAATCTCCCTCGACATATTGCGAAAAATGATTGGCTAGGATCGCGGCGGCTTCGCCGACCTTTATCTCCGCGACCAAGGACCGGCGGTCTTCGGGACACTGCGCGGGGCTACGATAGTCGTCTCCCCGGTAGGTCCCGAAGCGATCGCCGTACTCGGCCAACGCCAAAACGTGGCGGCTTGACTTCACGAGCTCGCGGCCGGGTTAGACCTTGGTGCGGCGGCTCACCAAGCCGATCAGCCAGAGCACGAGGAACAGGACGAAGGCGACCTGGGCAATGGTTGCCGCCGTGCCGGCCAAAGTTCCGAATCCAAGGAAGGCCGCGACAAGGGCGATAACTAGAAAAACAAGAGTCCAGTGGAGCATGGTTTTGATGGGTTGGTTCACCTTCCTACTCGCAGATGAAGTACCATCTCGGATCGTTCCCGGGTTCTCGCTGAAATCGAACGAGTTGTGTAACAATGACGATGCCGGCTACGGACCGGTGGCAGCTGAGGATCGCATTTTTACCAATTCGGGCGTGCCGAATGCACGGATGGCCACCCCTCCACTTTCCTCAAAGCACCCAGATGGTGTTGGTCCGAGAGTGCTAGACCCCGAGCTGGTGTTTGACGGAGGCCGTAAGTTCCGCCCGACATTTTGCCAATGCGAGTGCAAGGGCGCACCGCCTTACCGCGGCCTCGATATCGGTGATCGTCAGCTCCGGATGCTGCTTCTGGATCTCCTTTACGAAACGTTGCTCGGATTCGTCCAAGGGGGTCAGGACCGCCTGGGGCTGGGGGCTGGATTTTTCGCTCATGGCGTTGTTCCCGCAGCGCATGTGCCAAACCGCCGGTCCGCCTGCTACTCGCTCTTGAGATCGCTCTCCGCCGGGCCCGCGATTACCTTGCCATCCGCCGCGAAGCGCGAGCCGTGACAAGGGCAGTCCCAGGTATTCTCCGCCCCGTTCCACGCGACGATGCAGCCCATGTGCGGGCATACCGCGCTCATCACGTGCAATGTTCCATCGGCATCCCGGCACGCTGCGACGCGTTTCCCGTCATGTTCGAGCACCTTGCCCGTACCGGGCTCCAGATCCCCGGGGCTTCCCTCCTCGACTTTCAGCCTATCGGTCACCATGCGCACGGGATAGCCGGCATTCTCCTTGAGGTAAGTTGACATCGACCCGAAAACTTTCCGCCCGGGGTCGAATACGCTCGTCCAAGGATTCTTCCGCCCGGTGACAAAATCCCGGGCCATCATCGCCGCGACGGTTCCGAAAGTCATCCCGTTCCCGGAGTAGCCGGTGGCAATGAATTGGCCGTCTCCCACATCGCCGATGTAGGGGAGGCCATCCACCGTCTCCACTACCTGACCGGACCAGCGGTCGGTCACCACCGCTCCGGGAACGATCTTTTCCAGCTTCTGTTCCAGCTTTCGATAGAGGGCATCGGTATCTTCCGCGACGCCGGTACGATGATCCTCGCCGCCGAGAATCGCGTAGTCGGAATCGGCCAGTTCTCCGACGCGCAAGTAGTGGAAGGGATCGGCGGTATCCGACCAGATCATGTGCTTGACCGCTCCGGCCGGGATCCGCGCGCCGATCGCGTAGGTGCTGTAAGCAGCCAGCTTGCTCTGGAACAAAGTGGCTCCCGTGGTCCCGCAGGTGCCCTGCATGGGAACGTGCGTGGCGATAATGACGTGCTTGTAGCGGATCTTCACGGGCCCCGCGGTTACGGAGCCGTCTTTGTCGTCGAAAGCCGTGACCTCGGTGTCTCCGAAGATCCTAGCTCCCGCGGCCACGGCATGTGAGGCGAGCTGCTGCAAATAGAGCAAGGGGTGAAACATCATCTGGCCGCCGAAGCGGATTCCCGGCCGGTCGGTCACCGGGGCGCGTTCCACATACGTGGCATCGAACCCGAGCTGGCGGGCAAGGACCGCCTCCTCCTGGAGCAGCGGCCTTTCCTCCTGAAGATCCGCATCGCTGGCAGCGGCCAGAAAGCCGGGCACGGTCTGGAGTTCGCAGGCGATTTCCAAATCCTCGACATGGCGGCGGATCAGTTCCATCGCGGCGGAACCTGCTTCCCAAGCCAAGCGCGCCTCGCGACGGCTGAAGGTCGCGACGAGATCGGACAGGCGCGTGTCCGTCATGTAGGTGAGATGAGCCGTGGTGTGGCCCGTGTCCCTGCGACCCAACTGCTCGCGTTCCACGAGTACGGTCCGGATGCCTTCCTTGGCCAGCAGATAAGCGGTGGTGACGCCGGTGATGCCGCCTCCGATCACCAGCGCGTCCGTCTCCAGATCCCCGGCCGGAGGGGGGTAGGCGGGCACTGCGGTGCTTCGATGCCAGTAGGGTTGGGTATCCATGGATCGCAGTATCACGCGTTCGCTTCCTGTTCCTTGTCGCCCCTTGCGCGGGTTCGCTTCTCCGGCGGGACCTCCTCGTACATCATCTGGTTCATCTTTGCCTGGGCGTGCTCCGTGAGGACGCGGCGTGCGCCCACCAGCATCTTGTTCATGGTGCCGGGGACGACGATCAGCTCCCGATCCATGACCCCCTTGTAGCCGGCCTCAGCCACGTCCTGGGGCGCCATGACCTTTCCTTTCTGGAATCCCACCACGCCGGTCATGTCCGCTTTCGGGAAGAAATCGGTGTCGGTGGGTCCGGGGCAAAGCGCGGTTACGGAAACGCCGCTGTTCTCGAGTTCGACCGCCAAGGCTTCGCTATAGGAAAGCACGAAAGCCTTCGTGGAGTGATACACGTTCAACAGGGGACCCGGCTCGAAGCCGGCGACGGAGGCTGTATTGAGAATCCGGCCGCTTTTCCGCTCCAGCATTCCGGGGAGGAAGAGACGGGTCATGCGGATCACGGCCTCGATATTGAGGCGGATCATGGAGAGATCTCTTTCCAGCGGAATCTCCCAGCTTTTGCCCCGGAAGCCGTGGCCGGCATTGTTCGCGAGGATATCGACAATCACGGCCTCCCGTTCCAGCCGGAAGAAAATGTCCTCCGCAGCGTCCTCCTGCTCGAGATCCTTCGCGATGGGGATGGTAGCGACCGAGTACTTCGAGGCCAGCTCCTCCGCGAGCGATCTCACTTCACCGGAATCCGGTGCGACGAGAACGGTCGGATGGCCGTGAGAGCAAAACTGGTGGGCGAGATAGAGGCCGATGCCGCTGGTGCAGCCGGTGACGAGGGCGGTTTCTTTCATAGGGTACCGGTCGCAGGCGACATGCCAGCTTGCCAAAGCCACCTCCGGTCGAGGGTGGCGAGGTCGCTGCAAGGTAGATGGGAACTTTTGAAGGCGACTTCCGTGCGACTTGCAGAGCTTCGCGTGGTTTTCTGATCGATGTCCGCTCGTCTTGGCACCCCTCATGCGAGGGAGCGGTGAACTGTAACAAGAGCATGACTACGCCAAACGACCCTACCCGGCCGGGAGAAGATCCGCCCCTCTCTCCGCAAGAATACGGGATTCATCGCGAGGACGAACGTGCCGCAGCCGAACGTGCCGCGGCATCCCAGCGGATCCAGGCCTCGGAGGGACAGTACTCTTCCGGGAGGGAAGCGAGGGGTGCCTCCTGCTGCAGGAAGATGGTGGCAGAGAACCCCTGTGCGGCGGTAGCGGTTGCTTTCGCCGCAGGATTGCTGGCGGGGACCTTGATATCGGGCGATTGCTTCCGTCACTGACGGGACATCCATCATGCGGTTTGCGCCCTTGTCCTCTGGCCGGCATGACGCTTGCAGAAGGGCGGGAATGGAGGACAAGCACCACGGTAACCTCAAGCAGTACGTCAACGACATCATCGGGATGGAGCGCGACATCGCGAACGCGATCGAGGGGCAGCTCTCCGACGAGCGGCTTGGCGAGCATCCCGAACTGAGGCAGCTCCTGGAAGAAGCGGCATTGCAGAGCGAGGTGCGCATCCGCCAATTCAAAGAGCTCTCCGAGCGCGAGGGTGGAACCTTTGGCGAAGCCATCAAGGAAGGGTTGATGGCGGTGACCGGAAGTCTCGCCGGACTCTACGGAAAGCTCAGGGAGCATCCGGTTTCGAGAATGCTGCGGGATGACATCGTTGCCCTGGACATGGCCGCCACCGGGTACGGCATGCTTCTCACCTTGGGGCTCTCGATCGGACATACGGAAACCGCCGCACTGGCCGAGCAGGGACTCAAATCCTGTGCGCCCATGGTCGTGCGGCTGACCGGTCATTTGCCCTTGGTTGTCGCCAGCGAGGTTGCGAAGGATGCCCCCCTGGCGAACCCCGCGGCGCCTCAACTTGCCTGCGAAGTCATCCGGGATACGTGGAGGTCCTGCAATCAAGGCTGACCCGGGAGAGGCGGGAGGTGTTTCCGTAGAGGCCTTTTGCACGACCGCGGCGCAAAATGAGACGAGGGAATGGTATTCTTATCGTTCGGCCGCCTTTGATCGGGACTTGGCTGCCACGGCACGTCGATTGCGAAGGAGATGCCATGAAACGCACCGCGGTCTCCGAACAACAGACGCGCCGACCCGAGATTCCCGCCACGCACGACGACCTAACGATTGCGGAGAACGTCCGGGGTTGGAAATCCGATGCGCCAGCGAAGGAGGGCTGGATCTCTTTCAACGACGGCAACGGCGAGACATTGAAGCTCCCTCTCTCCCGTGTGGATCGCTTCCTCCATGAGTTCGGTCCGCTCCATCCCGGCGACTATCGCGAAAAGTTCGGCCGGGATTGGCGGGAAGACTTTTCCCAGCTTGCGGCGGACGATTCCTAGAAGCCTGCGGCTGCAAGCTCCAAGTAAATCCGACAACCTAAAGTGATGGCCAAGCCGAGAGAAAATGAGGAGGCACCGCGTGACCGGCAGGAGCCGTTGGATCCGGCTACACCGGTGATCGTGGGATCAGTTGACGAAGGCGCGGAGGTATCGAAGAGCGAAGTGGTTCCCACGCCTGCCGACGATTATACCGCGAATGCGACCCAAGAAGGGGCGAGCGTGGGCGAAGACGATTTCCGCGACGAGCAGGATGTGGCGGACCGGCCCGATACGTCCGTAATGCTTGCCGAAGAAGTGGACGAGACTGAAGACGAGGGGGGCTGAAAGGGTCTCACTGCCCGCGCGAGCGCCGTGCTCCCGGAGTCCCTGATGCTTTTCATCACCGGGCGGTACGGTTCCTCGACCTTCCCCGCGGTGAAAGTGCTCGGTCGGGATGTCCGGTGGTATGGCTCCTGCAAGGAGTGAATCCCGCGAGGGCGGGACGGCAGTTCCCGGCCCCTTGGAATCGGCTCAGGCTCATTCATGAACTCATCCATTTTCGACAGGAGGAGGGCCGGTCTGCTGGCCCCGGTATATGCTCTCCGTCACAAGAACGACTTCGGGGTGGGGGACACCTTGGCGGTGAAGGAAGCGATCGATTTCGTCGCCGGGATCGGAATGAGCGTCTTGCAGGTCCTGCCGATCCACGAGACATTCGGGGACCATAGCCCTTACAACCCGATCAGTTCCCGGGCCCACTCGCCGGCCTATCTATCCCTCGCGCCGCAGGAGGTCCCGGGGCTGACCCGCGCGCTGCTGGAGCAGGCGGCTCCGCAGTCATGGCTGACCCAGTTGCGGAGCAGCAACGTGCGGCAGGAAGCGGTTTATCCGCTGAAGACGCAGGTTCTTTTGACTGCTGCCTACCACTTCCTGTCGCTGCAACCGGGAGAAGCTCATGCTGAATTTGCCTCTTTCCGTGAAGCCCAGGCGTCGTGGCTCGATGCCTACACGCTCTTCCGGCTGCTGGTGCGGGAATACGAGGGCAACACCCAGTGGGACGACTGGCGCCCGGAGCACCGCAGCTATGAAGGTGCCAGGGCGTGGCTTCTCCAGCATCCGGCGAGGGAAGAACTCGAGCTCCTCAGGACGGGCTTCGCTTACATCCAATGGATATCCTGGAGGCAGTGGAAGGAGGTGCGCGCCCATGCGGAAAGCAAGGGCGTCCGGCTTCTCGGGGAGATGTCATTCGGCGTGGGGGTGAATAGCGCGGACGTGTGGGCGAACCCATCGCTCTTCGATCTGGAGTGGAGCCTGGGCACCCGGCCGCTTGCCCACTTCGATACCAATAAAGACTCCGAGCGCTGGGGCCAGAACTGGGGCCTGCCGCCCTACCGCTGGGAGAACCACCGTTCCACCTCCTTTGAATGGCTGCGGGGAAGGATCGCCTGGGAGAAAGAGTTTTTCCACGGTTGCCGGATCGACCATCTGCGCGGCTACTTTCGCAGCTACATGTTTCCGTGGGCGGGTGGCGCGAAGCACGTGGAGTTTTCCCGGTTGAATGAAGAGGAGGCGGCCCTATTGACCGGCGGGAAGCTCCCGCGCTTCGTTCCCGGGCCGGATACCGATCCCACCGCGGCGCGGATCAACGAACTGCAGGGGCGGGAAATTATCGGCCATCTGATCGACGCGGCGGGCGACATGGATCTGGTTGCCGAGATCATGGGAGAAATGCCCGGTTATATGAGAGCGGCCTTGGAAGATTTGCAGCTCGCCAACCTGACCTTCCCGCAGTTGGAACGAACTTCCGACGGATCGGTGCGCCCGTCCGATCAGTTCCGGGAGCTCAGCCTGGTCACCTATGCGAACCACGACAATGCTCCCCTTGCTTCGCTCTTCATTCATCTACAGCGGAAGGCTCTGGAAGAACCGGACGGAAAAGCCGCGGGGGAACTGAGGGCGCTCGCAAAGTTTGCCGGGATGAACGGCGATCCCATTGAAAAGCTCGACGATGTCTTCCTGCTCGGGTTGCAGCGCGCGTTGTTCAATACAAGCGGGAAGCTCGCGGTCCTGATGTGCAGCGATCTGCTGGGAGTCCCACTGCGGTTCAACCTACCGGGAAGCTACGGGCGCGGCACGTGGAGCGATCGCCTCGAGCAGCCATTGGAGGACCTGGTGCGGCATCCCATTTACGGCCCCCGGATTGAGGCGGTAAGGGCGCTGATCGATACAAGCGGCAGGAAGGCCTAGCCTTCAAGCTCCGCCGGGAGAGCTGGTGGGTGGCCTGTTGCGATCCGTTGCTCTCTCCCAAGCTGCCCGGACGGCAGGCTTCGCCCGCTCCCAATCGAGCCGGGATTCGCCTCTGGCATTCCCCCAATCGGATCGCATCGCGGTTTCCGAGGATTCAAACGACCCCCGATAGCGATCCGGTCCGCTGTAGCCCATGCGGTAGGCGGGCCTGTAGTCCTCGAAGTCGAATTCAGAGTCCGCATAGGTCTGGCCGGGATGATTTTCACTCCAGTAGAGTTCTTCTTCGGTGGGACTGATGGCGGCAGCCGCAGCATTGCCGGCGACACCGCCGGCCACGGCTCCCACCACTGCGCCGATTGCGGTTCCTACCGGTCCTCCGGCCATGCCTGCGGCAGCACCGGCGAGTGCCCCGCCTGTGGCGCCCATGGTCGTTCCTACGGGATGCGGCATCGTGGAGTCGGTGATCGGTTCGATCTCTCGTTCTTCGGCAGTGAGTGAATCGTCGGCATTCATGGGGCCTCCTGTTTCAAGGTTCACCTATACCTCGCATCCCTCATGCCAATGTGTTCACCCGCGCTCGGGTGGATGTCAGGAGGGGTCCGATGCAGGATGTCACCCGGTCTTGCAAAATGAGACGTAGAAGGGGGGGCTGATGCGGTGGAAGTCCGGCAGCAGCAAGCCTCGCGAGGATGGCATATGGCGAGCGATA
Source organism: uncultured Haloferula sp. (assembly GCA_946885645.1). The sequence goes on from CAMPGU010000002.1 coordinate 24,985, forward strand.
GGACAGGGAATGGCTATCAACCAATCTCCAAAGCTCGATGGGAAACGGGTGCTCGTCACCGGTGGCACCACCGGCGTAGGCCGGGCCACCGCGGCGCTGCTCGCCAGGCAAGGCTGCCGGGTTTTCATCTGTGGAAGCGACCCCCGGCATTTGGAAGATGCGATCAAGGAGATCGAGGCTTCAGGCGGCGAAGTGGGTGGAACCGCTTCCGACCTAGGGACCACAGAGGGAATCCACGGACTCTTCGCCGCCGCGGACAAGTGGCTCGGCGGGCTGGATATCGCCATCCTCAACGCGGGCCTCGGCAGTCACGGCCTGCTCATCGACATGGAGCACGAGGAGTGCAGGAAGGTGATCCATGTGAACCTTATCTCGTACGTTTCGTGCGCGCTGGAGGGCATCAAGCGGATGAAAGGAAAGGGAGGCCAGATCGTGATGACGGGTTCCATGAGCGCGGAGCTGGCGGAAGAAAATGCCGCGGTGTACGTCGCGACCAAGGCGGGCGTGCGAGGCTTTGCTTACTCGCTCCGGAAGGAGGCGAACCCGATGGGCATCCGGGTGAGCCTGGTGGAGCCGGGGTCGATCGGCACGGATATGGTGGACGAGTCCCCGGAGCAGCAGAAGAAGGCACAAGAGGATCTGAAAATGCTGAAAGCGGAGGATATCGCGGAGAGCATCCTGTTCATACTGAGCCAGCCGGAGCGGTGTGACGTAATCACCATGCAAGTCCGGCCGCGGCTTCAAATCATCTGAGCCATGAGTTACGACTCCGATTCCATTGTCCTCACGCCGCCCGAGATCGACCTCTCCCGCTCGCCGCTGAGGAAGGGGCTGGATAATCCCACTTACGTTTTGGGAGCATTCAATCCGGGCTTTACGCGTCTTCCGAACGGGAACTTGCTCATGATGGTAAGGGTGGCCGAGGCGCTGCAGGAGCCGCTGAGCGATCACCACGTAAGGGCCATCCGGTGGAGCCGGAAGGAGGGGTTCGTCACCGACGCATACGAGCTGGCGACGGTGGATGCCAGCGATCCGCGCAAGTTCCGGCTGCTATCCCACACGTCGAAGGTGATGGCGCTCACCTCGCTTTCCTGGTTGCTTCCGGTTGAACTCGCGCCGGATGGATCCGCGATTGTAAAGATCCACTATGAAAAGGCCATTTCACCCTCCGAAAGTTATCAGGAATACGGTGTCGAGGACGCACGGATTTCGAAGGTGGGCGAACGGTATTTCATGACGACCTGCTCGGTCAGCTCCGAGCGCCACTCGACCACGCTCTATACTTCGGACGACGGGTTGAGCTACGAGCTACAAGGTATCATTCTGGATCACCAGAACAAGGACATGCTGATCTTCGAGGGTAAGGTGAACGACAAATTTTTTGCGCTCACCCGTCCCTTGGGCGATCTCTATTTCGCCTATCCACCCTCCAGTGAATTCGAAGCGGGGCCCTCCATCAACCTTGCCAGCTCGCCCGATGCGCTTCACTGGAAGCCGTGTGACACGGCTCTTATCCGTCCCCGCCGCGGGTCGTCTTCGGTCATGAAGATCGGTGGCGGCTCGCCGCCGATCCGCACGCCCCGCGGCTGGTTGATGCTATATCATGGCGTAGAGCCCGGAACGGTTGTCGGCACCTACCGGACCTTTTACGCTTTCCTGGATTCGAATGATCCATCGAGGATCATCGATGTGCTGGACGAAGCCCCTGTCCTGGAGTCGCGGCCGGAGCTCACGGAACATATACGCGACCTGAGCTACTTGAAGAATGTCGTCTTCACCACGGGGATCCTCGACGCCGGGGACCACTACATCGTCGCCTCGGGCGAGGATGACCTCGCTTGCAGGATCACCCATATTCCCAAATCGGTCTTCGGCTTATGAACTCCCCGCTCGGATACGGACTGATCGGGTGCGGAGGTTTCGGCCGCTTCTGCTTGGGAGAATACCAGAAGCTGGAGCAGCTCCGTTGTGTCGCGGTGGCGGATCTAAATGTCGAGCTGGCGCAGTCCACCGCCGAGACGAGCGGCGTCGGGTTCTGCCCGACGCCGGCGGCCTTGCTCGCGCTGCCGGAGATCGACATCGTTCATCTGGCTACCCCTCCCGTGACCCACGCGGCATTGGCTCTGCAGGCGCTTGAGGCGGGGAAGCACGAGCTATGCGAGAAGCCGCTGGCATTGAACCTCGGCGACGCCCGCGAGATGGCTAGATCGGCGGAGGAAAAGCAAAGGGTGCTCGCGGTGAATTTGATCATGCGCTACAACCCGCTTTGCTTGGCGGTGAAGCGAATCGTGGAAACGGGCGTCCTCGGCGTCCCCTTGTTCGCCAGCCTCATCAATGCCGCCCAGGACGAGACGCTGGGTCCTGCCCATTGGTTTTGGGAGCGCTCGAAGAGCGGCGGCATCTTCATCGAGCACGGCGTTCATTTCTTCGATCTCTTCGAATGGTGGTTCGGCCCGGGAACCCTTCTCTCCGCCGATCAGGTCTATCGGACCGGCACGACTTTCGCCGATCAGGTACATTGCACCGTTCGCTACGGCAGCACGCTCGGAACCTTTTACCACGGCTTTCACCAGATGCTTCGCCGCGACCGGCAACACTGGCGGATCATCTTCGAGACGGGGACCCTGGTGATGAGCGAGTGGGTGCCGACCAGCCTCGAGATCGACCTCCACGGAAGCGAGGCAGCACTCGATGAACTCCGGGAGATCCTACCCGAGTCCGGGATCCGGATCCTGCAGCGCTATGAGGAAGGGGATCGGGCTGCGAGCAATCGGCACGAAAAGCGGGATGTCGCCGTCCATGCCGTGCTGTCTGCCACGGCGGGCCTTCCCAAGATGGACCTGTATGGAGGGATTGTCCGCGCGCTCATGGCCGACCAACTGGAGGCGATAAGGAACCCCGGGCACCGCCGGATCGTTTCCGAGTCGAACGGCGTTTCATCCTTGGCTTATGCGGTCGGAGCCCAGGAACTCGCTGACCGGCAGGAGCCGCCGACATCTTGAACCGCAACGGTTGTCAACGGGCTGCTGGAGCGGGGACGAAGTCGGCTTTTGCAATCGGCCGCGTGAGCATCTCCTTCAGAGCGTAGAAGGCTGGCTTTCTTTTCCCCTGATGGGTCACCAGGCCGAGGTGATACTCGTTTTCATCCACGTGGAAGCCCTCGATGGCCTCGCGCGAGGGATCGAGATCGACGAGGCTGTACCAATAGGTGCGTGGCGAGGGGGCGGCAACTGCTTCGGCAAGGCGGACGCGCTGCTGCTCCAGCATGACCTCGCGAGATTCCCTGTAGCTCCAGGTCGAAAATCCCGTCTCGGTGATCCAGACCGGTTTCCCGGCAGCATGCGATCCGATGCGCGCGAGCTTCTCGCTCCATCCGCTCCAGTGGGAATACCAGTCCCAATTGGGCAGATCATTCCACCACATGCCGGGGAAGCCGTGTATCGCCACGATATCGACGACGTCGAGCACTCCCCGGGCAGCGATCAGGTGCAACCAGTGTTCGTCCACCGGCATCATTCCGCCCAGAACCGTCGTCACTCCCCGTTGCTTTGCCCAGTAGGCTGCGGAGCCCACCATTTCCGCGAATTTGCTCCAGTCCGGGTCGTGAAGGTCGAACTGCCACTTATAGCGGTTATTGGGCTCATTCCACAGTTCAAGCGCGCTGAACGATGTCCCGTAGCGATCGATCAGAGTGTCGATGAAATCCGCGTAGTCCAGGAGACGGCGCGGAGGGGCAGCACAATGGCCGCTGACCGAGAGCGATGGGGGGGTGTGCCAGACGGATAGGAGGAGCTCGAAAGGGCGGAGCGCGGCGAACATCCGGTCGTACCATTCGACGCCCCCCTGCCTATGGTAGTCCGCCCAGGAGACGCCGGTCCGGAGATGCTTGAGGCCGAGTTCCTGCATGAGCCCGGCACACGCCTCCACCGCCCGGTCGTCGTCGAAGTGGAACCACTGGCAGATTCCCAGCCGCTCTGCTAGATCGTTCATTTCAGAAGTTCCGGTCGAAAGATCGCATTCAATTCATTGCGAACGAGCGTCCGCGATTCCGTGAGCTCGGGATTCGGGTGGCAGAAGTAGATCTCATGGGCGGGCTGCCCCACGACCTCCAGGCCGCTGGACCGGAGCATCGCCTTTACCCCGGCATGATTGGGCGCCCACCAATTGGTGGGATCGCCTGCGAGCGAGTTCTCGATGAAGGACATCCGCGGCCAACCGGGCGAATCCATCGCCTTCCGGTCATCGAAATCCTGGTCCGGGGGTGCCTCGTCTTCTTCCTTCGACGGCGTGGTGAGGGTCTGGAAAATCATCAGCCGGCGCGTCTTTTCTGCGAGGAGATCCAGGGCGAGGAGCGGGTGCCGCAAGTGGTAGAAGACCCCCATGAACAGAACGAGGTCGAACGACTCGGCAATACGCCCCAAGTCGTAAACCTCGGCATGCAGGAAATCGATCCTGTCGTGCATGCGGAAGATGCCGGCGGCCCAGCGGGCCTGCTTGAGAAAGTGGGCGTCGTGCTCGATGGCGGTGACCCGTGCGCCTCTTCGGGCCAGCTCCAAGCTGTAGAATCCGGCGTTGCAGCCGATATCAAGGGCAGTCCAACCGCTCAGGTCCTGAGGAAGCCACGGGGAGATCTGCTGCCACTTGAAATTCGGGAAGTCTCCCAGGGGGTGACGGGGAGCGGTGAAGGTGCCGTCCGGAAGGTGCAGGTTGTGAAACCAGGGCCCCAATGTTGCAGCCTGCTCTGCGAGCCCCCGCGCGTCGGTGGCAGGAGGAACCATGAATTTCGCGGCATTCATGGCTACACGGCGAGGGGTTCGCGCAAGCGCCGCCGGGCGGCCTCGAGCATGGTTTCCAATTCCGCAGCGCGGTGGGCGGCCGTGTGCGACGACAGGATGCGGGTGCGGCCCGCTTCTCCGATGGCGCGGGCATCCGCTGCCGACATCTCCTTGAGGCAAGCAAGCGCCTCCCGCGTGGTGTTCGCGATGAGGATCTCCGAGCCGGGCTGAAGGAAATCCTCCAGCCCCTCCCAATAGTCGCTGATGATCGGGGTGCCACAGGCGGCAGCTTCGAAAAGGCGTACGCTAGGGGAGTGCCCCGCGGCAATCATGTCGGCCCGCGTGATGTTAAGGGTGAAGCGCTGGCTGTTGTAGAATCGCCGGTGTTCGCCGGGAGGGAGATGATCTTGCCTCCCGACGTTTGGAGGCCAGGCGATGTGGTCCGGGTATTGCGGCCCTGCCACCATGAACTTCCCCTCGGGCCAGGCCCGGGCCGGCTCCACCAGCAGGCGATCGAGTCCCGCCTGGCGATCGTCGCTATAGGTTCCCAGATAGCCGAGGTCCCATCTCGGGGCGACGGCTTCGGGGTAGTAGTTCCCGGGATCGACCGAGCAGTAGAGAGCCTTCGCTTCCCGTGCACCGTATTGTTCCTCCAAACGGTGGAGAGTTTTGCCACCGGCGAAGGAGAGGTAGAGGTGGAAGCGCGGTATCTGATGCTTTGCAAGATATTCGCAATTCTCCCGCTCCAAGCTCGAAAGAGTTACCGGCGTATCGATGTCATAAAAGGCGACCGCTCCTCGGGCGGTAGCGAGAACCCATTCACAGACCGCGATTCCTTCCGGAACATACGAGCCGACAATCACCGCGTGCGCCCGGTCCACCTCGTTTGCAAAGCGGCCCTGTAGCTCCTGCAGGCTGCGATAAAGCGCCACTTCCACCCCGGGCTGAGGTGAATAGTCCCGCTGGGTCTCGTACCAGGGAACATCCCGCTCCAGGAACAAGACCTGGTGTCCCCTCCGGACCAACTCCCGCAGCAAGCCGCGGTAGGTGGTGGCGTGCCCGTTCCCCCACGAGGAGGTAATGGAAAGACCGATGATGACGATATTCATGTCAATGTGCGGCTAGCGGTTCCCATCTCGTGGAAAACAGCGACTCCAGTTGATCGCAACGGTTTGCATAGGTGTGTTCGGAGAGAATGCGCTGGCGGGCCGCCTTGCCGATCGACGATGCTCTCCCGGCCGTGAGATGGCAGAGATGCTCTTCGACATCCCGGTGATCCCTCGCGACCAGGACTTCGAAATCGGGCTTGAGAAACAGGCCGATCCCCTCCCAAGCGTCGGTGATGATGCAGGCTCCTGCTCCAGCCGCTTCGAATACGCGTGTGGCCGGGGAAAACCCATACTGCGCCATGCTATCGCGGCTGATGTTGATCACGGCGGTCGCGCTTGCATTGAAAGCATTGTGGTCGGCGGTGGGCACATGGCCGACATACGTGACATTCGAAGTGAGGGGCTTATCCTCCCAGCCACTGCCTCCCAGCAGGAAGCGGCGATCCGGCATGCCAGCGGCTACCTGGAGGAAGAACTCTTCCACCCGGCGCTCGCGGTCGGGCAACCGGTTCCCTAGAAAGGAGAGATCTGCTTGGTACTTTGCCTGCGGTTCGACGGGATGGTGGGTCGTCGGATCCAGCGCGTTGTAGATCGGGACACACTGCCGGGCACCGAGGACTTCGTAGGCGGCGATGACAGGACTACCGCCACCATAGGTGAGGATGAAGTCATAGCGGCCGACCAGTTTCCGGAAGGGGTCCGAAGGGTCTTGCTCGAGACGATCGAGGGTGGCGGGTGCATCGACATCCCAGAAGATAACCCTGGTGTCATCCGACTGTAGCGCGAGGACCTCCTCCTCCAGCAGGGCATCATGGACCCCTACGCCGCTGGCCTTCACCACCAGGTCGGTGCCCCGGCACCTCTGCACCAGGCGGCGCACTTCATCGGCGGAGTCGGGAGAATAGACCACGACTTTCGCCCACGGGGGATCTTCGATGTCCCGGTGCTGCTGGCGCTCATAGGCATCGGGCTCGAAGAAAGTGATCCGGTGACCCCTGTCGGCAAGGGCGCGGACGATCCCGCGGTAGTAAGTGGCGGCTCCATTCCAATAAGAAGAGACGAGGCTCGATCCAAAGAAGGCGATGTTCAGAGGTTTCATGAGAGGATGTGGCGTGAAGGTTTCCGGCCATGACGGGAGCCGAGTTCGTCGTGAATCTGCAGAAGCTCATCCACGCGGTGGCTGCAGGTGTGGCGGCGACGGATGGTTTCGAGCCCGCGCGCCGATATTCGTTTGGCGCCTTCTTCATCGCCGATGATGCCCGAAAGCTTCTCCTTCATCTCCTGACCATTGGTGGCGAAAAGGAAGTCGTTTCCCGGCGAGAAGAGGTGTTCCGCGTCCTGCCAGGGCGCGCTGACGAGCGGGATGCCGCATGCCATTGCTTCAAAGGGCCTGATCGTCGGAATACCCGGCAGCGCTCTCACGTAGGCTTGCCGGGGGACGTGGACTGTCACGCGGTAGCGGGCGAAGACATAGGGGACTTGGAAATTGGGGAGCCAACCCTTGTATTCGATCCCCGCACGCCGGAGCGCGTGGAGCGCGTGCTCCGGGTACCGCACCCCGTACACACATGCTTTCAAACCGAGCTGCCTCACGGGCTCGATCAGGAACTCGTGTAGCTCGGCCTCGCGTTCGTCGTCGCCCCAGTTTCCGATCCAGACGAGATCACCATCGTTGCGGGGGATGTCAGGGAGCGGATGGAAGATCCGGGTATCCGCCGCCTCGTGCCACGTCCATGCCCGCTTAGCCAAGCGCTTTGAAAGGTAGAGATCCCGGAGCACCTCTCCGAAGGCGAGCACCCCATCGTATCCCGAAAGGTCATAGGCGGCCATTGCTCCCGGCTCCGTCACCATGCGGTGATGGGTGTCGTGAAAGAGCAGCGTGAAATCGTGATTCCGCCGGATCTCCCCCAACCGCGCCACCAATTCATGCCGGTTCCACTCATGGACGATCACCAGATCGGCATCTTTCACCGCGACCTCGGGATCGAAATCCTCGGAGCGATATACGTTCGCTTCAAGGTCGGGATATGCCTCATGGAACCGCTTGAGCGGGTCATCGCCGAACTGGTCGATCAGATTGAGGCGGCTCCAACTGTCCGAGGGCTCGAAGACGACGACATCGTGGCCGCGGCGAATGAGATCGCTCGCCACTCCGCGGAGAAAATGAGCGTTCCCATGGTTCCAATCGGACACCAGGGTATGGTAAAACATGACGATTTTCATGAGGCTGCGGCAAACCGGAGTTGATGGCTTTTGAGGATTCGATGATATAGATCGATGTAGGCGTCTTTCATCCGCCCGGCGGTGTAGAGCCCGGCGCGCCCGGATGCCAGGCGACCGAGGTCGCTGCGGACTTCCGGGTGACGGATCAGCTCGGTCAAAGCGGCCTGCCAAAGGCTGGGGTTCGAAGGCGGCACAAAAATAGCGGCTCCGTCCCAGAGTTCGCGCAGGCTGGGAATATCCGCCAGCACCAAAGCGCATCCGGCCTGAGCCGCTTCCAAGGCAGAGAGCCCGAAGGGTTCATATTTGGCCGGAAGAGTGTAGATGGCAGCGCGGGCATACCACCCGGCGAGGTCGGCCCCCGATAGCTTCCCTAGCAACTCCACGGAGTCGTAGTCGGAAGAGCGGGAGCACCCGGATTCACCGGCCAATAAGACAGGCCACGAAAGACCTTCCGCCGCCTTCGCGAGCACGCGGGTGTTCTTTGCTTCATCCCACAATCTGCCGGCGGAGAGGATGATAGGCTCCTTGTTGTCGCAGGTGGCAGAGGACATCTCCCGGCCATTCGCGATCACGCTGCTCGAGGGCAACTCGCCGTAGTGCCGCCGGAGGCTGTCCAGCATCGCATGGCTGGGTGCTACGATGTGATCGGCTGCCCGCAGTCCCGCGGCGACCTTCCGTGCATAGCGCGCCCACCCGCTGGGGGCGGGGCCTTCCTTCACGGCCTCCCACCATGAGAGGACACATGAATGGGCTACCACGAGGCAAGGCGCTTGCCACGGCAATGCGGCGTGGCAATAGCCGTTCAAATGGATCAAATCCGGCCTGTGATGTGCCTCGAGGGAAAGAAGCCATTCACCCGCCGCATCGACATCTGCCCATGGATCATCCATCCACTCCAGCCGGAAGTCTCCTGTCGTCAATTCAAGGTTCGGGATGGCTTGCGCCTCCGCTTGTTGGGCGGCATCGGGCGCGGGACCCATGGTGGCTAGAACCACCTCCGCCGGGGCCAGGGAGCGGGCAAGTTCCATTGCGTAGGTCCACACCCCTCCTACGGCGTCGGCCGTCATGAGCACCTTACGGAGAGGGGAAAGAGAGGGGCGGTCACTCATAGTGCAAGATCGCTTTCATGAAGTCGCCTTCGCGGCGATCGAGCATCGCCAGCGCATCGTTGACTCCTGCCAGGGTGTAACGGTGGGTGTATAGGACTTCGGGGCTGAATTCTCCCGAGGCCACCGCCTTCACGGCCGCCTCCATGCCCGCGATGTACCGGGCGGGGCTCCTCTCATGTGCATTGATCACGTCGATACCCCGCCAGTTCCATAGCTGCATGTTGACCTGCCGCAGCCCGTCCTGATGGTAACCCGCGATGATCAGCTTGCCGGCTTCTGCACAAATCTCCGATGCGAGGTCCAGGGGCTCTTGAAACCCCGTGGCCTCGATCACCCGCGGACAAAACTCTCCTTTGGTAATTTCTTTAACGCCCTCCACCGCCCGCCAGCGCTCATCCATCGAAAGTGTATGGATAGCGCCCATTTGCCGGGCGACGTCCAAGGCATGGGATCTCCGGGAAATCGCGATGACTTTTGTTCCCCGCCGGCTGGCTAGCTGGGTGAGGGCGGCACCGAGGAAGCCGGCCCCGACGATCGCCACCCACTGCCCCGGCCGAATATCCGCGCGAGTGAAGATGTTCATGGCGCACCCTATGGCTTCTCCGGGAAACACCATTCCGTCCAGTGCTGCGGGCAGGCGCACGGCGTGATCTTCCAGCGCGACGTCCACTTCCGCGAAGGCATTCTCCGAAAGTAGCGTCACCCGGTCTCCGATGCGGAAGCGCCTTGCCTCGGTGCCGTGCGCCTCGACGATCCCCCACGCTTCATGACCGGGCGAACCCGGAGCACGCGGGTAATCGAACCACGGCCTCCCCTGCCAAACCGGCAGGTTGGAGCCGCAAATGCCGCAGCCTTCGAGCCGCACCCTGATCTGACGCGGGCCAGGATCCGGGAGGTTGCGCCGCTGGATGCGGAACTTTCCGGGCGATTCCAATACGGCGCACTGAAATGATCCTGCCATGACCGGATTCAAGGATGCGCCAAAACTTTCTCGGCCTTGGGGGCGGGCTGACGGTTCTCCCTGAGCCAGTGGAAGAGCCGCTCGACTCCCTCTTTCACGCCCACCTTGGCCTCCCATCCCGTCGCGGTGTGGAAACGCCGCGTGTCCGAGACATAGTAGCGCTGGTCCGCAGTTCGCCACGGTGCGTGGCGCAGAAGCATCGGTTTGCCTTGGAGCCGCTCGATCCGCTCCGCCAGTTCCAGCAGGCTGATGGTATTGCCCGGCCCTCCTCCTATATTGAAGGGAACTCCCCGTGTGCGGTCGATATGGCGATGGGCGAGAACCATGGCCTCCACGAGATCTTCGACGAAAAGAATGTCCCGGACCTGCTTTCCATCCCCGTAGATCGTAACCGGCAGGTCTTGCAGTGCCTGCATGATGAAGTGGGCGATCCAGCCCTGGTCCTCGGTGCCGAACTGGTGAGGGCCGTAGATGCAACTCATCCGGAAGACGGTGGCGTTCATCCCGAAGGTCCGGGTGTAGTCCAGGAAGTATTGGTCGGCCGCCCCCTTTGAGCAGCCATAGGGGCTGTGGAAGCTCACGCTCCTGCTCTCGTCCACACCGGAAGCCGCCGGCGAGCCCGCGGGAGCCAGATAGCGGGATGCCTCCTCGACCACGGTGACGTCCTTCAGGTCGCCATACACCTTGTTCGTCGAGGTGAAGAGGAGGGGCATCGAAGGATCGACAGCGCGGACGGCTTCCAAAAGGTTCAGGGTGCCGCGTGCATTGGTATCGAAATCGCCGATGGGATCTTCCAAGCTGGTGGTTACGGCTACCTGGGCTGCGAAGTGATAGACTGCCGAAGCGTCCTTGACGGCGCTGCGCAGGCGCGGGGCGTCGGCCACGTCGCCTTCGACCACCTTGACCGATCCGCCTGGGTGGCGCTTCAAAAGCGCAGCCAGGTTTTGCTCCACGCCCGAACGCGAGAGATTGTCATAGATCGTCACGGGCCGCCCGTCCCGTAGCAACCGCTCCGCGACATTGGTGCCTATAAAGCCGGCACCACCCGTGATGAGAACGGGGCGGCTCGCTGCAACATTCGCTTTCATACGGTCAACCCCCTTTCCATGAGCTCGGCGGAGGCATCGGGGACATCTCCCGGAAGAATTTGAGACTTTAGCCACGCGGAGAGTTCCGCCAGCCCCCGATCAAGGTCCATCTGTGGCTCGTAGCCGAGCAGGCGGCGAGCCTTGGAAATGTCGGCAAAGCAATGCCTGATGTCGCCCGCCCGGTAGCGGCCGGTGATCCTGGGCTGGATGTCGGTGCCCACCACCCGCGCCAGCCGCTCCGCGATCTGACGGATGGTGACCTGCTTGCCACTTCCTATGTTGAATACCTCGCCTGCCGCGCCATCGCATTCAAGGGCCAGCAAGCAAGCGCGTGCCACGTCGCTGACGTGTACGAAATCGCGGCACTGCTCGCCGTCCTCGAAGATCTCCGGCTGCCTGCCCCGTAGCAGTTGGGAGGAGAAGATCGCAAGAACGCCCGTATAGGGATTCGAGAGAGCCTGCCGGGTCCCATATACATTGAAAAAGCGGAGAGCCACCGTCGGGATCCCGTAGGTTCGTCCCGTGATCAGGCACATGCGCTCCTGATCAAATTTTGATAAAGCATAGATAGAAGAAAGAGCAGGCCTCTTTGATTCGGGCGTCGGGATCGGCTGAAGCTTGCACCCGTCATCGCCACGAAGTTCCCATTGCTTTTCCTTAAGCTGGCCGAGACCCCGCTCCACTCCTTCCACGATCTCGCCATTCGTATTCCGGTACAAGCCTTCGCCATACAAGCTCATGCTCGAGGCCACTACGAGCCGCGAGACCGGGTTGCGCATCAGTTCCTCCATCAGGATCGCGGTGCCGATGTTGTTGGTAGAAGTATAGTCGGCGATCTCATACATGCTTTGCCCCACCCCCACCTTCGCGGCGAAGTGAATGACGGCATCCACTCCTGCCAGGGCGGAGCGGACCGCAGCCCTGTCGCAGATGTCTCCCCGGTGGAACTCGACGTCCGGATGGAGATAAGGCGGGCGCCTGCATTCCTCCCCATGTACCTGCGGTGAAAGCACGTCCAGACAGCGCACCCGGAATGAATTTGTTAGGAGGAGATCGGCAAAATGGGAGCCGATGAACCCGCCGCCGCCGGTAATCAATATGGTCTTCATTCAGTAGCGCATCTCTAGCGGAAATGGTGCCACGGGGCTCATTCGCCAATGCTGGGGGATCCTCCTCGTGCTGCTGATTCTAACGGTGATGCAGAAGGCAAAGCCTCGGTGCAAAAAGCAAACGGTGTTAGATCCCTGGAGGCTGAATGTCATGGCGGTCGGAGGAAAGACGAAGGCATCTCCGCTTGCAGGGCCTCCTTGCCACCTATGATCCGCGCTTGGCCTCGTGCTCCGCGTTGCTCCGCTCCACTGCGTCCATCACCTTCTCCGGGCTGACGTCCTGCATGAGTTCAACTAGCTCCTCGTCATCGGTTGATACGCCGGTCTTTCGTGCGATCGCCGCGGCTAGACGGAGGAGCCGGGTCGTTTCTCGCTCCGCCAGGAGGCTGATATGGAGGTTGAGATCCGCACGGCGGTCGGCCGCCTGCTGCATCCGGTTCTGCGTGATGAGGATGAAGGTGGAGAGGAAGATGGCTTCGACCGATGCGAACATCGCGAGAAGCACGAGCGAGGGATCGAAACGGGGCAGGGGCGTCTTACCGGTGCTTGCCAGAATCCAGGTTCCGAAGAGGACCAGATGGAGGCACACGAAGGCCATGCTGCCGACGAAGCCCGTGATCCTGTCGGCGATCACTTGTGACAAGGGTTCCCGCTCTTTCCTGACGCGACGACGCTCCAGCAGGGCTTCGATATTATTAGCGACGACCTGTGAAAAGCCGTCATCGGGCTCTCGTTGTCCTGGTAATTTCATTGGAGCGGCACGTCCAGCCTACCTGCTTCGCCGTCCAGGGGGGCTGAAGGTTGCAGGAAGAAGTTCCTCCATGATTCCGACCCGACACTTGATTGAGCGGCGGCTCCCAAACCACGTTGATGCCCATAATCCCGGGAGCCGCCGCATTTCGGGGGGATCTGTTCGGATGCGGTGGCTTCTAGCAGGAAGCCTGCCGGTCCGGCTATCCGGACAGGTCTTCAAGGATACAAGGAATGCGATGAATCACCCCTTTCTCCTACTGTGCAATATGCGCCCGGGCCTGAGGTTCCCGTACGCAAATGGCAATGGCTGGAGGCTGCTTTCTCGCTATCAAACTCGCCAAAGTCTCCAGCGGCTTTTTTGCTTCAAAGGGGCCCTCTGAGCAGCCAGGCCGCGACCGCGGTAGCAAAGGCGAGAGCCCATACGCAACCGGTCGCCACTGGATCGGACAAATGGACCGGCATGCGCCCGGACCGGATCAGATACCGGTGGAGTGCGGTCGTGAGTGCTGCGCCCGAGGCACACCACGCGAGGGCGAGTGCAAGGTGAAAAAAAGCGGGGATCATTCCCGGACCTATGCAGATCCTGCGCCCCGTCTTCTTCCGGGAGCGGGAAGGCCTTTCGCCTCGGAAAAAGCGGCGCTATTACGCGTTCGCGTAGCTGCACGATGCCCGCGCTGCCGATAGCTTGGTGTACGCAGGGCTTTGCCCTAAGGGCCCTGCGAAAGGAGACAGCTTTCCAGCAGGCTGTCTAGAAAGCGCAGTCGTATCTTGAGTGGAGCTGGTCCCGGGGCTTGTAGCCTCGGGACCGGCTCGCGCGCTCTCCCGGTCCGCTGATGGCCGAGCAAGGGATGCGCGACGATGGCCCGCCTCCTGCAAACTTGGGCACATGTCCGACTCAGGAGTGACCATTCCCTCGCGGCCGATGGGCGATTATCCGAGGCTCTGGCAAAAAGCGGCGAATCTGGCTGCGGCTCTTCATGCCGGCCAAGCATCCCACGATGGAGACACTCGGTACATCGCACATCCGGTGCGGGTTGCCCTCCTCGTGGCGTGTGAATTCCGATGCGGGGATCCCGAGGTGATTTCTGCCTCTCTGCTGCATGACTGCCTTGAAAAGACGGGCCTGGAGGCAACCTTGCTCCGGCGGGAGATGGGAAGCAGGGTGGCCGAGATGGTGGAAGCTTTGTCGAAAAACTGCGGAGGATCGGAAGCCGGCTATTGGAATCGTCTCACGGCCGCTCCTTGGGAAGTACGCCTGATCAAGATGGCGGACGCATTAGACCACATGGATTGTCTGCCCGAGGACCTGGAGCACAGGATCGAGGGCGGGAATCAAGCTCTGGCGTTGGCCTTTACCGAGGAAGAGCCCCTGCAGCGCGCGAAGCAATACCTCAAGCAGGCCTTGGAGCGAGCGAGCCTCCGGTCAAAGGCCGGAGCAGCGGGCGGTGATCGGGAGAGTTGAGGGCCGCCCGGCTTTGCTCGACCTCATTCTTCCTCTTCCTCGTCGGAGCTTCCGATGTCGTTGGCGGTCGAAGGATCGAAAAGATTCCGACGGCTTTCGTCGTGATTCTCGTCTCTCGACGGATCATCCCCGGCGGTTTTATCCTTCTTTTTGCTCGGGTCCTGGTTGGGATGATTCATGGCTCTGCTCCTTCCTATCGCAGGCTGGGTGCCAAGGCTGCTGCTCCCAGCGGTCCCGCCACTTCGCCACCCCTTCCTGCGGGACGAGCCGACGCCGCACGGTACAATTTTCCCGCTGTGGCCCCTTTCCCTCTCCGGCAGGGAAGATGACATACTTGTAGCCCACCGCTCTGCCTGCGCTCACCTCGAAGGAGAGCTCTACAAACCAGGTGTTTGAATTCACGCACTCCAGTTCGCGGGCCTTCTCCAGATTCCAAAAACCCAATTCCTCACAATCACCGGTCAAGGCCAAGCGATCGTTTGGCGCCGTGGGAGCCCCGTTGATCTGCACACGCACGACCACCTTGGCGGAGGGCGGGTCGGCCCGCAGCGTGAGGACGGTCGCCGATTCAGCCTCCAGCGTCAGGGATGCACTGCCATCCTTGATCGGGACCTCGCGCCCGCTGAGCAGGCAGGTATGGACTCCATCCGGAAAATCCAAGTCCGCAACCGTTAACTCCCGCTCGGCACCCTTGTTCAGGAAGACGAGGCAACGCGAGCCTCCATAGCGCCGGAGGTACACGTAGATATTCTCCTCGATCCAACGCGTCCAGTGGCCGCCGAGCTGGATGGCCTGGTTCTTCCGGCGCTCTTCCGCCAGGATGCCGATCAAGCGCGTGGCTTCGGTCTCTCCCCATTCCTTCATCATCGGACGGTTATAGGGGTCTTCCCCTCCATCCGTATCGTCGTGGAGATACTGCTCGCAGCCGTAGTAGATACAGGGAATGCCGCGCGAGGTCAGGAGCAGAACCAGAGCGAGCTCGAGCTGACGGTTCGATACTCCGAGTGATTGGAGCCTCGGCATGTCGTGGTTCTCAAAGAATGTCACGAGTTCGGAAGCGCCGGCGTAGTTGCCGTCCCGATCGAGGATCCTGCTCAGGGCGGTAAAACCGGCACCGTCGTTCCCGCTGAAACACCGGCGTATCTCCGCACAAAAGCCGAAGTCGAGAATGGTCATCCCCGATTTGTTGGCAAACTCCACCGACCTGAGATCTTCGGGATCGCTGTAGATCCACTCCCCGAACCGGAAGATGTTTGGATTCGCCGCGTCCACGTCGGCGCTCAGCTCCTGCCAGAACCAGAGCGGCATGTGCTTGACCGTATCGATCCGCAGCGCGTCCACTCCCTTGCCGATCCACAGGCGGATGGCATCCTTGATATAATTGCGGTAGCGGATGTTGTTTTCGTTGAAGGTGGCCAAGCCAGCCAGCTCGCAGTTCTGAACCTGCCACTCGTCGCTCCAGTCGGTGGTTTCGCCGTAGTGGTGATACCAGTGATCCGTGTCGTTGTCGAAGTCCGCCACTAGCTCCCCGTCGTCGTAGAGCTTGCCCTTCCCGAGAGACGTCTCGGGAGAACTATGGTTGCATACAATATCCAATACGAACTTCATTCCCTGCGCGTGCATCTCGGTGAGAAGCGTGTCGAAGACGGTATCATCCCGCGTGAACAAGCGCTTCTCGGAGGGGTGGTTCACCCAGCGGGGGTTGATCCGTTTGAAGTCGCTGGTCCAGTAGCCGTGGATCGGGGCGCGGGGCACGGCATCGTTCACCGTCATCGCCCGGACCTGCTCGAACAGCGGCGTAGTCCAGATCGACGAAATGCCGAACGACCTGAGGTAGCCGAGCTTGTCGATCACGCCTTGAAGATCGCCTCCCCAGTACTTGTGCCAGTCCTCCTGCGTCGCATCGAACATGTCATCATCCACCCGCTCCTTCCCGGGATTACCCGAGGCGAATCGATCGAGGACGAGAAAGTAAATGGTTTCCGCTCGAAACTCGATATCCGAACCGGAAAGAACCCCGAGATTCACGTCAATGGTTTCCATACAGTCGTAGGAGCAGGCTCTTCTCCGCGCGTTTCGCCGGCACTTGATATAGTCCCGAACGATGGGCCGGAGAACCTCTGTCCGTGGGAGCTCTTCGCAAATGTCATGCCGTGGTGTCGGAAAGACCACATCGTGAGTTGGTAGCCACTCTATAGTCGAATCAAAGGCGGAGCAGGGGAAGAGCCTTTGCATTCTGCAAACGGCGGATGCCGATTGCACGCACATGGGGATTGCGGAGCTCGCGCGCGCTCGGACCACGGGCGGGAGCTTCACTGGCGCCTCTCCTCCCTCCGCCTTCCCTCTTCCCTTGTTTTCCGGCCGGAACGGATGGAAGGGACACACCCGCTTTCACCCCGATTCCTTGGCACATCCCCTGCGAGAAGGAAGGGCGTCCGATGCCGAACCACAACCCATGCGATCTATGAAAAGGCGAGTGATTCTAAAAGGCGGAGCGGTGACTGCCCTGACAATGTCAATTAACATAGTCCATGCAAAGGACGATAATATGCTTGGGAAAATGAGCGGCGACGAGTTCAAGAAAATCAACGCCGATGCTGCCGCCGGCGTGAAAGCGCTAAAGCCGACAAGCGCGCCGCTGGAGGACAATGACAAGGACCTCCTGAATGAAATTGCTCTCGGGGGGATGATGCAGCTTCGAGCGAGCGAGCTGGCGCTTGAAAAGTGCGAGGCGAAGGACGTGCGGGTCATCGCCCAGGCCGAGGTGGACGAGCAGAAGGGCCTGTCGGCGAAGCTCGAGGAAATCGCTGCTGCGAAAGGAGCCGCGCTTCCCAAGGAGCTCGACAAACGCGGGCAGAAATTCCTCGCCGACCTGAAGGAAGATAAGGGGGAGTTCGATAAGAAGTACTTGGAGGAAAGCGGTGTGAAGGGGCACCAGATCCTGCAAAAGACCATGAAGAAAGTCAGGGACAAGGCCAAGGATCAGGTTCTGAAGGAGCTGGCAGGGCTCGCCCTTCCGTTGATCCAAACCCACCTCGAAGTCTCACGGGAAGAAGCCCAAACCCTCTCCTGAAGCCGTCTGTATGGGAGCCAGCTACTACGATTTACAGGGCCGCGTTTCCCTGGTGACCGGCGGAGGTTCCGGCATCGGGAAAGCTTCGGCCCTGTTTCTTTCCAAAGCAGGGGCCAAGGTGGCCATCCTCGGACGCACCGCCGATGAACTCCGGGAGACGCTGGAGGAGATGGGTGGCGAGGCGGCCGGACATCTGGCGGTGATAGCGGATGTAAGCGATCCCGCAGCGATGTCGCGGGCTTTCGAGGAGATCGCAGGCCGTTGCCAGCGCCTGGACATCGTGGTAGCGAACGCCGGCATTAACGGGGTATGGGCACCGCTTGATCGGTTGAAGGTGGAGGAGTGGGACGAGACTCTCGGCATCAATCTACGCGGGACTTTCCTGACGGTGAAGCTCGCCCTGCCGCTCCTGCGACCGGCGGGCGGGTCGGTCATCGTCGTCTCTTCGATCAATGGCACGCGGGTCTTCAGCAACTCCGGAGCTACCGCCTACTCGTGCTCAAAGGCGGCACAGGTCGCCTTCGCAAAGATGGTGGCTCTGGAGCTGGCGAAGGATCGGATCCGGGTGAATGTCATATGCCCGGGAGCAATCGAAACAAACATCGACGACTCCACTTCACGCCGCTCGATCGAGGACCTTCATTTGCCGGTGGAGTTCCCCCAAGGGGACGTTCCTTTGACCGGAGGAAAACCGGGTGCGGCCGAGCAGGTTGCGGAGCTCGTCGGGTTCCTCGCTTCCGATGCCTCCACCCATATCACCGGCACCGAAATATTCATCGAGGGTGCGCAGTCGCTCCTCCAAGGCTAAGCTCCACCAACTATCATGAAAATTACAAACCCAAACGACCTGTTTTTCGATCAGCTGAAGGATCTCTACAGCGTGGAGTCCCAAGTGGTTCTTACTCTCCCTGATCTCGCGGAGAAGGCCTCCGACAGGTCGCTCAAGGCCCTTCTTCTCGATCACGAAGGAGAGACCCTGCGTCACAAGGAGGTGGTGACGGCCGTCTTCGAGCGCCACGGCGTGGATCCCGGCGGCGACATATGCAAAGCGATGAAAGGCCTGATTGACGGGGGCAACGAGCACCTCGCGAAAACCGAAGATCCGTCCGTCCGCGATCTCCTGATCATCGCCCACTGCAACCGGATGGAGCACTACGAGATTGCCGCCTACGGTTTCACGGTGGCCTTGGCGGAGTGCCTCGGCCTTACCCGCGATGCATCGGATCTGACGGAAGTCCTGGAGGAAGAGAGACGGACAGCGCGTCAGCTCGGGGCGATCGCGGCGGAGATCTTCGGAGCACCCGCCGGAAACCTCTCATGAAACGCTTCCTCCACGATAACGGTCTCAGCGTGGTGCTGCTCGCGCTGTTCCTGGCCCTGTGGAGCGGGCAGGCGGTCAGCGGCTTCAAGGTGCACAGCGAGGAGCAAGCGAGGCACGGGGAGACGCCCGGTTCTTTCGGCGAGTATCTAGGCAGCGGACATTTTTGGCAGGCGACGGGTGAAAACTGGGAAAGCGAGTTCCTGCAGATGGGAGCATACGTGCTATTGACCGTTCGCCTTTTCCAGCGCGGCTCCGCGGAGTCCAACGATCCGGACGAAGCGGAGGCATTGGCACGCCGGCGGCGGGAGAAGGACAAGACATGTGGCTGGTTTTACCGCAATTCACTTTCGTTAGGCTTCCTGCTGCTCTTCCTCGGGTCATTCTGGGTGCACGCATGGGGCGGCTTCCGCGCCTTCAATGAGGAGCGGGCTGAACATGGCGAGGCCGCGGCAGGCATGGCGGAGTTCCTCCGGGATGCCGAGTTCTGGTTCCAATCCTTACAAAACTGGCAGAGCGAATTTCTCGCGGTGCTTTCGATAGTCATCCTGAGCATCTTCCTCCGTCAGAACGGATCTCCCGAGAGCAAGGATGTCGAGGATTCCAATGCGAAGACGGGAGCATAGCGAGGCCCCGGGCTGAGGTGCAGGCGTGATGATCTTTCCAGGGAGTGATCCCGGACCTTGCTCGCAGGGCTTGAGCCGCCTAGAAAGGCAGGCGATGGACAAGCCGCTTCCCGCGAAGCTGACCCGGGTTATCCTTTTCACCGCCGCTTATATGGCCATGACGGGCACGGTGGCTTTTGTCGCCGGGACGCCCGGCTTGGCGATGTATCTCGGCCTGATGTGCGTCCTGATCCCCTCGCTTTACCTCCTCCACCGGCGACATCCCCTGAGTGCCGCGCTGGTTTGGTGCTTCAGCGTATGGGGCCTCGCCCACATGGCAGGAGGCTTGCTTCCCATCCCCGGTGCATGGAGCCGCGAGGGAGCCCACGCCGTCCTCTACAGTTGGTGGATTGTTCCCGGCTATCTGAAATACGACCAAGTGGTCCACGCCTACGGTTTTGGCATTACCACGTGGCTCTGCTGGCACCTTTTCAGAAGCGCGCTGCGCTCGCCGGACGGCACCTCCGTCCCACCCTCATTTTTGATCCTGATGCTCTGCGTGGCCGGGGGAATGGGATTCGGGGCGCTGAATGAGGTGGTGGAATTCTTCGCCACC
Source organism: uncultured Haloferula sp. (assembly GCA_946885645.1). Next base: position 45,186 of record CAMPGU010000002.1, read on the forward strand.
CGTTTGTTACCCGACACGAATGTGGGCGACTATGAGAATATCGGCTGGGACCTCGTGGCGAATCTAGCCGGCTCGCTCGTTGCCGCCGCGGTGATCCGTCGGTTCGAGAAGAAGCGCCTGCGAAGTCCCGGCGGCTGAGATCTTCCTGATCTCAGCCTTTGATGAGCCGCAGCTCCACATTCCGCACCGCGGTGTTGCGAAACGCCCGCCAGGCATGCACTACGCAAACGGCTTCCCGCTTCTCTGGCCCCTGCTTCTTCTACATGCCTTGAGCCGTGGTGCGCTCGTTCTGCCGGCTGCCGGTACACGTCCTGCGGATGGGATCTGTCCGCCGGTACCGCCGGACCGAACCCAGTCACCGCCATGTCAAAGCTCGCGACACTCGAAGCCCTGCTCGTTCAGGAGATCAAAGACCTCTACGACGCCGAAGGCCAGTTGGTGAAAGCGCTGCCGAAGATGGCGAAAGCCGCTACCGATTCGTCGGTCAGGGAAGCTCTCCTGAAGCATTGCGAAGAGACCAAAGGTCATGTGGAGCGCCTGGAGGAAATTGCCAAATTTATCGATGCTTCCCCGCGCGGGAAGACTTGCAAAGCCATGAGGGGCCTCGTTGAAGAAGGATCGGAAGTGATCGAGGAAGAGGGTGATCCGGCAATCAAGGATTTTGCCCTCATCATTGCCGCGCAAAAGATCGAGCACTACGAGATCGCGGGCTACGGCTCCGTGCGGACGCTCGCAAAGGCCCTGCGCCTTGATGATGTCGTGGAACTGCTACAAT
>CAMPGU010000003.1 GCA_946885645.1 uncultured Haloferula sp.
GGATACGGATGCGGGGCACGCGGGGATTCTGGAGGATGCCGCCCAAGTGCCAAGCGCCAAGAGGGACGCTGAGCCAAGGGGTTCACTCTTGTGATTCCGACTGGCAAGCCGACCCGATCACCGTTTAAGCTCTAGGGATGCGGTGTTTTCTCCTTCCCCTTTTCGCCTGCTTGACGGCGGCGCTTCCCGCCAGCGAAGACGATTACACCAATTCGATTCAGGTGGATGGCCTGCCAATCCGCCTCAGCGAGACCGGGTGGCTCTCTGAAGCCATCAACTCCGACTCCCCAACAATCCATCTTTCGGAGCCCTTCTCCAAGGTCCTTGGATTGGAAATTCCCGAGGGCAATTTCATCCTCTACTACGTTCCGACCGGCAATTTGATCTCCCGCTTGGATAAGAAAACCCATGAGCTTGTGGACCATGTGATCCGGCAGCTCTACCACCACGACCAGATGGTTGCCACCTGTCGCGCCTATCTCGGGCTACTTGAGCCGATGCCTCCCGAGAAGAGGGTGCAGACGGTGATGCGCGTCGGATTCCTTCCGGACCCGCTCGTCGCCAGCGTCGTGCAACGCATCCGCCAGATCCGGCAAAAGGAACTTGGAAACTACGATCCGTTCGACCCGAAACCGCAACCCCCTCCCCTGAGCGAGGCAGAAGAGGCCCGGGCCCGCTCCTACGAAAAGATCCTACCCGGGATGATCGAGATCTCCTTGCAGCGAATGAAAGATTCGCTGGAGATTCTGGATGGACGGGATCCGAAGGCCGATGCCAAGCCGGAACTGCCAGTCCCCGGGCCGGGGCCCTGAGCCGCGCGATTCAGTGAAGGGGAGCGCACGCGCCCTCGCGTGCCGTTTCCGGCGCCCCCGCCGGAAACCGCTGCCCTCCTTCGGGAGAGTCGATTTCCATCCAAAAGTTGGCGGGATGCTCCGCCCGGCCATGAAGGGCGGCGGTGAGGAAAACAGCAGCGGCTTTTTTCGCTCGCGCCGCGGCACGGCGGGCGTATCACTCCGGCGGAGATGATTTCGATCACTGACAAAGCCGCCGGGGAACTCCGGGCCCTGCTTGAGCGGAAGGGCGCAGCGCCGCAGAGCGGCCTGCGGCTCGCCGTGACCAAGGGCGGTTGCGCGGGCTGGCAGTACGTGATGGAGATCGCCGACCCTGCCGAAGGCGATACGGTGATCGAATCCGCGGGCGCGCGCGTGATCGTGGCGGCGGACAGCGCCTCCAAGCTGGCGGGCTGCCAGATCGACTACTGCGACGATCTCTCCGATGCGGGCTTCCGCATCGAAAACCCGAACGCCGCGCGCTCCTGCGGCTGCGGCACCTCTTTCGAAACCGCCAGCGAACCCACGCCCGAGCCGGCCGAAGACTGCGGCAAGAACTGATGCCCCGGGACAAGCAGCCGCCGCCGAAGAAAAAGCGTCCGCCCGCCTACTACTGGTGGACCTTGGCCAATGTCCTCGCCCTCTGCCTGGCGGTGCTGAGCTGGCTGCTGTGCCTGCATGTCTTCAAGCACCCGGAGATCCCCCGGAATTACGAGCTGCTGCGCAAGCTGGGCCGCACCACGCCGCCGGAGCCCCTCACCGAGCTGCAGGCCCCGCCCGGAGATTCGGCCGACCCGCGGGCCTTCTATCGCCGCTACGCCGCCTTGTCGGAAGAGGACCTCGCGCTCTTCAACGCGGCCCTGATGCGGAATTACCTGACCAATCTCAAGGAGCCGAAGCTGATCCAGTATGCGGAGGGCAACTTCCGGGTGGAGGAGGTGCGGGCCTTGGGAGAGGGCGATCTCTTCCATCCCGGCTTCGCGATCCGGGCGCAGGCGATGATCGCGCCGGATGAATTTTCCCGCCCGGCGCCGTGGCCGGTGGTGCTCGAATATCTCTTTCCCACCGACGACCAAAGGGCGCTAGGCTGGATCGCCCCCGGAGACATGCTCGCCGTCTCGAAATTCCCGAACTGCGCGATGCTCCTGCATGTCGCCCGGATCGAGGGCGGCGACACGCCGGAGATGTGCCTCACGGTCGTGCCGATCGCCTTCGGCAACTTCAAGGTCGGAAAAGACCGGACCTTTGCGCTCCAAGCGCCCGCGGCGCTGAATCCCGCCGCCCCGCTGCCGGTTTTCCAGGTAAGCGAGGAGGAGTAATCCCGGAGGCTTCCGGCCGGAGCCCCTTCTTCAGGCGAATTTGCCGCCGCCGGGAATCGGGCAAGGATACATGCCGTCCGGACCGGGCCGCGGACCGGGATCGGCATCCCAGGCAAGCACCTTCGGCATCGTATCGAGATCCGAATTCAGCGCCTGCTCCCAGGTCACCTCCGCGCCGGTGTAGCAGGCCATCCGGCCCATGATGGCGGTCAGCGTGCTCTCCGCGGTGTATTGCGCGTTGTTGAGCGGCTTGTCGTTGCGGATGTGGTCGTACAAGACATCGTGCTCGGTCTGGTAAGGATTGTTGTCCTGCCCGCGGAAGCGCCAGACCACCTTGCCGCTGCGGTCCTTGATCATGCCCGGGTAGGCGGAGCCGGTGGTACCCGCGATGGCCTCGCTCACCTTCGACCACACGCCGTCCCAGTGGCGGCTCTGCGAATTCATCACCGTGCCGTCCGCGTAGGTGTATTCGACATAGAAGTGATCGTAGATTTCGCCGTAATTCTTGCCGACGCGCTTGGTGCGGCCGCCCATGCCGACAGCCTTCGCAGGCAGCGCGCCCTTGAACCAATTGCTCACGTCCAGATTGTGGACGTGCTGCTCGCAGATGTGGTCACCGCAGATCCAGTTGAAATAGTACCAGTTCCGCATCTGGTATTCCATCTCGCTCATCCCCTCCTTCCGGTCCCGCACCCAGACGCCGCCGCTGACCCAATAAACCTGCGAGGAAACGAAGTCCCCGATCGCGCCGTCCTGGATCCGCTTGAGCGTTTCCAGATAGCTGGTCTGGTAGCGGCGCTGGAGCCCGCACACCACCTTCAGCTTCTTCTGATCCGCCACTTTCGCCGCTTCGATCACCTTGCGGATGCCGGGGCCGTCCACGGCCACGGGCTTCTCCATGAAAACGTGTTTCCCCTGCTGCACCGCGTATTCGAAATGCGCGGGGCGGAAGCCCGGCGGCGTGCAGAGCAGCACCACGTCCGCGGCATCGATCGCGCCCTTGTAGCCGTCGAAGCCCGCGAAGACCCGCTCCTTCGGCACGTCCACGCGGTCGCCGAATTGCTGCTTGAGCGCGTTCGCCGCGTTCTCGGCATTGTCGGGAAAGGCATCCGCCACCGCGACCAGCTTCGTGCCGGGCACGTTCAGCGATTGCGCCGCCGCTCCGCTGCCGCGGCCGCCGCAGCCGACGAGGGCGATCTTGATTTCCGCATTCGGCGCCGCTTGTGCATAGAGCACGGAGGGCAGGGACGAGGCGGCGGCAGCGATGGTTCCGGCCTTCAGGAAAGCACGGCGGTCGGCGGAGAGCGGGTTTGGGATCATGATCGTCCCTTTTACGCCTGAAAAACCGGGATCTTGCGAGGGCGAATTCCGGGGGCCGGCGGATCAGAATTCGCAATGCCCGGGCGTCCGGGCGAAGGGGATGACGTCGCGGATATTCTGCATCCCCGTCACGAACATCAGCATCCGCTCGAAGCCCATGCCGAAGCCGGCGTGGGGAACGGTCCCGTATTTCCGGCTGTCCACGTACCAGGCGTAGTCCTCCAGCGAAAGGCCGTGCCGTTCCATATTGGCCAGCAGCACATCCAGCCGCTCCTCCCGCTGGCTGCCGCCGACGATTTCGCCGATGCCGGGAACCAGCAGGTCCATCGCGGTCACGGTCTTCCCGTCGTCGTTCAGGCGCATGTAGAAGGGTTTGATCTCCTTCGGGTAGTTGAAGACGGTGGTGGGCTTCTTGAAATACTCCTCGGTCAGCCAGCGCTCGTGCTCGCTCTGGAGATTCAGGCCGTACTCCACCGGATACTCGAACGCCTTTCCGGACTTCCTCAGGATCGCGACCGCCTCCGTGTAGGACACGCGCTCGAAGGGACTTCCCGCCACGAATTCGAGCCGTTCGCGCAGGCCCTTGTCCACGAACTTCTCGAAGATCGCGAGGTCGCCGTCCTGGCCTTCCAGTGCTTCCTTCACCAGGTACTTCACCATCGTTTCCGCCAGATCCATGTCGCCCTGGAGATCGCAGAAGGCCATCTCCGGCTCGATCATCCAGAACTCGGCGGCGTGGCGGGAGGTATTGGAATTCTCCGCCCGGAAGGTGGGCCCGAAAGTATAGATGTTTCCCAGCGCGCAGGCGAAGAGCTCGCCCTCGAGCTGGCCGGAAACGGTCAGGTGGGAGGCCTTGCCGAAGAAGTCTCCGGCGAAGCCGTCCGCTTTCGCCGCGGTGGGATCGAGCGTCGTCACGCGGAACATCTCCCCCGCCCCTTCGCAATCGCTCGCGGTGATGATCGGGGTGTGGACGTAGTAAAAACCGCGTTCGGCGAAAAAGCGGTGCACCGCGTGGCTCATCCGGCTGCGCACGCGGAACATCGCGCCATACAGGTTCGTGCGAGGCCGCAGGTGCGCGATGCTGCGGAGGAACTCCTGCGAATGACCCTTCTTCTGGAGCGGGAAGTCTTCCGGCGCTTCGCCGAGCAAGCGGATCGCGGTGGCTTGCATTTCCCACGCCTGCTCGCCCCCCTGGGATGGGACCAGCTTCCCTTCCACCGCCACCGAGGCTCCGGTAGTCATCCGCGCGAGGTTCTCGGAACCGGGAATCCCCGCGTCCGCGACGATCTGCAGGTTTCCGAGACAGGAACCGTCGTTGATCGCGATGAAAGAAAACGCCTTCGAGTCCCGGCGGGTACGGACCCAACCGGCCGCTTGGATGGCATCGGCGGGTGCGGTCGAAAGGAGCAGATCGCGGATCAGGCTGCGCATGCCGCGTGATCTAGCTGCCGCGCCGCGCCGGGGCAAGAGCGCTCGCCGGACCCGGATCAAGTCCCCATGATCCGGAGCGCCAGCCACGGGGCGAAGTTCAGCGCCAGGACCAGTACCTTGTAGAACGAAAGGTACTGAAAATAGATCCGGCTCAGATCGGCCTCCATCATGCCGAACATCCGCCCGTGGAGACGGGCCACAGCCTTCCGTGCCCCCAGAATACCCGCGGTCGAGAGCAGCAGGATGCCGAAATTGATCACCGTGCACCAGCCGAGGAATTCACGCAGGGTTTCGAGATTCATGTCTTTCTCCCTTCGCTCGGGTGGAGGAATATGCTCCCGTTCCCGTCCCTGCACAAGGAGGCATCGCCGCCTTTGCAGGGGGCGATGCCAGGCTCGGGAAATCCGGCCGCGGGTTCCCGGCGAGGGGCGCAAGGACGCCGCCTCAATCGTCCACGGTGATCTTCACGGACGGGATCTGGATCGAATCCACCACCCGGTAGTTTTCATCCACCGCGACCACGTTGCTTCCCGCGACATAGTAGCGGACTTCGGTCGATTCCACGGGCGGCAATACCTCCACCAGCTTCGGCGGGGCGGCAACGAGGTAAGGACGCTCCTCCTCCCGCACCACGACTCCGGGAGCGATCCGGGTGGTCCGCCAGGTCTTCGGGATGCGTTTGACTTCGACGTTCGAGACCAGCTCCGGCGGGAGTCCGTAGAGCTCGCTCTTGTAAGGATCGAAGTACTTCACGACCCGGGTGCGCACCTCGGGATTGAAGGTCCGGGTGGTAGTCGTGTTTTTCTCGGTGACGCTGCCGTCGGCATTCTCGCGGACCGTGTTCTTCTCGGTGGTCTGCGTGACCTGGGCTGCAAGCGGGAGCACTGCCGTCATGGTGGTGATGGCAAAAGCTGTAGCGATGTTTTTCATAGTCGTATCATTCTAGGTTGCATGTCCCGCGCCGACACGGAGCGGGATCTCGGGCTCGTTCTCGCAGTCGCCATACCAAAGGGAAAGGGAGGCGGCGGACCCGCGGCTACTTCCATGGCAAAACGGGCAAGATAATACGGAAGCGCCCGTCCCGCCACACCGCTTGCGACGCCCTTTACCCGGGCCTTCGCGATCGGTCGCACGTTCCCGCTTTTCCACGTCCAAGAAAGACAGGAACCAAGACCTTCAGCCCCTTTCTCCCGGTTTAAGAAACGCGCAAAATGCCCCCGGGGATATTGCGTCGCGCATCATCAAACGCCGGTTTTGAAGCCGTGATGCCTCTGGGGCCATCCGGTACGGCGATTGCGAAAAAGGAAAGGTCCCGGCGCATCGTTGCGATGCACCTCAAACCCCTGACAAGCATAGCCATGAAAAAAGAATTCGCTCTACCCGGCCTCCTTGCCGTGGCCTTCACTGCCGCCATCTCCCCCGCCCCCGCACAAAAGGAGGATGCGATGCCCGATGCCCATGCATCCTCCACGGCGGAGATTTCCAAACTGATCGCCGCGATCCGGCCGGTCGGTGACAGCCGCGTCTGGGGGACCGTCGTGTTCACGGCCGCCGGCGATGGGGTCAAGATCACGGCGAAGATCGGCGGCCTGACACCGAACGCCAAGCACGCCATCCACATCCATGAATTCGGCGACCTGGGCAGCGACGACGCGACCAGCGCCGGGGATCACTTCAACCCGGAGAACCACCCGCACGCGCTGCCCGACCAGGAAGAACGCCATGCGGGAGACATGGGAAACCTGGAAGCGGATGCCAGCGGGAATGCCGAGCTCGACCTCACGGTGAAGAACATCACCCTGGACCCGGGGCCGCGCGGCATCCTCGGCCGGGCGGTAATCGTGCATGCGAAACCCGACGACGGAGGACAGCCCAGCGGGAATGCCGGCGACCGGATCGGTGCCGGGGTGATCGGCCTCTCGAAGGATGCAATGTCCAAGGAGCCCGCCCCGCCGCCGGCAGAAGAAACGACGACGGAGGAAAAGGCCACGGAAGCCAAGCCCACGCAGCCGGATACGGCGGCGGATTCACCGCCGCAGGAGGAGTGAGCCGGAGCGATCCCGGGCTCATTCGCTTTTGTGGAAGGCCTTCCCGAAACGGTGCCGGAGCCAGTAGCCCCCTAGCAGCAGGAGCATGGTCACACCTACCAGGATGTACAGCCAGGTCGGATTGAAATCCATGACCGCGCTTCCGGCACCCACGGGGATCACGCAGAAGGCGATGTAGATGGGGGCACCGATCCAGAAGTAGATCCGGAAGGGCACGTCCGTCAGCGCCAGCAGGTAGAGCTTCACGGCGTAGGGCGGGCCGTGCAGGGCGGCGAAGAGCGCCGTAAACCAGACGCGGTGTTTAGGGTCGATGGGCGGGATCCCATACCCGGCCCGCTCCAAGCGGGCCCGCACCGGATCCCGGAAAAACCCGTGGGCCAGCCGGAATGCCGCGAAGTGGTGGAACAACATTACTCCCCCGGCGACAGCCATCCCCGCGTGCATGCCGAACCTGACGCCCGCAAGGAAGAGAAAGATGCTCAGCGGAAAACCGGCCAGCGGCAGGATCAGGAAGGCGGCGATGAACCATGGCGCGTGAATTCCTTTCCCGTAGGCAACCAGCGTCTCCCGGTTCAAGTCCCCGCGGTGGACGTAGAGGAACCAGGCCGCCAAGGCCGCGGCGAGCGTGCCCAAGGCGATTTTCCCCCGGTGGCGCCGCCACCGCTCAGTCGTCGTCGGAATCGTTTGCATGCAGGGTGAGTTCCACGCAGAGGGGCAAGTGGTCGGATGCCATCACGGCGGTCGGGGTGTCCGGACGCTCGATCCCCTCGATGGAAAAATGCCGGCTCACGAAGACATGATCGATCCGCAGCAGCGGCTTCACCGACGAAAAGGTGGCCCGCGGCTTGTGGCCCGCCGCGGCGAGCTGGACATCCCTCAGGCGAGTCTGGAGACGCCGGAACACCGGTGAACGCGGGCCGGTGTTGAAATCGCCGCACAGGATCACCGGCTCGTCCTCCCCGATGCCTCCCAGCCACTCTCCCCCGAGCAACACCTCCGCTTGCTTCCTGCGTTCCTCGCGGCCGAGGCCGAAGTGGGTATTGATGAAATGAAAGGCGGGACGGCCCTCGGGTTCCATCTTGAGCCAGATCGCACCGCGCGCCTCGCGGAAGAGGCGCGGAAACGCCGGGGTGAGATGCGCCGCCTTGAGAATCCGGAACGGGTAGCGCGCGAATACCGCGATGCCGTAACGCTCCTTCTCCTCCTCGAACATCGCGTGGAAGACATGGCTCATGCGCAGATGGTGGGCGATCAGCTCCGCCTGATCATGACTTCGGCTGCGCGGCCGGTGGGCGTCCACTTCCTGCACCGCCACGATGTCGGGATTGAAATGGTTGATCACGCGCGCCACCCGCTCCGGCCGGATCTTCCCGTCGATGCCGACGCAGCTATGGATATTGTAGGTCATCACGCGGATCGGCATATCGTGACGGTCGCCGGGATGCTCCGGCACGCGCTCGCTCCGCTCCCCGTCCCGGCCCAGGAAATGGAGCGCGATCTTCCGCAGGTCCTCCCCGCGCACACGGCTGCGGGTGTCGGCCAGGTGCGAGACGTGCCAGCGGCGGATGCGGTCGGGCACCAGCAGGAAGCCGCGGGTTTCCTCCGCGCCCGGGCCGCAATGCGCGCCGTTTTCGGAGGGAAAGGTCAGCGGTTGCGAGGCGGGGTCCCAGCCGCTGAGAACGAAATCACCGGCATCGGCATGGTGGCACAGGCCCGCCATGTCTTCCGCGGCCTCCCCGAGAAACGGATGCCCCGCGCCGAGCACCTCCGCCGCATCCTGCGGCAAGGACCAGAGCCCGCGCGGATTGACCACGGCGACCGTGCCGTCCGCCTTCTTCCACAAGACCATCGGGATGCCCGCCTTGCCCACCATCTCGCGCGCATAGGCTTCCATCTCCCCTTCCGCGGGAGACCGGGGCAGGTACACGTGGCCGACGGGGCCCATCGCGGTGATGATGATGTGCTTGGCGGGATCCGGGGTGCCATCGACCTGGGTGCCGGCTATCTTGATCCCCATGAGGTGCCGGCAACGGTCGAGCGTATTCCCCAGCAGCTCCGGCATCCTCCGCATCCAGACCGGGCAGCCATCGAAGGGACCTCGCGAAAAGACCTCGGCGAGAGCGGCGTCCAGTTCCCGGCCGTATTTCCGCGGATAGGGCACCGTGTGCTCCTGCCCGTGGTCCGAGTAAACCAGCAGCTCGTAATCCCGGTAGGTGGATTGCCCGGCCGCCCGGTAGATATCGCGGATCGCGCGGTCGATCCCCAACAGCGTCCAGTGCGCGAACTCCGACGAGGGGCCGCGGCGGTGGGACTGCTCGTCGTAGCCGAGGAAATTCGCGTGGATCGTCTGGACGCCGCGCTCGATATCCAGCAGCACGCGGAAACGGATCATTTCCCGCAGGACGATGCAGACGACCACCCGCGCCGGCACGAAAGCCATCTCCCGCCAGAAGCCCTCCCGGTGATAGAGCCCCTTCACGGCATCCACCAGCGCGAGCCCGAACTCCAGGACCGCAAGCCCCGCCATGCGCAGGATCTTCGGCGCATAGACGATGGAAAGCACCAGCCCCTTCAAGGGATGGAGCTTTCGCAGCAGCTCGTCCGGCGCGAGATCCTGCGAGCAGTAGCGGGAGCGGGCGGAGCCGGCGCGGTAAATATTCGAGTACGTGTGACCGTCCTTCAGGAGCGGTTGGGCCCCTTGGCTCTGCAAGTCCTCCTCGATTTCGGCGGAGGATGAAGCCTCGTACATCCGGAAGATCTTCCCGCTGGAGCGACGGAGAAATTGGAAACCGGGAACCGCCGCCCTAACCCCGTAAAAGATCTCCCCCTGCACGGCGGGCGTGGTGGACGGCACGCCGGAATAAAAGGTTTCCAAGGTGAAGTGATTGCGGCGGATCAGCCGCGCGAGGAAGGGCATCCTTCCCTGCTGCAGCGCGCGCTCCAGCTGGGTGCGGGAGAGGCCGTCGATCTGGATCATGATCAGGCCGGGCTCTTCCGTCTCCCCCGGGGGAGTCCGGATGCCGAGCAGGAGCGCGGCCCAATGCGTGCGGCTGAGTTTCCGCCGCCACCACCTCAGGCGTACTGCGATATTGCTAATCAAGGCTGGCCTCCGTTGCTGGGGTTTCGATCACCGCGGCGGCGGCAGCCGACATCTTGGCCGAGAGCAATCCCCACTCCACCTCGACGCCCGCCACGAAGCGATCCCAAGGCATGGGATCATCCCCGGGCAGGTAGTCGCGGGTCGCGATCAGATCCTCGTAACACGCGATCATGCGCCGCGCGCAGGGATCGGTGCCGTAGGCTTCGGCCGAGGCCCGGGCCTTTTCCGAACAGAGCTTTGAGAATGCCGCGTCCGTCATCAGGAGTTCCAACGCGGAGGCAAACTCCGCGGCCGTGGCATCTCCCCTGAGCAGGATGCCGTTTCCCCCGTCCTCGACGATTTCCCTCACACCCGGCCCGTCGAGCGCGACTACCGGCTTGCCGGCCGCCATGGCTTCCGCGAGCACGATGCCCTGGGTCTCCGTCTGGGAGGCGAAGACGAAATAATCCATCGCCGCGTAGGCGTCTGCGAGATCCCGGCCGGACTTCTTTCCCGCAAAATGGATCTGCTCCTCTCCCACGGAGCGGCCGAGGACCGAGAGCATTTCCTCGCGCGCATCGCCATCCCCGACCAGCAGGAACACCGCGCCAGGATCTTCCTTCAACCGGAGCGAAACCGCCTCCGCCAGGAACACGAGATTCTTCTCCCGCGCCAAGCGGCCCACATGACCGATCACCCTGGCATCCGCGGGGATGCCCGCGCTGGCACGGAAACGCCCGCCGTCCCCTGCCCCGAAAGACGCCGTGTCGATCCCGGTCGGGATCGTGCGGACCGGACTCTCCACGCCACGGTCCCTCAGCAGCTTCGCGATGCTTTCGCTGGGAGCGATGACCGTGTCGCAGAGGTTGCAATACTCCGTCGCGAGCTGGATCGCGATCCGCTTGAGAGCGGGCGAGTCCAGCGGGACGTAGTGCGTGTAGCGTTCGTAGAGGGTATGGTGGGTGAAGACCACGGGCACCTTCATCTTCCATGACTCCCGCAGCGCGGCATCGCCCAGAAGGAAAGGGTGGTGGCTGTGGATCAGGTCCGGGGCGAAGTCCTCCATGAAGCCGCGGACCACGTTGGGCATCGGCAGACGCACGCAGAAATCGCTGCCATTGAAATGCTGGATCGCGGGCACGCGGAGCACGTCGGGAGAAGGCTCCGCCCCGTCGAATTCCGGCGCGATGACCTTCACTTCATGGCCGAAGCGGCGGCAGGCGTCCTCGAGCGTTTTCACCGACCGCGCCACGCCGCCGACGTGGGGCAGGTAGGTGTTCGTAAACATCGCGATTCTCATGGTTCAAGGAGAGGGAACGTATGTTCGCCCGGGGGGGCCTCGATCGGGATACGGCCCGGGACCGCGATGCGGATGCGCGGCGGAATCCCGCGCCATGCGCTTTCCAGGTGGAGATGGGATCGTTCGATGCGGACCGAGACCGGCCCCCACGCGGTGAAGGTGGGCCCGAAACCGATCGTTCCCCCCGCCTCCAGCCATTCCGGCAGGATACCGGAACCGATCACCAGATGGTCCTCCTCCTCGCGCACGAAGCAATTCCGCAGCATCATGATCCACTCCGCCGCCGCCCAGCCGTGCTGCCCGTCCCCCATACAGCCGCCTAGCGTCAGGGGGTGGATCGCCTCCGGCCATTGGCCGGTGGGGGTGGCGAGATCCGCCACGCGCCGGATCAGTCCGGCGAAGCGCGGATCTCCCGCGCGCAGCAAGGTCTGGGCGATATCCAGCGTCAGGTAGGCATTGATCCCGGAATGGATCATTTCCTGGAAGAAGCCGCCACCGTGGAAGCAGCGCTCCATGAGGAATTCGGCGGTGCGGGCGAGGCGGGCTTCTCCGGCCGGGTAAAGCTGCAGGGGGTAGTCGGCCACCATCGAACCGACGGCCCCGGCATCCATGCGCCTGCCGGGAGCCGCGGGGATGGCACCCAGCGAGCGTTTCGGGGGAATGCCTGCGATGCTCGCCTCGATGCTGCCCGCATACTCCGCGGCCAGGCTTTCGGCTTCCTTTGCGGCTTCTTCATCGCCGGTGCTGCGCCAGTGCTTGGCCACCGCTTTCAGGCCGCCCCAAGCCCAGAAGTCATCCCAGTAGTAGTAGTCGTTCGGTCCCAGGTGCTCGGCGCTGAAGCCGGCGGGGAGGAGTCCCTTGGTCCCCGGCGGATGGTCGGCCGTGAGGCGTTTCCGGGCTAGCCAACGCACCCCCTTTTTCAAGGCTTGCTCCATGTCGGCGTCCGGCTTCGAGCCGGTCATTTCCGCGTGGCGGGCGACGATCCAGAGAACCTGGCCATTCGAGTCCCACTCGCCCTCCTGCGAGAGGAAATAGCCGGACATGGTCTGCCGGCCGGGGAACCCCGAGAGGATCCTTTCCGCCCGCTCCAGCATCCCGATCGCGATCAAGGGGTGCAGCATCAGGCAGGCATCGCGGAACCAGAAGCGCCGGTAGGTATAGGGGCCGGGAACCAATTCGTCGGAGGAGAGCAAAAGCACGGTCCTGACGGCGGCGTCATAGAGGAACTGCATGCGCTCGTCCGGGATCCGGAGCTTCGCCATGCCCCCGAGGGCCTGCGGCCACGTGAGTTTCGCGTCCTTCGCCCGTGCTGGCAGCGGTTTCAAATCCCGCTCCAAGGTCACGGAAATGCCGAGTTCCCGCGGCTGTCCGGCGTGCATGCGGAAAAGCGCCGCGCCGGTGGCCATGCCCACTTCGCAGGAAACCTCGCGTTGCTCGCGGGTGCCGGGCAGATCGAGATACACGTCGCCCTCCGCATAGTGCGCGAGACGCAGGGAGTCCGGCGGTTCACCGAGTTTCACGAGTGCTTCTCCATTCACATGGAACGCGGTCGCAGAGGGATCGTATTCCAGCTTGTGGATGAACTGCACGCCCTCGGGGTTATAGGGGCGCACCGCCACGACCAGCCAGCCATCCTCGTCGGAGGTCGCACGCACCGCCGTGCACGCCTCGGGCGGAGAATCGCCGCGGGCGACCATTTTCGTATTAAGCTCCAGGAGCAGCCGGTCTTTCTCCAGACGCGTGGCGACTGCCAGGGCGGGCTCGAAAAGCAGCCGCTGCTTCACGGCATCGTCTTCCAGTTTGCTCGGAAGCAGGCGGCGCCTGCTTTCGGTGATCATCCAGAAGTCGAGCGACCACCCGTCGTGCAGCGGCGTGACGAGGCCGCGGGGGTCCACGATGGGATAGGCCCCCACTCCCGGTAGCCCGACCGCCGTCCAGTTCCGGTGGGTCAGGTTGATGTGGCTGAATGAGAAGGCGCGCGGGACGAAGGAGCTGTCGGCGGGGTTGAACTGCCGCTCGACCCAGTAGGGCCAGACCCAGTCGAGATTGTGCTGGATCGCCTTGGCATTCACCAGACCGCGGGCGTGGAAGACGATCCCCGCGCGGAGGAGTTCCAAGGGCTCGGCGACCTCCGAAGGCTGGGCGAAGCGGCGCATCTTCGCGAGCAGCATCGCGGGATCGAGCACGCCGTAGCGGCGCGCGGCGTGCTTCACGAAGAATTTCCAAGGCAAGAGTCGGAACATGGGCGAGATGGGTGCGGCGGACCTCCATTCTGAAGATACGACGCATTTCGCTTCATCGCATGGTTTGTTCCAAAAGGCCGAGTCCCCGGGATTCCCGGAATGGAGGCAGCGGGACCCTAGCGCCCTAGATGCCACTTTGCAAATTGCACCTCCCTTGCCAGCGGGGACGTGCAAATCGAGTTCAGCGATCCAAGCGCCCGGCTTCGCCGGAGCGGACCGTGAAACGGCTCAGCCCTTGCAGGCTGCGGGACTCGTCCAGCCACCCGAGATGGGTGGTGGTGATCCATTTCTGTGCCGCCGCGGGCAAGGCGTGCAGCACGGCGTTCCGCCGGCCGGGATCGAGCTCTCCAAAAATATCATCGATCAAGTAAACGGGCAGGCTGCCGCGGGATGAGGCGAGGGCTTCCCCTTGGGCGAGTTTCAGGGCGAGCGCGATGGTCCGCTGCTGCCCCTCGCTGGCGAATTCGGCGGCGGAGAGGCCGTTCACCGTGAGCAGCAGGTCGTCGCGATGCGGGCCGACGAAGCTCTGGCGCTGGCGTCTTTCCCGTTCGCGGGCCTGCTCCATCGCGCTGCGAAGGTCGGCACCGCCCGCGGGGCGATAGTCGATCACGAGGGACTCCTCTTTCCCGCTGACCTCCCGCTGCGCGCTCCCGGCCCGGGGTGCCAGCAGCGCGACAAGGCGCGCCCGCGCCTCCACCAGGGCAGCGCCGGCGGCGATCATCACTTCCTCGTAAGAGCGGATCTCGTCCTCGCGCGGGCGCAAGTCCTTCAATAGGAGGTTCTTCGCTTTCAAGGCGCGGCGATAGCGGGCCAAGGCGACGCGGTAGCCGGGCTCGATCTGGGAGCCGATGAAATCGAGATAGCGGCGGCGCCCCTCCGCCGGGCCGCGCACGAGTTCCAGGTCCTCGTTGCCCATCCATACGAGCAAACCGCCGTCCGCGAGGTAGGCTCCGGGGCCCTCGCGGGGCTCGCCATCCACGGCAAGCTCCAGTCCTCCCTGCCACCGCACGCGGCGCTCCGCGCCCCAGGCTTCTCCGGCGATGCCGAAGCCGCTGCCGCTGCCGCTGCCGATCCGGCTCATGGCGGGCATCCGGCGGGTGCGCGGGGAATGGAGGCGCACCAGCATGCAGACCGCCTCCAGGATGGAGGTCTTCCCTTGGGCATTGTCCCCCGTGAAAACCGCCCCCGCCGCCGGGATCTCCAGCGAAAGGCCGGAGAAGCAGCGGAAATCGACGGCGCGGAGGGTGCGGAGCACGAGGGAGTGAGGAATGAAAAATGAAAAGTGAGAAATGAAACACGGCGATGGGAGCCGGGACCTCACGCTGCCGCCACTTTTCATTCCTGCCTTCCGGTCTGCCCGCTCAATACCCTTGAAATGCGGGTTTCGCCGTGCATCCTCGCCGCCCGCTCATGGCAGGGCCTCGTTTCCAAGCACTTCCCGGTTTCCGTGACTTCCTTCCGAAAGACACGGCCGCACGCAATTACCTTTTCGAGACCTGGCGCTCGGTGGCGCGGCGTTACGGCTTCGTGGAGTACGAAACCCCGCTGCTGGAAGATACGGGACTCTACCTGAAGAAGTCGGGCGGCGAACTTTCCTCGCAGCTCTTCCGCTTTGAAGACCAGGGCGGCCGCGACGTGACGCTGAGGCCGGAGGTGACCGCCTCGCTGGCGCGGCTCGTGGCGCAGCACCAGCGGGATTTCCCGAAGCCGCTGAAGTGGTTCGAAATCGGCCAGTGCTTCCGCTACGAGAAACCGCAGAAAGGCCGCGGCCGGGAGTTCTTCCAATTCAACGTGGACATCCTGGGCGAAGCCGGTCCGGCCGCCGATGCGGAGCTGATCGCGCTTTCGATCGACACGATGCTCGCCTTCGGCTTCCGGCCGGGCGACTTCGTGGTGCGGGTGTCCGACCGGCAGGCATGGCTGGATTTCGCGGCGAAACGCGGGGTGAAGGAGGAGAGCATTCCGGATTTCCTCCAGATCATCGACAAGCTGGAGCGCGAGAAGCCGGAGGTGACAGAGCAGAAGCTGGCGGCGATGGGGCTGAACAGCGCCGAGGTGACGGCCTTCATCGCGAATCCGGAGAACGCCTCGGCCGCCTTTGAAACCATCCGGGCGGAACTGACGGCGCGCGGGATGGGCAAATACCTTTCGCTGGATCTCTCGATCGTGCGCGGGCTGGCCTACTATACGGGCGTGGTTTTCGAGGTCTTCGACGCGAAGAAGTCGATGCGGGCGGTGGCCGGAGGCGGCCGCTACGACACGCTGGTGGAAACGATTTCCGACGGAGCGGTGGCAATGCCCGCGACGGGCTTCGCGATGGGCGACTACGTGATCCGCAACCTGATCGAGGAGACCGGCAGCGCCGACCTGCTGATGGCCGCGTGGATGCAGCGCAACGCGGCGGCCTGCGATGTGTATCTGGTGCTCGCCGACGACTCGAAGCGCCCCGAAGCGCTGGAGATCCTGAGCGAACTCCGCAATGCCGGGATTTCCTGTGACCTGCCCTTTGCCGCGGCAAAGGTGAACAAGCAATTCCAGAACGCCGACAAGAGCGGGGCGCGTTTCGCTTTGGTCATCGGCAGCGAACTGCCGGAATTGAAGCTGAAGGTCCTTTCCTCCCGGTTGGAGGAGAACTGCCATGTCCTCGGCCTCGCCGACTGGCTGAAGGACCGCCTGAAGGAACCCGACGGACCCTTGCTTGCCTGAAACTTCAGGACCGGGATGGATAGGATGGATGGGATGGAAAACCTGGATGAACATACCGCGGCAATCATCGGCATCGCCTACGAGGTGATGAACGAAGTCGGCTGCGGCTTCCGTGAGAAAGCCTACGAGCGGGCCATGATCCGGGAATTCCAGTTTCGTTCCATCCCCTGCGACCAGCAAAAGTCCTTCACCCTCTTCTATAAGGACACCGCCATCGACACGCTGATTCCCGACCTCATTGTCTTCGACAGGATCATCGTCGATACGAAAACCATCAAAGCCATCACCGACCGCGAGCTAGCTCAAATGCTCAGCTACCTGAAGGCCACCAGGCTTCCTCTCGGACTGATCCTCAATTTCGGCAACCCAAAGGTCGAAGTGAAACGCGTCCATCCGCTCCGCTGACAAGCCTCCCTGCCTTTCATCCCATCCATCCTATCCATCCCGGTCCATAGCTTCCGATCATGCGCACACACCACTGCAACGAACTCCGCGCCTCCCATATCGGTGAAACCGTCACCTTGATCGGCTGGGTGAATACCGTGCGCGACCATCACGGCGTGATCTTCGTGGACCTGCGGGACCGGGAAGGCGTGACCCAGGCGGTATTCCGCCCGGAGGAGAATGCCGAAGCGGCCGCCGCAAGCCACAAGCTGCGCGACGAGGACGTGGTGCAGGTGACCGGCACGGTCTCGAAGCGCCTGGAAGGCACGACCAACGACAAGATCGGCACCGGCGAAATCGAGATCGTGGCGACGCAACTCGTGGTGGTGAACAAGGCGGACGTGCTGCCCTTCCAGCTCGACAAGGAGCTCTCCAACGAGGACCTGCGGATGCGCTACCGCTACCTGGACATCCGCCGCCCGCGGATCTCGCAGAACCTGCGCACGCGCCACCGCGTGACGAAATCGACCCGCGATTACCTCGACGAACTGGGTTTCTGCGAGATCGAGACGCCGGTGCTTTCCAAATCCACGCCAGAAGGTGCGCGGGACTTCCTGGTGCCCTCGCGTTTACAGCCGGGATCCTTCTACGCGCTGCCGCAGGCGCCGCAGCAGTACAAGCAGTTGCTGATGGTCGGCGGGATGGAGAAGTATTTCCAGATCGCCAAGTGCTTCCGCGACGAGGACCTGCGCGCCGACCGGCAGCCGGAGTTCACGCAGATCGACATCGAGGCATCTTTCGTCGGCCAGGAAGACATCATCAAGCTCGTGGAAGGCCTGCTGGGCCGGGTCTTCAAGGAAGCGCGCGGTGCGGACATCCCGGCGAGCTTCGACCGCATGACCTGGCGGGACGCGATGGACCAGTACGGGTCCGACAAGCCGGACCGCCGCTTCGACATGCGCCTGACGGATCTCGGCGAGGTGTTCGCGAACTCGACCTTCAAGGTTTTCTCCGGCGCGCTGCAATCCGGCGGCACGGTGAAAGCAATCAACGCGAAGGGCTTTTCCAGCATCACCACCGGGCAGGTGGAGGCGCTGACGCAGACCGCGGTGCAAGCCGGCGCGAAGGGCCTGGCCTACATCCAGGTGCGCGGCGAGGCCGTGGACACCTGGCGCTCGCCGATCACCAAGTTCCTCTCTCCCGAGGAGATCGAGGCGATGAAAGCGGCTCTCAATATCGAGCCGGGCGACCTGATTCTCTTCGGCGCGGGTCCGTGGGAGCAGGTGTGCGACATCCTCGGCCGGGTGCGGCTGGCCTGCGCGAACTACATGAACCTGCTGGAAGGCAACGAGGAGCTGAATTTCCTGTGGGTGACCGAGTTCCCGCTGCTGGCCTGGGACGAGGAAAGCGGCCGCCACGTGGCGGTGCACCACCCTTTCACCCGGCCGCTCAAGGAGGACGAGGAGAAGCTGCTCAACGGCGAATATTCCACCGACCTGCGCGCGCAGGCGTATGACGTGGTGCTGAACGGCAACGAGCTCGGCGGCGGATCGATCCGGATCCACGAAGCTCCCTTGCAGTCGGCGATGTTCAAGGCGCTGGGCATTTCCGAAGAGCAGGCGGCGGCGGAATTCGGCCACATCCTGGACGCCTTCCGCTTCGGTGCTCCACCGCACGGCGGTCTGGCCCTGGGCCTGGACCGGCTGACGATGCTGATCTGCAAGGAGCAATCCATCCGCGAGGTGATCGCCTTCCCGAAGAACAACAAGGGCAGCGACCTGATGAGCCAATCCCCCGCCGAGGTGGAGGCGAAGCAGCTCCGCGACCTGCGGATCCAGACGGTAAAGAAACCGGCGGTGGCACCCGCCGCGCAAGGGTAATTCCTCCGCGCATATTTCCGTTCAAATGGCCCGCGGACCCCCCGCGGGCCGTTTTCGTTAGGCGGCCGAGCATCCGGTGGCACGCCGGGAGAAGAGGCGCTATATTGCGGACAACCCTCGAAGCATATGGTGATTCCAGAAGAGTATCTCACGACCGTGTTCCTGCTGCCGGGCGGGCTCCAGCGCCTGCCGGAATCCTTCGCGATGATTACCGCGTGGAATCCGATGGACCACGGAAAGTCGCGGGAAGAGAACCAACGTGCGGACGAGGCCTTGAGAAGGTCGCTGGAGCTCCGCCAACTCCCTTACATCCGCATCACCGGCTGTTCGCCGGATCTTTCCCACCGCGAGCCCGGATGGGGCGTGCCGATGGGCAAGGAGGACGCGCTCAAGCTCGCCAAGCGTTTCAACCAGCGGGCGATCTGGTGGGTCGAGGGGGACGATCTGAGCCTGGTGGGTTGCTCCGGAGGTGGGGAGATGCGGGTGGATTCGTTCCGTTCCCGGATCCGGCCGCTCCCCTGAATGCGGGGGAAAGGTTGGTTTGCACAAAACGGCGATTCATGGTTTATAGCCGCGGCTCATGTCCCGGCTATCTTTTCGCCAGATCTTCCTGCCGGTCCTCGTTGGGCTCGCGGATCAAGGAACCGCATCCGCATTTCTCCCGGTCTGGCAACTCGGCAACGACGACGCCAACCTCTCGCCCTTCACGCAGGAAATCTCCGGTGCCAATGCGGCGCCCGGTTCCGCGACCGCGAAAGACGACGACTACTATCTGGCGGGAACCTATCCGGGGGTGGGCACGGTGGGCGCGGAAAGCCTGGCGAATTTCGAGCACGCGATCACCCAGGGAGATCCGCGGAACCGCGTGCATTTCCATCTGAGCGCGGCTCAGGCGGCCTCGACTTCCCGGCTGCGTGTCACCGTTGACCTGCGGAGCGGCGGAGCGTGGGTGAACGGGTCGATCCCCGGCTTCTCCACGCACGATGTCAGCGTGACCTTCAACGGCTTGCCCGTGGGCACGCGGAACAACATCGACTGGGAGACAACGCTGTCCTTCGTGGTGCCCGCTTCCGTGGTGAATGCGGCGGCCGGAGAGAACATTTTGCAGATCGAGCGGACGGGCGGCGGGAACGGCGGCTATATCGGCTTCGACTACGTCCGGCTGGAAGCCGATTTGGACGGTCTGGCGGATGAAGACGGCGACGGCATGCCCCGGTGGTTCGAGGAGACCTACGGGCTGAGCGACAGCTCGGCGACCGATGCACTGGAGGACGGTGACGGCGACAACCTCACCCATCTCCAGGAATTCCAGGCCGGGACGAATCCGACCGACCCGGATAGCGACAACGACGGCTTGGCCGATGGCGCGGAGACGACCACGCAGCCGCTGCTTTCCGATACCGACGGCGACGGCCTGCCGGACGGCGAGGAAAGCAGCACGAATCCGCTGCTGGCGGATAGCGATGCGGACGGTCATTCCGACAAGATCGAGCTGGAGCAAGGCAGCAATCCGAACTCCGCCGCTTCGGTCCCCTTCGACTTTCCCGGAGCCATCGGGCTGCAGTTCGTCTGCGAATCGCTGGCCTCGGCTGCATTGCCGGCGGGCGAGACGGCCGGATATTTCCGTTTTCCCCACTGGAACGCGAGCCCCGGCCTGCCCCATTGGCGCACGACCGGCACCACGCTCTCCGGGAACATGAGCGGGCTGAAGAATCATCGCGGCCAGACGACCACCGCGGCCGTATCCTGGAGCTACCACCACGCGAGCGCGGGCCTCCACAAAGGCACGGGCGACGAACGCCTCTTTTCCGGAATGATCCGGAGCGAGAGCAACGGCAGCACCGTGACCCCGGCATCGGTGGCCCTCAGCGGCATCCCCTACGCGACCTATGATCTGCTGGTGTATGTCGGGAATGTCTATCCGAGCAACATCGGCGGCGAGGACGAGGAATACATCGGCCATGTGCAGCTCGGCGACGACAGCGCGACCCGACGGCATTTCTACAGCGCTTCGGCACCTCCCTTCCAAGGCTTCAAGGAAGTGACGGCCACGGCGGAGACGGCACGCATGCGGGGGAACTACGTGCGCTACCGGAACCTGAGCGGTGGATCCCAGACGGTGAGCGCGGTTTCGCCGGTGCTCGAACCCGTTTGCATCCACGGCATCCAGATCATCGACAGCGGCACGGATTCCGATGGCGACGGCATGGAGGACGCGCTGGAAGTGGAGCATCGTCTCAACCCTGCCGTGGCCGACGCGAGCGCGGATGCCGACGGCGACGGCCTCAGCAACGCGGACGAGATCGCCGCCGGCTGTGACCCTCATGATCCCGATACCGACAAGGACGAACTGCCGGACGGCGCGGAAGCGGGCCATGGCACCTCTCCGACGAACCCGGATAGCGATGCGGATACCCTGACGGACGGCGGCGAAGTGAACGCCACGCCTTTCTCCTCCTTGCCCACCTCGGCTGACAGCGACGGCGATGCCTATTCCGACGCGGTGGAGCGGCTCTATGGCTCCAACCCGATGTCGGCGGCAAATTTCCCGCCATCGGTACCCGTGTGGGACGGGGCGACCAGCACGTGGCGGTGGCGGATCGACAACGTGCGCCTGCTCTGGAATCACGCACAATCGATGCTGGGAGCCCTGCCGGGCAATGAAACGATGCTGTGCGAGGCGGTGGTCGGCATCGACGGCGGCGGATGGGACCGGCAGATCGGGATCGGCCTGCTCTACACCAGGGGCAAGCTGGTGCATCGCTTCCGCTGCATCGAGGAAGTGTTCCATGTAGCAGGGAGTCCGGAGAACGGTTTCTGGGACACGGATTTCGAGTGGGACGGGATCACCGACCGGACCCAGGACTACGGCTTCAGCGGTGCGGGAGAAGCGGACGACTCGAAGCCCTTGCGGATGGAATTCACGGCGGTGCGCGCGGAGAACGGCAGCAATTCGTGGACGCTGCAATTCGTGCTCGCTGATCTCACGAATCCCGCGAACCCGGTGTCCCTTGCTACCAGACCCTGGACGAATGCCGTGGCGACCCAGCCCTCGCTGATGAGCGGCACCACGAACTGGACCAGCGCGAACGGAACGGCCGGAGTCTTCGACGTGATGATCGAGCCGGGGGTGAAGGTTTTCATTACGCCGGATGCGGTCGGCACGCCGGACGGGGATAGCGACGGCATGCCCGACGCTTGGGAGAGCCTGCATGTCTTCGACCCCGGCAACGGGAGCGATGCGGCTCTGGATGCCGACGACGACGGCCTTAGCAATCTCCGCGAATATCTGGCCGGGACAAATCCGCGGGACAGCGACAGCGATGACGACGGCGCGACGGACGGCGTGGAGACGGACCACAGCTCGGATCCGCTGTCCGCGGCGAGCAAGCCACCGGGATTCGATTTCGCGGGCAACGTCTCCGATCTGAATGCGGACGGGCTATCCGATGCCTGGGTGCTCTGGTCCGGCGGCCAGCCTCGCACCGCGGGTGCGGACGACGACGGGGATGGCATGACCAATCTGGAAGAGAGCGAGGCGGGCACCGATCCGGACGATGCGAACTCGCGTCTAGCTCTCTTCTCCTCCCGGTCCGGAGAGGATCTGGTGCTTTCGTGGACCGACCTCCCGTATAAGGCGCACGCGGTTGAGAAGAGCGCGACGCTCACGGGGTGGCAGCCGCTGACGGGATTGCCCGCGCCTACCGTCTCCGGCGGGCACAAGCACCTCGTCATTCCGGGCAATACCTTGAGCGCGGAGAAGGGCTTTTACCGGGCCAGCGTGATGCCGCTCGATACGGACAACGACGGCGTGGAGGATTGGACGGAGTACGCCGTGACGGGCTCCTCCGCCACCTCGGGCGGATCGATGGGCCAGACGCTGATCCGCGGCAACGGCCAGACCCTCTCCGGCGACGCGATCGCACTGCTGGAGCGGATGCAGGGTAGCTCCCCAGCGGGAGGCAGCCCGGGAACGACTGCTCCCGGTACTCCCTCCGCGGTGAGTGCCTCCCGTTTCCTGATGCAGTCCACCTTCGGCCCGGTGCCGGAGGAGATCGCGGAGGTCCGCTCGCTCGGCTTCGCGGGTTGGATCGATCAACAGGTGGCCTTGGCGCCTTCCTACCTCACGCCCTACATCGAGGGGATCAAGGCCGATGCCGCGGGGCCGAGGATCGACCGGACCTACAATTATAACGAGCTGGATAACTTCGTCTTCGGCAACAACGTCACGACGCCCTTCGCCCGCAATGCCACGGGCGCTCCGGACCAGCTCCGCCAACGGATGGCATTCGCGCTTTCCCAGATCCTGGTGGTCTCCCGCCGGGATGCGAACCTGGAAGAGAAGCCCGAGGCGATGGCGCGCTACTACGACACGCTGGTGCGGCACGCACTGGGCAACTACGGCGAGCTGCTCCAGGATGTGGCGCGGCATCCGGCCATGGGTTGGTATCTCAGCCACGCGGGGAACCAGAAGGCAGATCCCTCCATCCCCCGCTACCCCGACGAGAACTTCGCGCGCGAGCTGATGCAGCTCTTCAGTATCGGGCTGTGGGAACTGCATCCCGACGGCACCCGCAAGCTGGACGCGCAGGGCGAGCCGATCCCGACCTACGACAACGGAGACATCACGGAACTCGCACGGGTTTTCACCGGCTTGTATTTCACCTCTCCCTACGGCTGGGCCAACGCGGGCTGGGACGACGAGCACTTCTCGCTGCCGATGGTGATGTACGCGGGTCGGCACGACTTCGGCGTGAAGCATCTGCCGGGGGGCTTTGTGGTGCCCGCGCGGGAGCCATCCGAGGCGAACGGGATGGAAGACGTGCGGGACGCGGTGGACGCGATCTTCCGGCACCCGAATACGCCCGTCTTCGTGGGCCGGCAGTTGATCCAATTCCTGGTGACGGACAATCCCTCGCCCGCCTATGTCCGGCGCGTGCACGACGTGTTCGTGAACGACGGCAACGGCGAGCGGGGAAACCTTGCAGCGGTGGTGAAGGCGATCCTCCTGGATCCCGAGGCGCGCGCGCTGCCGCTGGACGCAAGCTCGGGCAAGATGCGTGAACCGGTGATCCGAACGATGCACCTGGGCCGGCTTTTCCGTCTGGCCGAGAACCACCCGGACTTCGTGTGGTGGAACTGGCAGGAGAACTACTACGGTGCCACCAAGCAGGAGCCGATGAACTCCCCGAGCGTCTTCAATTTCTACACGCCGGTGTACCAGGCTCCGGGTGAGATCCGCAACGGAGGGCTAGTAAGCCCGGGCTTTCAGATCGTGGACACCTATTCGTCGATCTCCTTTCCCAACCTGCTGTGGAAGTACCTGCACGAGGGCTTCACCTCGGCATGGGAGTGGAACTACCCGCTCGACTTCAGCGGTCCG
Source organism: uncultured Haloferula sp. (assembly GCA_946885645.1). The sequence goes on from CAMPGU010000003.1 coordinate 23,924, forward strand.
CTGCTCCTGGCAGAGAACCCCGCCGCGCTGGCGGATCACGTGAACCTGCTGGTCTGCGCGGGGTCTATGACCGCGCATACGCGCGAAGTCCTGCTCGATGCGATTTCCGCTCCCGCCCTGACTCCGAAAGACCGGGTAGCGCTGGCCGTGTGGCTGGCGATGACGAGTCCCGAAGGCTCCATCCAAAGATAATCATGCGCACCCGCCGTCAATTCCTGGGAGAGGCCAGTTGTGCCGCCATCGGCTCGACTTCCGTGCTCTCCACGCTGCTCAACCTGACGATGGCGAATCACGCGGCCGCGCAGGGAGGCTTCGGCGGCCAGCGGAAGACCCTGGTGTGCGTCTTCCTTTCCGGCGGTTGCGATACTTTCAACCTGCTGATCCCGAACGACGCCAGGTATGCCGAGTATTCCGCCTCCCGCTCGAATCTGGCGATCCCCCAAGGGGAGCTGCAGAACCTGACCGGAACCGGCTACGGGCTGCACCCCTCCTGCCAGAAGCTGGCGGAGATGTTCAACGGAACGGGCAGCTTCGTCGGCAAGAAGCGGGTCTCATTCCTGGCGAACGTGGGCACGCTGGTGGAGCCGATCGCCACGAAAGAAGATTACCTGAACGGTAACATCGCCCTGCCGAAGGCGCTCTTTTCCCACCGCGATCAGATCGAGCAATGGCAGACTTCCGTGCCCCAGGGCATGCAGGTGCTGACCGGCTGGGGCGGGCGCGCCGCGGACGTGATCCACTCGACGCTGAACACCGAGCAAACGGGGAACTACTACATGCCCATGAATTTCTCGGTGGCCGGGAACTCGGCCTTCCAGATCGGCGCGAGCGAAGGGCAATTCGTCATCACAGGAGAAGGAGCGCTCGGCTTCACCGGAGCGAACGGCAGCTCCGCCGTGCTGCAGGCGAAGAACCAGGCGATCCGCGATTTGATCGCCAGCCCGATCGAGGATCACTACAGCAATCTCTTCCACCGCACGCACGGCAGGATCACCGCGAACAGCATCGCGCGCGGTGCGGACTTCCAGCAGCACTTCGCGACGCCGGGCACGCTGAACGGCATGAATGTGGCGGAGGTGATCGCCAATGCCCCCTTCCCCGCCCACTGGATCTCCGGGCAATTCCGCGCCGCGGTGAAGACCATCGCGATCCGGCAGCAACTCAAACTGGCCCGGCAGACCATCTTCATCGAGTTCGGCGGCTGGGATCACCACGCGGAACTGCTGGAGAACCACGGGAACATGCTCGAGGTGCTGGACGGGGTCCTGTATGCCTTCCAGCTCTGTCTGGAGACCCTGGGCCTGGCGGACGACGCGATCACCTTCACCTGCTCCGACTTCGGGCGGACGCTGCGCTCGAACGGCCAAGGCACCGATCACGCGTGGTCGGGCAATCAGATCGTCATGGGCGGTCCGGTGCAGGGCGGCTCGGTCCGCGGGAGCTATCCCTCGCTGGTCATCGATGGGCCGGACGATATCGGCCGCGGCGGACGGATCTTCCCGAAGCTCTCGGCGGACGAGTATTTCTGCGAGCTGCTTCGGTGGTTCGGGGTGACGGCGGGAGACATGGATCAGGTGCTGCCGAACATCACAAACTTCTACGATCCCTATAGTGCCAGCCATCCGGTGGGATTCCTGGCGTGAAACGGTCGCGGCTTCTCATTTTGTTGCTGGTCGCCGCCGCGCTCCTCGCATGGCGGCTGATGGTCGGCAAAGCTCCCGCTCCTTCTACCCCTGCGGATGCTCCGCGGTTGATGAGCCAACCGGAGCCGGAAAGGAGCCAGGCTCCCGGCAGCAGCGAACCCTTGCTGGAAGGCTATGCCGATCCCGCGACTCCGCCGATCGAGGATCTGCGGAAGATCCACCGCGTCGCCACCGGCTATTTCTCCGTGGTCAAGGACCCGAGCCGCTATCCCATCGGGGGCAACGCCGATCTGGCCGCCGCGCTAAAGGGCGAGAACCCCAACCGTGAGGTGTTTGTCCGCGGGAGCCATGCCGTTTTCAGCCCCGAGGGCTTGATCAAGGACCGCTGGGGCAGCCCGCTGATCGTGCACCCCGAAGCATGGCGGCAACTCGAACTCCGTGCTGCCGGACCTGACAAGGTCCCATACACGGCGGATGATTTGATCCTGACACCGAAGGGCACCCAAGCTCCGGCAGAGTGAAGCGTGGCAGGCTTCGCTGTGTTTTCCAGTTCTATCCCGGGTACAATCCAGCGCCAGCCTTTCGCAAGGCCGCGGAAGCAGGGGAAGGAAGCGGCGACTAGGGTGGATGCATGTCCGGCTCACTTCACTCCCGGCCCTGCAGCCTTGCCTATCGGCTCCACGGCCCGGCAAATCGCCTGCTCAATCAGCTCTGCCATTTCGGCGAAGGAACGCTCGTGCTCCGCCAGCAAGGGCTGAGTCTCGCGACCCTCACGCCTTTCGGGCTCTTCGTCGCCAGCGGCCGCGAAGGGTGGCACCGGGTGCGCGACGCGATCAGCGGCCTGGAGAGCGATCTCCGCCAGCCGCACCATGTCCATCTCTTCGCGGATCCGGGTGGACGCCGGCCGGTGTTCGCGGTGGGCAAGCCGGGAGGAAACGTGGATCTCTCGGTCCGTTTCCAAGAATGGGGTTGGGAGTCGAGGCCGGTGCGGGAGGTGATCGATGCCTTCGACGGAATCCCCGTAGGTGCCCGGGAGGCGGGAATCCCCGGTGCGGGCGCTTGGCTGGACGAGTGGGACCAAAAGGCTCCCGGCCCGGGAAACGTACCATGGGATGTCGCGGCGGCGTTGGATTCTTGCCGCTGCCTCGAAGTCGAAGTGAGGACGGGAATGCATCGCGCGTCGGCTGCTTTCCGGCCGACATTCCTCGATAGCGACGGCTCCGTCGTGCGGATCGCCGACGCGGGGAGGAAGCATGTGGTCTTCGCCGATACGGGCTCGGCAGGCTTCCATTGGGCGAGCCTTGCTCCCGGGCATCTGAGGATCGCCGCGGGGCCAGAGAGCCGCGCCGCCGGACTCGTTCTCCCGGCAGCCTGATCCCGTTTCCTCCTTAGGGCTTGTTCAGCCGGAAGAATCTTTTGGTGGAAGCTCCCGGAACATGGGAGACCCGCCACATCCCGTTTTCCTGGGATGCCGTGGCGGCACTGGGCGTCCAGCCTTGGGAAAGATCATCGGTTTCCTGCAGCGTCCAGCCGCTGCTTCCTGAAACCGGCCATTCGATCACGATCTGGCCGCCTTGGCTCGAAATCCCGACCGCCGGCGGCAGCGCGGGGGGCTCGGCGCGGGTGACGATCAATTGGGGTGCATAGCTCGCGACTTCCCTGCTGATGAATTCGATGTTCACCCCGGCGCTTCCTTCGACGTTCTCCACCTTGGGTCTCAGGACGAATCCGTAGTTGCTGCGGGTTCCGGCGACCCACTGGGCGACCAGCGCGGTCACATCCACCTCCACCCAGACGTTCGACTGATTGACGGCTACCGCCGCGACTTCCTCCTGAGGCTGGATGTTGTTCCAGCGGAGGCCGGTCTCCGTCCAGGCAGCACCTTGCCGGTGGATGGCAATCTCCCCGCCGTTGAAGCCCGTCTGCGGGAGATTGGAATAGATTCTCAGCTTCGCGGACCCGATCTCGCCCGCGGGTATCGCAAGCGCGGCAAGATTGAACTGGACCAGGGCATGGTTCGAATGCGCCATGCCGAGGGATGAGTTCACATTCAGCGTGGTGATCGTCGGAACGGTCGAGTCGAGGTAGGAGTAAACATCGCTGTCCTTGACGGAGGTAAGCGTGACGCTCTCCGCGGCGGCGGCGGCACAGAGGGCGAAGAGGAAGAATGTCGCTTTCATGATCGCGGGATGACTTGTCAAAACGTCTTGGTCACGGAGAGGCTGAAGTTCCTCCCCGGAGCGGTGGCCCGGTCGCTCGTTCCATTGCCTCCGATGTGACCATTGCCCCGGCGCACCGAGCCCCAGAGCCAGTATTTCTCGTCGAAGATGTTGTTGAACCCGGCGTGGATGGCGACCGTCTCCGAAGGCTGCCACCAGGCGGCGAGGTCCAAGGTGAACCACGAGGGCGGACGGAAGAAGGTGCCCTGGTTGGTGGTGTCGTCCACGCGCGTGACCGCGGCGACATAGGTGCCGCTCAGGCGGGCGCCGTACCTTCCGTCCGGATCCTCGTATCCTACGAAGCCGACGGTCTTCCACGGCTCGATGGTATTCAGCGGGACGTCATCGGTCAGGTTGGAGCCGATGGTCTTGCCCGTGGCCAGCCCGAGTTCCCAGCCCGCCGCGCGGTCCCACCAATAGCCGAGATCGTGGCTACCACCGAGTTCGAAGCCGTAGATCTCGGCTTCGCCGCGGTTGACGGTGGTCACGATATCGCGGCCGTCGTCATCCAGCTCGCCGGTGGGCACGCCGTTCTCGATGAAGTCGCGGTAGCGGGTATAGAAGACGGAAGCTTGGAAACGGCCGGCATTGCCATCGGCCTTGAAGCCGAGCTCGAAGGCATCGCTTCGTTCTTCCTGGAGATCCGGGTTCGGCACGGTGAGTGCGCCTGCCGGGTTTCCGCCGGAGGGTGGATGGTCGAAGACCATGGAAAGCTCCTCCGCGGTGGGATTCCTGACGCCATGCGCATAAGTGCCGTACCACTGCATGGTCTCCACCGGCTTCCATGCGATATTCAGACGGGGGGAAACGGAGAAGTTGTCGTAGTCGCCTGGCGGCTCTTGCCCGAATCTGCCGAGCGAAGCGAGGCGCTCGAGGTAGGCCTCGTTCGGATCCGGTTCGATGGCCTGCCAATCCAGGCGGAGGCCGGGAGTAATGAACCACTTGCTGCGGATCTTGATCTCATCCTGGACGAAGAAGCCCGCGCGGGTGGTATCGGTCGGCGCGAAGGAAGTCTTGTTGGTCGCGTCCGGCGAGCCGGAGTCCCGGCGCGTGTATTTGTTTTCGCTGGTCTCCGAAGACAGGTCGATCCCCGCCATGGCCGCGTGGAGCAGGCCGGCCTCGCTGCCGAATTCCTTCCGGGCCACCGAGGAAAACCCGGCGATATGGGTGTCGAAGGCGATCCGCTGGACCCGCGTGCGCTCCGTCCCGGGGATCGGCTGCCCGCCGACCACCAGCGGCTTGGAGGCAGAGTCATTGTCGCTGCGGCTGCCGGCATGCTGCCAGTAGAGGTGGCTATCGAGCTGATCCACCCAGCCCGCCTGCGGCGCGTAGATCCACTTCAAGCTCGCGCGCTGGCGGTCGAGCAACTGGTCGTTATAAACGTGGTCCGTGAAGACGGGGAAAGGCGAGACGACCGCGCTGCGCACCTCCGTGGACATCTCCCGGTCAAAGGCTTCCAAGGCGAGCTTGAACAGGTGATCGCCCGCCGCGTGCTCGATCTTGAAGAGTCCCGAGTGGGACGTGAAATCCGCCGGGTTCGGCGGCTCGGAGCCGTTGTTCGCGGTTTCCTCCCCATGCCGCCCGGCGTAGAGCAGCATGACGGAGGTATTGCCCCTTTTCACCGCACCCCCGGCTTGCCCGGCGATACTCTCGTTCGCGGAGAAATACTGCGTCCGTAGTAGCCCGCCCGCATTCCTCCCTTTCAGCAGGCTCTCAGGATCGGGCGTGGTGAAGGCGACCACGCCGCCGAGGGCATCGCTGCCATAGAGCGCGCTGGCGCCTCCCTTCAGCACCTCCACCAGATCGAACATCGCGGGGTCGAAGTAGTCCCGGCCGATGCCGCCGGCCCCGTCGCCGCTTCCCATGTCGAAGGAGGTGGAGACGTACTGCGGGGGTTGTCTTACGCCATCGAGCTCGATGGCGATCCGGTTCCCTTCCGCGCCGCGGATGTTGATGCTCCCGTAGCCGGACTGGCCGTAGGCGAAAGCGCCGTCACCGCTGGAGAAATCAAAGGGCAGCGTGACGGTAGGATCGTATTTGGCGAAACCGGACAGATCCTGGCTGCCCGTGCGGAGCAACTCTTCGGAATCGGCGCGCAGGGTCGAGCCACTGGCGTCGATCCAGCGCCGCCCGGTGCGGGTGCCGACTACCACGATCTCATCCAGCTCCTGGACGACCGACCCCTCATCTCCGGCGGCGGAGTCCTCCTCAGGTTCCGCCGCCGGAGCGGGGTGCAGCGCCATACCGATGGCAACTATTACCGGGAAAGCCGGATGAAAACGCATGTCGATAAAGGGGGGCGTGCCGACCGGATCACTGCTTGGCGGTAGCTTCCACCACGTAAGGCTTGAGCGTCGCCCGGATCTTCCCGATGTCGGGGGCCTTGCCGTCCTCGGTGTCTTCGACGAGTTCGGAGACCACGTCCATGAGACGCCCCTCACCCGCCTTGGTGAGCACCTTCACGCTGCCGTCCTCGGGATAAAGTTCCTCCCAGACCTGACGGACATCCTTCCAGAAGAGGCTGGTCTTATCCCAGTAGGTGTTCGCCTTGGCGAAGTCATGACCCTGCACGCGGAGATACGGATTGAAGCCGACCTCTCGCACGAGGGGACGGTCCGAGCCCTCGCGCTTCACCCATTTGACGTTGTCCTGTTCGTGGAACCAGCCTTGCGGGGTGATGGTATGGCGGTTCGTGACCACGAGCAGATCGTAGTCATCCCGTTTTTCCTCGCGCCGCGGCTTCGGGCGGTTTGCAAGCGCGGCCCACTCGCTGATGTCCCCGCGGTGGACCCAGGCGGCGATGCCCTCGTAGCGCGGGGAGTCATCCACCTGCGTCACGCGCTGGCTCCACTTCCCTTTCGCCTGATCCGGCGAGAGCTTTTTCGTGGTCCACACGCGGCTGCCTTGGAACTCGAGGATCTCGGTATCCTCGTAGGTCCAAATTTGCGCCCAATGCTTCACCACGGCGGGACCGGCCTGCAGGATGTGCTGGAGCACGATCCGCTTGCCCGAGTCCTCCACCACCTTGACGGTCTCGAAAGCCTCTTCCTTGTAGGCCTTTTCCACGGGCGTGTAGCCCTCGTGGAGCGAGATGGTTTCTTGGAAATGGAAGCCCACCTTGAAGTCGCCGGCCATGGCCAGGATCGCCTTACGATCCTTTTCAAGGGACTCCTCGGAGGCGTATGCGCCACCGCCAAGCACAGCGCCGGCCAGCAGAAGGGAAATGATTTTCATGATTCCTGGGGACGCGGTGTTTAGCGGCGGCGGCGGACGATGAGACCGAGACCCGCCACGAGGGAGAGCAGGAAAGAGGACGGCTCCGGGACGATGGCAAGATCAGGCGCATAGCCGGTTCCGGAATAAAGGGTGTCCACGGTGAGATCGGTCACGGAGACCACGGAGCCCTCGCCATTCTGCGCTCCCAGGACGTCCACGGTGTAGCTGGCGGCATTGCCCGGGATCTCCCACTTGGCCCACCATTGGCCTTCGATGTCGGCGTTCGTCCCGATGAGGTATTCCGGCAGGATGCCTTCGATCGCGCCGAAACCGAAGCCATCCAAGCCGGAGGTGCCCCCGAAACCCGCGCCGTTGAGACCGACACCCTGGATGATGATGGTGGTGAAACCGGCGGAGCCCACGACGCCGGAGGTCGGAATGATCAGTTGCAGGCCCGCGGCAGTGATCCCCGCGACCGACGAATAGATGTTATTCGAGCCGGAGACGACGTCGTTGGTGCCGGATTGGGTGAGGAAGGAACTTCCCGCCAAAGAGCCCGGATTGATGGACGGCGTGCCGCTGATGACGTCCGGGATCACCGGGTCCGGCGGGGTGCTGTCCGCATTGCCATCCCAAGTGCCGTTCGCCCAGCCGAAGTAGGTGGTATTGGCAGCCCCGCGGAACGAGGGGTCGAAGAGGCCGTTCGTCTCCGCGATAACGAAGGCGGCAGAGGCCTGGGAGCCCGCCAGGATCGCGGCGAGCGCAGGGAGCAGGAACAGGGGGCGGCGGGATGTGCGGGGCGATTTCATATGACTTCTCGAAGATTCCCGGCGGACCGACCTGCCGGTGCACGCATCGTTCCCCTCCTCGCCCCCCTCCTGCTCCCGCGACCTTGTGATTCACTGGCGGTCCCTTGTCCGCCTCCCTCGAAAATCGCAATTTGCCACTATCCGCCTGCAACCTGCCGTCACCGGGAAAGGTTCTTCTTGCGACTCAATAGCAATTAGCAGAGATGAGATCTGCTTTGCCGATGTCAGCCCCCCTCAATGCCACCATTCTCCACGAAGGGGCGGGTATCGTCGTGACGGGCATCGACGTGGAGCTCTCTCAAGCGGTGGACTGGAGCGCTCTTCTTAGGACCACATCCGCACACCTGGTGATGAATCTGGACGGTCATGCGGTCATACTGGGCCTTCAGATCCGTCTGGGCATCGTTCCGGGCACGGCCTCTCTATTGAGACCTGCCGAAGGCGAAACGATCCATGCGAGCCGCTTGCCGGGCGGCGGACGGCACCGCTTCATCGTCCTTTCCGCCACATCCGCTTGGCTGGCGGCAAATTTCGGCGACTCCACGGCGGCCCTTCATCCGGCGCTGCACGACGATCCCCCACGAAAGACCGGTCAAATGGGACAGCTCCGGTCGATGACACTGGCGGAAAGAGACTTATGCGAATCCCTCCTCCAACCGCCGGTGGGGCGCACGCTGCGGTCGGCATGGTTCCGGGGGAAGAGCTTGGAGTGCTTCAGCCTGTTCGGCGCGGCTCCGAGGAGCGGGCAATCGGCGAACGACCCCCTGCGGCAACGGATCGATGCCGCCACGCTGTGGCTGCGGGAAAATTTCCGGGAGGATCTGGACCTCCACGCGGTGGCGCGCCACGTCGGCTGCGCCCCGCACTACCTGAGCCGGCTTTTCAGGCAGCATAGCGGCAAGACCCTGAGCCAGAAGCTGCGCGAGATCCGGATCGACCATGCAGCCGCCCTCCTTCGCGACGGAAGCTGCAACGTGACCGAGGCGGCATTCGAGGTCGGCTACAATAGCCTGAGCCACTTCACGAAGGCCTTCGTGGCGGAAAAAGGTACCCGCCCTTCCGACTGGCGGGCCGGCTGATCGCAAGGCACCGCTACTTTTGAACCTTGCGGGAGGGCGTGAACCGGACTAACAAGAACATGACCTTTTCTTTTACCGCCATGAAAACGATCAAGATCACGCGCGCCTGCGAAGCTTGCACCTTCTGGAACAAACTGGAGGAATCCCACGGGGAGTGCCGCCGCCATGCGCCCCAGACCGTCGCCTTCGAGGTGGACGACGAGGTGAAGTTCGAGTCGATGTTCCCCGTGACCGCGGGCGAGGACTGGTGCGGGGATTTCGAGAAAGAGGAGTAGATCCGGTGCTCTAACGGTTGGGGGAATTTTATTGCGATTCAATCTCAATTGAGCTCTCCTTCGGGGCGTGCAGCACACGCTTCAGGAAATCGATGGCCTCCTTCTTCCCCTCGCTCCGGTGTTGGCAAAGGAAGCGGATGCGCTTCTGGATCTGCGGGAGCTGCTGATGAGCAAGGGCCATCCCGGCAAATGCGTGCGGTGTTTTTTCCAGCTTTTCACCGCCGCCGGGCGTGAGGAGATCCCGCGCCTGGCCCCACTGAAGGCCTGGCTGGAAGAGAATCTGGAGATCTCCGTGAACGCGGACGGGCGGGAGCTGGAAACCCTGCCGGTGAAGCTGCGCCAGGGGGAAGATCTGGAGTCCTTCTGTCTCCGGTCGATCCGGCAGGTGCGCTTGGACCGGGGTTACACGGCGCGCCGGGTGAATCTGGCGTTCCGCTTCAAGATCGCGGTTTGAGGCAGGAGAGCGGAAAATGACGGTTGAAGGCCTCCCTTGCCTTTTCGCATTTACCCGGCTTGCCCTCGCGGGGGCGGCAGCTAGCATCCAGCGCCTCCGCTAGCTCCCAGTCGCCAATGAACCGCATTTTCGTCGAGAAGAAGCCCGAATTCAACGCAGAGGCCCGCCACCTTCTGCACGATCTTCGCGAATCGCTCGACCTCGGGAGCCTGGCCGGAGTGCGCATCGTCCAACGCTACGACATCGACGGGCTTTCCGATGCCGAATTCGAGCAGGCGGTGCGATTGATCCTCTCCGAGCCGCAGGTGGACCTGATTTCGGGTGAGCTCGCCTTGGCAGACGGGGAGAGCGCCTTCGCGGTGGAGTATCTTCCGGGGCAATTCGACCAGCGCGCCGACTCCGCAGCCCAGTGCGTGCAGATTCTCACGGGTAAAGAGCGCCCGCTCGTGGCTTCGGCGAAGGTCATCATCCTCCGCGGCAGGCTCCGCGATGGGGAGCTGGAGAGAATCAAAGGCTACGTGATCAACGCGGTGGATTCCCACGAGGCGCGGATGGACCTGCCCGAGACCCTGCAGCCGAAGATTTCCTCCCCTGCCGACGTGGCGGTGTTGGAGGGCTTCACGACACAATCCGCCGGGGAACTCGGCACCCTGCGGAAGGAGCTCGGCCTCGCGATGTCCGAGGCGGATCTCTCCTTTTGCCAAGCCTACTTCCGGGACGAGGAGAAGCGCGTGCCGACCCTTACGGAAATCCGGATGCTGGATACCTATTGGTCCGACCACTGCCGCCACACGACCTTCCTGACGAAGATCGATGAAGTGACCTTCGAGGAAGGCACGGGGCCGGTGCAGCGGGCATGGGAGACCTACCTCGCGATCCGCAAGAAACTGGGCCGCGAAGACAAGCCGGTCACGCTGATGGACCTCGCGCTCATCGGCATGCGCGAGCTGAAGAAGTCCGGCGAACTCGACAACCTGGAAGTTTCCGACGAGGTCAATGCCGCCTCCATCGTCGTGCCGGTGAGCATCGACGGAGGCCCGGAGGAAGAGTGGCTCGTGATGTTCAAGAACGAGACGCACAACCACCCCACCGAAATCGAGCCCTTCGGCGGAGCGGCGACTTGCCTCGGCGGATGCATCCGCGACCCGCTTTCGGGGCGCTCGTATGTTTACCAGGCGATGCGCGTGACGGGAGCGGGCGATCCGCTGACGCCTTTCTCGGACACGCTTCCCGGGAAGCTCCCGCAAAAGAAGATCTGCCAGATCGCGGCGCACGGCTATTCTTCCTACGGGAACCAGATCGGCCTCGCGACGGGACAGGTCGCGGAGATCTATCATCCCGGCTACGTGGCGAAGCGCATGGAGATCGGCGCCGTGGTGGCCGCCGCGCCACGTTCGCAGGTCTTCCGCGGCACCCCCGCCGCGGGCGATGTGATCCTGCTCATCGGCGGGCGCACCGGCCGTGACGGCGTGGGCGGTGCCACCGGATCTTCCAAGGAGCACACCGATACCGCCTTGGAAAACTCCGCGGAGGTGCAAAAGGGCGATGCTCCGACGGAACGGAAGATCCAGCGTCTTTTCCGCAATCCGGAACTGACGAAGAAAATCAAAGTCTGCAACGACTTCGGAGCCGGCGGCGTTTCGGTGGCGATCGGCGAGATCGCTCCTTCGCTGGAGATCGACCTCGATGCGGTGCCGAAGAAATACGAGGGTCTGGACGGGACGGAGTTGGCGATTTCCGAATCCCAGGAGCGCATGGCCGTGTGCATCGATCCCGCGAACGCCGCTTATTTCATCGCCGAGTCCGACAAGGAGAACCTGGAATGCGTCCGGGTGGCGACCGTGACGGATACCGGCCGCCTGCGCATGACATGGCGCGGCAAGACGATCGTGGACCTGAGCCGCGCCTTCCTGGACACGAACGGCGTCCAGCAGGTGGCCGGGGTGCAGGTAAAGTCGCCCGAGGGCGCTTTCCAATCGGCGCTCACCCCGCCGCTGTCCGCGATGAACCTCCTCGCCGACCTCAACCACTGCTCCCAAAAGGGCCTGGGGGAGCGATTCGACTCGTCCGTAGGCGCGGGCACGGTCCTGTGGCCCTTCGGCGGCAAACACCAGCTCACGCCGCCCGACGCGATGGTGGCGAAGCTGCCGCTGCTGGAAGGCAACACGGACACCTGCACCTACATGAGCTGGGGCTTCAATCCCCATCTCTCATCCTGGTCGCCCTTTCACGGTGCGGTCTATGCGGTCACCGAATCGGTCTGCAAGGCGGTGGCCGCCGGGGCCCGCCTCGACGATATCCGTCTCACGCTGCAAGAGTATTTCCCGAAGCTCGGGAACGATCCCGCGCGCTGGGGCCTGCCCTTCGCGGCGCTGCTCGGGGCCTTCCACGCGCAACACGGGCTGCGTCTGGCCGCCATCGGCGGAAAGGACTCGATGTCGGGCTCTTTCAACGAGCTCGACGTGCCGCCGACCCTGGTGTCCTTCGCCCTCGCTCCGGGCAAGGCCAGCCTCGCCATTTCGCCTGAATTCAAGAAGGCGGGCAGCACGCTCTCCCTGGTGAAAGTCCCCCGGGACCACGACCAGCTTCCGGATTTCCAGGAGCTCCGGCGAATTGCCGCGCTGCTCCACGATCTCAATGCGGAAGGCAGGGTCCACTCGATGAAGGCGCTCGGCTCCGGCGGGCTCATGCACGGGATCGCGACGGGTGCCTTCGGAAACGGCATCGGCGCTACGATCACCGCCGACCTCGACGGGTATGCGGAGCGTTATTTCTGCTTCCTGCTCGAACACGATGCGGAGCTTCCGGAACCGCTGGACGCCCACGTGCTGGGGCAAACGGTGGCGCAGCCTGCGGTCACCTTTCCGAACGAGAGCTATCCGATCGATGAATTGCAAGCCGCCTGGCTCGGCACGCTGGAGCCGGTCTATCCCACGAAGGAAGATTCCACGGTAGTCACCACGCCGCATCTCTCCCTGGCGGCCTCCTTTTCCGCACCGCACCCTCGCGGGGCCGCGACCAAGCATGCGAAGCCCAAGGTATTGATCCCGGCCTTCCCCGGAACCAATAGCGAATACGATTCCGCGAAGGCTTTCAACGAGGCCGGCGCCCTGTCCGAAATCCAGGTTTTCCGCAACCTCACGCCGGCCCACATCGAGGAATCCCTCGAAGCCTTCGCCGCGAAGATCCGCCAATCGCAAATCCTGATGTTCCCGGGGGGATTCAGCGCGGGCGACGAGCCCGATGGCTCCGCGAAATTCATCGCGACGGTCATCCGGAACCCGCGGGTCGCGGACGCGATCATGGACCTCATCAAGAACCGCGACGGCTTGATCCTCGGCGTCTGCAACGGCTTCCAAGCGCTCATCAAGACGGGTCTCGTTCCTTACGGTGAGATCCGCGATCCGCACGCCGAGGCCCCGACGCTCACCTTCAACGACATCGGCCGCCACGTTTCCTGCTACGTCACGACCCGCATCGCCAGCACCATGTCCCCGTGGACCGCCGGGATGGAAGTGGGAGACTTGCACAGCGTGCCGGTCTCGCATGGCGAGGGGAAGTTTCTCGCCAGCCCCGCGGTCATCGCGGAATTGGCGGCGAAAGGTCAAATCGCGACGCAGTACGTCGATACCGAAGGCGTCTTCTCGATGGAGATCGATACGAATCCCAACGGCTCGCTCTTCGCCATCGAAGGCATCACCAGCCCCTGCGGGCGGGTCTTCGGCAAGATGGCCCACACCGAGCGGAGCGGCACCCTCGTCGCGAAGAACATTCCGGGGGAGAAGCACCAGCCGATCTTCGCCGCCGGGGTGAAGTGGTTCGCCTGAGGGTAGGCCGAGCCGCGGCATTCCTCATGCGCGCGGCTCCTCCAAGCCGGATCGGATTCAGTTGATTTTCAAAAGCTCAACCTCGAAGACCAGCGTGCTATTCGGCGGGATGAGAGGGCTCGGGCTGTTGGCTCCGTAGGCAAGATTTGCAGGGATCGTGAACTTGAATTTGTCGCCCTGCTTCATGAGCTGCACTCCCTCGGTCCAACCGGGGATCACCTGATTGAGAGGGAAGCTGGCAGGTTGCCCCCGCTCCACCGAGCTGTCGAAGACGGTGCCGTCGAGGAGCGTACCGTGGTAGTGAACGGTGACGGTATCCGAAGCCTTCGGATGGATCGTGCCGGTTCCGCTCTTCATGACCTCGTACTTGAGGCCGCTGGCGGTGGTCTTCACGCCATCCGCAGGAGCTGCCGCCGGAGTCTCCTCCGTCTTGGGGGTGGCTTCCTCCGCCTTGGGGGTGGCGGGAGCGGCGGAGGCAGCAGGCGCTTCTTTTTTGCAGGCCGCGAGCGAAAACGCGGCGAGAACGGCAAGGGAGATCGTGGTCGTTTTCATAAATGCTAAAGCAGGCGGAAGTTCCGTGGCCGGCCGGCCGGGGTCAAGACGCGACGCGAAGCAAGGATCTTGCGGTGCTGGCGGACAAAAAAGAGAGCGGCAGCTTAAAGTTCGTTGTATTTGAGGTTATTCCCGCGCGACTTCTCCGCGGGATACCGCTGTTCATTGCGCGCGATCTTCGCCTCCATCACCTCGCCCAGGTTCATGCCTAGCAGATCGGCCATCTCAAAAAGCAGGATCCCCACGTCGGCAATTTCCGAGGCAATTTCCTCGTGCTTGTCCTTGGCGCGGCGGTCCACCTGATCGGGCTGCTGCCATACGAAATGCTGCAGCAACTCCCCCGCTTCGGCGGCGATGGCCACGGCCATGTCCTTCGGATTGTGATACTGCTGCCATTCGCGGGCGGCGACAAAATCGCGGATGCGGGCGGTGAGGCCGGAGATCGAATCGGACATGCCCGATCCAACACCCCCGCCCGGCCAAGCGGAACTGCAAAGTCGCCGGGTGCTTTCACCAAAACAGCACACTGTGAAAAATTCTCCGCCAACTTGCACGGGAGCTGCGTAAGGTTCATGTTGGAAGATGACTGATGGTACACCTAGCGCTCAGAACGACCCGCTGAAATGCCATATCGGCGATTGGGTGCCGGCTTCGGCCCCTGCGGTGTCCGGATGGAACAAGGCCAAGGGAGTTTACTGGTATCTCGTCGGCGGCTTCGTGCGCCGGCGGATGCAGGGGGCCGGTCCCGTGAACCCCGCGACGCCTTGGGGATTCGAACTCAAGCGGATTCCCGCGACAGGAAGCGAAGCCTGGGTGCGTAGCTCATAAGCCCGGGAGGCGGGAATACCGCCCCCCCTTGCATCCTCTTCCATTCGTGCGTAAGACTCCTGCAATGAAAGCCGCTTTCGTGCTCGCCACCGCTGCCATGCTCTGTGCCTGCACCGCGGAGGAAAAGGAGAAGATCGCCATGGAAACCGCACCCACCGCCCCTGAACAACCCGCCGGCAAGGTCGAGAAGACCGATGAGGAGTGGAAGAAGACCCTGACGCCGGAGCAATACCGCATCCTCCGCCAAGCCGGCACCGAACGCCCCAACGGGGAGGTTTACAAGGAATTCAACAAGCAGGGGACCGGGACTTACTACTGCGCCGGATGTGGTGCCGAGCTTTTCACCTCGAACGAGAAGTTCGACAGCCATTGCGGCTGGCCGTCCTTCTACGATCCCTCCAAAGCGAAGAACGTCACGACCAAGGACGACTTTTCCGGCGGGATGGTCCGCACGGAAGTCACCTGCGCGAAATGCGGCGGCCACCTCGGCCATGTTTTCAAGGGAGAGGGCTTCGATACTCCCACCGACCAGCGCTACTGCATCAACGGCGTCGCGCTGAAATTCGTGCCCGCGAAAGCACCGGAAAAACCGGAAGCCAAGGCGGAGGAGAAGAAGTAGCGGAGTCTTCCATTTCGCGTTCGCCGACGGCTGTTCCCGCGAGCCGGACGCAGGACCTCCGCTTCCGCCGCGTCCCGTCGCAACTTGGAAAGTCGCGCTACTCCGCCGACTCCAGGTCCGTTTGGTAGAGGCGCTCGGCGGCTCGACGGGGGTCCTTGTCCGCCGGATGGCACTCGGCTCCCATAGGCACCGGCAGGGCCAGCTCCCGGACCTTGCGAAAGACCTCCGAATAACGCACCTCGCCCGTGCCGGGCTCGTTCCGCGCGGGGGAGTCCGCGAACTGGACGTAACCGATCCACTCGCGGTGCCGCTCGAGGTTGTCGATGAGATTGCCCTCGTAGCGCTGCATGTGGAAGAGATCCCAATTCAGGCGCACCCAGGGTGAACTCACCGCTTGGCAGATGGCTACCCCGTCGGCGCTCCCGTAAAGGCAGTGATCGGGATGGTTGTAAGGGTTCATCGGCTCCAGAATGATCATCTTCCGCCTCGCCTCCAGTACGGGCACGGCGGCCCGGAGTTTGGCGATGATCGAAGCATGCATCTGCGCTTTCGTCAGGCCGGGGATATTGTCACCGCCGACCACGCAAAAGCGCTCGCACCCTGACAGGAGTTCGGCCGCATCGCATGCGGCGCCGATCTCCGCGACGAACTCCTCCTCCGGAAATGCCGGGTCATTGATCTGCGTGCCGAATCCCCAGGCGGTGAATTGCGTGGCGATCATGCCGTGCTTGCGGAGCGCCTCCGCCCCGGCAAGGAGATCCTTGTCCCGCCAGCTCCACAGCTCGATGGCGGGGAATCCGAGCTCCGCCGCTTGTGCGATCCGCTCCGTGAAGGAGCCTTCGAACCACATCTCGATATTGACGGCGACGGGGGTGTGGGGCGTGCGGCCGGGCAGTTCAGTCATGCGGGCCGCAGGAAAGGATAATCCCGCCCGGAAGGCACGCCCGAAGTAGGCCGTCAAAGGACGGCACCGGGTCCGCCGTCCCCGTCATCGGCAAAGCTGCCGGACTCGTCGAAATCCACCTCGCGCACGCGTTTGCGATCACGCCAGTACTCCACCTGCTTGCGCAGCGTTTCCCGCAGCCCTTCGCCATCATGTACGGCCCGGATCTCGATCCTAGGCTGCGAGCGGTCGGAGGTCTCGATGACGAGGGTCGAGAGACCGAACATCCGGTACCAGAACGGCCGCTCCATCGAAGTGTCCTTCACGCGGTAGAGTTCCACGTCGTCCATCTTCTGGTTGAAGACGCCTTGGTAGAGCCGGATGCGCTCCGTGGTAAGCTCGTGCCGGACGCTGCGGGTCTCGACGAAGATCCACAACATCCAGCCCAGCGGGAGGATCAGCGCGGCCCAGGCGGGAGGGAAAAAAGCACCGCCGACCCCGATCCCCACGGCGATTGCCAGAGCCACGAGATACTTCCCAAAATTCAACACTTGGGACGGACTACCCTTCCATAGGAGTTCTTCGCTCACGGTTGCAGATTGCGCGAGATTCCCCGGGTTCAACAAGTGGAGAAATGATCGCGATTTGGAGGGGCGGCGGCCTGCCTCCCGAGGCCGCGCTCACCGCGCCTACGCCTGGACGGTATCGCCATGCCACTGCCATCCCGGGTGACGGATGAACGCCAAGGTCTCCTTCACGTCCAATCCGTTCCTCGCAATCTCGCTGAACTGCCTGCGCCGCGCCTCCCACAACCGGTGGTCCTGCTCGGGGGGGGCGTATCGGGCGCGGTAGGGAACCTTATTTCCGACGAGCATCACCAGATGGCCCTCCAGGCCGAAATCGTTCTGCATTCCGGAGAGCCGGTAGCGGCAGAACCCCGTCGGTCCGTTTTCCTCGTAAAATTTCACCAACTCCTCGATCGCTCCCAGCTTGGTCTCCGCGCGGCAGTGCTGCCAGAAGGGGGTGTCGAGGGCGGTGTTGTGCTTGTAGTGGAGCGCCAGGAAATCGCGGATGTCCGCCCACCCTCTCCCCGTGAGTTCGTTGAAGAGGTCGCGCAGCGAGGGCGTGGGCTGGAGGCGGCTCCGATTGAGCATTTCCACCAGCGTCTGCAGATTGCCGCAGACGATCATGAGGGCGGTGGCTTCCAAGGGCTCCACGAATCCTCCGGCGTTGCCGATGGCCACCACGTTCTCCACCCACTGGCGGCGGTAGCAGCCGGACCGGAATTTGACGATCCGGGGTGACTTCGGCGCTTTCGGGTTTTTCCTTAGGAATTCCTCCGCCGCCTGCTCGTCCGAGATGAAGCTGGAGGAATAGACATAACCGCGGTTCACGTGATGCTCGTGCTCGATCTGCCAGGACCAGCCCGCGTCCATTTGTTCCGCAGTGGTGTAAGGAAGGATCGGCTCCTCGCCGCGGTCCCAGCCGCCGACCACCGCGCGGTCGCAGAAGAGGGCATCGCCGAAGCTTTGGTACTCTTCGCCCAGCGCCTTTCCCAACAGCTCGCTGCGGAAACCGCTCGCATCGATGAAGAAGTCCGCCCCGAGGCTCTGCCCATCCTCCAATTGCACCGAGGCGATCCCGCCCTCCGGCAACCGCTCCGTGCCGATGACGCGGCCATCGATGATCTCCACGCCATACTCCCGCGCCGCGAGCTCCAGCACCTGGACTAGCTTTTCATTTTCGATGTGGAAGGCGTGCCAACCCTGGATATCGGGACACCCGTTCTCCTGGCGGGCGAAGGCCTTGCCATGCCACATGAGCGCGGACGGCAGGCTGGCGCAGCGAAATTCCTCGTCGCAATAGTAGCCGTTCGGCATGCGCAGCTCCGGAGCGGTAAAGTCGAGCTGGTGATCGAAGCTGTAGTCGAAGCGCCCTCTCGACCCCCAGAGGAAGCGGATGCCGAGCTTCCACGTGGGCTCCGCCAGTTCATGGAATTTCTTCCGGTTGATCCCGAGATACTCGAAAAGATGCTGCGGGAAATTCGGCGTCGTCCCTTCGCCGACGCCGATCACGCCGATGTCCGGGCTGCGGACGATGCGAACTCTCAATCCGGGGAGCTTGGCTTTGAGGGAAAGCGCGGCAAGCAGGCCGGCGCTGCCCGCGCCGAGGACGAGAACATTTTGGATCATCTGGCTATCGGCCGGGCTGGCTGGGTTTTTTGGAATCCTCCGGCTTCTATTCCGAGCTCATGTTGCCAAAGCCTGCTAGTAGGATTCCGTCATTGGGCCGGGTGCGGCTGCCGTAGCGGACGGTCTCACCGCACTTGGATCGGCTCCTCGGAGATCCTCCCCGGGCGGCCGTGGAGGTGTTTGTCGAGGAAGAGCTTGATGCGCAGGTTCAGATCGCTGCTGTCGAAGCCGTGGCCCGCGCCCGTCATCTCGATGAGGTGACTTTCGACTCCGGCCTCCGCCAGCGCCGCGTCGATTTCCTTGGCCTGTGCGTAGGGTACCAGCGTGTCGTTCGTCCCGTGGGCGGTCAGGAAAGGTGCATCGTCCTTCGAGACCCAGGAAACGGGCGATGCCGATTTCGCGTTGGCGAGCAGGTTGGTCTCATCGCGACCGAGAAGCGGCCCGATCATGTCCGCATCGCGGATCCTGCCGGGAGAAGTGTCCTTGCCGTAAAAGGTGAGGAAATTCGTGGGGCCGAAGAAATTCACCACGCACTGCACGCGGCTGCTGAGTTCCGGAAACGTGCCGAGGTCGCCCTCCAGGGAGCTCACGCCGCCGGTGGTTCCCAGGACGGAGACCAAGTGACCACCCGCGGAAATCCCCATGACTCCGACACGCCCGGAATCGATCCCATATTTGTCCGCATTTCCGCGCAGGAAGCGGACGGCCGCCTTGCAATCGTGAATCTGGGCCGGCCAAGCGGCCTCGCGGGTAAGGCGGTAGTTGACCGTCGCCGCGACATAGTCGCCCGTGGCGGCGATGGTACGGATCACGCCGTGGCCGTCTTCCTTCCGGCCGGATAGCCAGCCCCCGCCGTGGATGAAGATCACCAGAGGGCGCTTCTTCGTCGCGTGATCCTTCGGGACCAGCAGATCGAGTTTCTGGCGCGGGTTGTTCTTCCCGACGTAGTCGAGGTCCTTGATCAAGTCTCCGGAGGCAGCGGCGGCTTCCGGGGCCATGGGTAGGGATTTGAGGAGTTCCTCTTTCGTGACCAGGCCGTCGCCGTTGGCATCGACGCTCCTGAAATGAGGGCGCGCCGCTTCGGGAACCTCGGCGAGAGTCAGCTTGCCGTCCTTGTTTCTATCGAGGGCGGCAAAGGGATCGGCTTGGGCGAAAGCGACCGGAGAGAGCAGAACGAGGAAGATCCAGCGCATGGCCTAGAAAACACGGTCTGCCAGGGCATGTCGCGAAGATTTTCCCGGCTCCCTCTTCGGTAAATCGCGCCGCCCCTCGCGCCACGGAACCTCCGCGACGAAACAAAGAGACCCCGCCGCGGCGGGGTCTCCGGAAAAAAGCGGCCTTCGCCGCCTCAGGCAGGCGCGCCGTTCTGGATGATATCCAGAAAGCTCTGCGGCTCCAGGGATGCACCGCCGATCAGGGCACCATCGATGTCCGGGCAGGCCATCAACTCCGCGGCATTGTTGGCT
>CAMPGU010000004.1 GCA_946885645.1 uncultured Haloferula sp.
GACCAGGAAACCGCCCCACTTCACCGACTCCGATAGATCCGAAGATGCCAGTCCCCTCAGCCCCGCCCAAAACACCGCCACCGTCCCAAGCAGGAAAGGAAGCGCCATGGGCCGGGCGAAATTCAAGGTCCAGCCCAGCGCGGCGATCCGCTTTCTCACCAGAAGCCTTGGATCCCGGGGCGCGAAATAAATCACGCCGAGAACCCAATTTGCCGGAGACTTGTGGATCTCGTGCAGTTCGTTCAGCTTCATAGGGAGTAACGGCATGAAGATACAGGTTGAGAGCTCCGCGCTCAAGTACAACCGGCTTACGCATCTCCCAACAAACTCGCCGCCATCGCCCGGGCGGAATCCCCGCCTCCCCCGAGCATCCTCACCAGTTCGGAAATGCGGCCGTCGCCATTGACCGGGAACATCTTCGAGCGCGTGCGGCCGCCAGCGACTTCCTTTTCCACCACATAGTGGCGGGCGGCCAGGGCGGCCACCTGCGGGAAATGCGTGATGGCCACGACCTGATGCCGCAAGCCGAGCGCCGCCATCTTCCTGCCGACGGCGCGGGCGATCTCGCCGCCGACGTTCGCGTCGATCTCGTCGAACACCATCAGCGGCGTCGCATCCTGCTCTGCCAGCGCGCTTTTCACCGCCAGCATCACTCGGCTGATCTCCCCGCTGGAGGCGATCTGCCGCAGCGGCTGCAGCGGCTCCCCCGGATTCGGGCCGAAGAGGAACTCGATCCCTTCCAAACCCGAGGAGGCGGGCTCCTTGTTAGAAAGGACCTGCACCTCGAAAGAAGATTGCTTGAAGCCTAGATCCTTGAGCTGTCCGGAGATCTCCTTCGCCAGCTTGGGCGCGGCCTTCTTGCGCTTCGCGGAAAGGGCGAGGCCCGCGCGGTCGGTCTCCTCGCGCAAGCGGGCGGCTTCAGCCGAAAGCTGCTCAAGCCGCTCGCCGCGATTCTCGACCGCGTCCAGCCGTGCCGCGGCCCGCTCGCGATGCGCCAGCACGGCCGCCAGATCCCCGCCATACTTCCGCTTCAGCGACTCGAAGAGATTCACGCGCTCCTCCAGGCGGGCGGCTTCCGCGGGATCGATCTCGAGATCCTCGGCATAATCGGCCAGGGACCGCTCGAGCTCCTGCAGCTCCATCACCGCGCTCTCCAGCCCCTGGGTCCGCTCGCGGATGCTTGGATCGAGCTTTTCGAGGTCCCGCACGAGGCGCTGCACCTCGATCAAGTGCGTCAGCACGCCGGTCTCGTCCGCCCCGAGCGCGGCCGCGGCGGCCCCGGAGAGCTCCACCAGACGGCTGGCATTGCTGGCGCGGCGGTAGCGGTCTGCAATCTCATCCTCCTCTTCCGGCTTCAATTGGGCCGCGTCGATCTCCGTCACCTGATGCCGCAGCAGATCGAGTTCCTGCGCGCCCGCCGTTTCCGCCAGCTTCAGGTCCTCCAGCTCGGTTTCCTTGTTCCGCCAGGCACGCCACGCGGCGCGATAGCCATCGAGCGCGCCATCGCTGCCGGCGTAGGCATCCAGCATGGAAAGCTGCCGCTCGGTCGATAGAAGCGATTGGTGGTCGTGCGGCCCGTGCAGGTCCACCAGATGCTCGCCCAGCCGCTTGAGCAAGGCGAGCGTCACGGGCGAGTCGTTCACGAACTGCCGGTTCGCGCTTTGCCCGATCACCCGGCGCACGATGAGCGAGCCCTCCTCGCAAGGATCCAGCCCGCCCTCCGCCAGCACCGCATTCACCTCCGCGGCATCCCGCAGGTCGAAAACCGCCTCCACGGTGCAGGCCTCTTCCCCGGTGCGGATCAGGGATTTGTCCGCCCGCTCGCCGAGCACCAGCTTGAGCGCCCCCACGATCACGGACTTGCCCGCACCCGTCTCCCCCGTCACGCCGACGAGGCCGGGGCCGAGTTCCCAGACGAGTTCGTCCACCAGGGCGAGATTGCGGATCTTGAGGAGGGTGAGCATTGGCTTTGCCGGGGCGGGCGCATTATGCAAGCGTCGTCCGGCGAATCAATGGCGGCGGATTTCGAATTGACCTTTCTTGGCACGGGGACCTCCGTGGGCGTGCCGGTAATCGGCTGTCCATGCCGCGTCTGCCATTCGGAGGATCCGCGGAACAAGCGCACCCGCTCCTCCATCCACATCCGCACCGGAGGGCTTTCGATACTGGTGGATTCGGGTCCCGACCTGCGGGAACAGGCGCTGCGCGAGAACCTGACCGCGGTGGACGCCGTCCTCTACACGCATTCCCATGTCGATCACGTGGTCGGTTTCGACGAGCTGAGGGCCTTTTGCTGGCACCGCGAGGAGCCGCTACCCCTGTACGCGACGCCCCAGTGCATGGATACCATCCGGAACATGTTCGGCTGGGCCTTCTCGGAGGAGAATATCTTCCGCGGTTACATCAAGCCGGACCCGCACCTCATTTCCGGACTTTTTTCGCTCGGAGAGCTATCCATCACGCCCCTGCCGGTGCTGCACGCAAAAGCGGACACCATCGGCTTCCTGTTCCGGGGCCCGGCCGGACCTTCCGTGGCCTATATCCCCGATGTGAAGAGCGTGCCGGAGCAGACCATGGAGCTCCTGCACGGCGTGGACATTCTCATCATCGACGCCCTACGCACCGCCCCCCACCCCACGCATCTGTCCACGGACGAGGCGCTGGAGGTCATCGCTCGGGCCGGGGTGGAGCGCGCCTGGCTCACCCACTTGAGCCACGAAAGCGATCATCACGAGTTGGAGGCCATCCTGCCGCACGGAGTACAAGCCGCTTACGACGGATTGAAGATCCGCGGGTGAGTTGGCGTTAGGACATCGCTTTGACTTATCCCGGCCACCTTTTGAAGCCCCGGCTTGCCTCCCCCGCGCACGGGTACATTGTTCGCGGGTGATCCGGCTCCTCGGTTTCCTGATAGCTCTCCCGCTCGCACTGCACGCCGCGCCCGCCCCGCCGCCCGCGGAAGCGGTCGCAATCCTCTATAACTCCTCCGCGGCGGACTCGAAGGCCCTGGCGGAGTTCTACGCCAAGGCGCGCGGGATTCCCGAAGACCATCTGATCGGCCTCCCGCTTCCCGAAAGCGAGGAGATCTCCCGCGAGGATTTCAAGAAACAACTGCTCGCCCCGCTCGTCGGCGAATACGAGCGCCGGAACTGGTGGACGCGCGACCGGGATCCGCAGGGCAATGTCGTGCCAACCCGCAATGACATCCGGGTGCTGGTGACCATGCGGGGCGTCCCCAGCCGGATCGCCCCCGACCCTTCCCTGCCGATTCCGAAACCGGACGAAAAGGCCTATCTGGAGACAAACCAAGCCGCGGTGGATTCGGAGCTCGCGCTGCTCGGCGTGGAAGGCCTGCCGCTAAAGGGAGGGCTGAACAATCCCTACTTCAAGGCGGATAAAAGCATCGCCGAAACCGGCTTGCCGATGACCTTGGTCGGCCGCATCGACGGTCCTACGAAGGCCATCTGCGAGTGCATGATCCGCGACGCCGTGGAGACCGAAAAGACAGGCCTCTGGGGCATGACCGTCATCGACATCGCGAAGAAATTCCCCGAAGCGATCCAAGGAGATCCCGCGCTGGAAAACATCGCCCGGAAGAGCCGGGAGACCGGCCTGCCCGTCATGGTGGACCGTTTCCCTGAGACGCTGCCGTCGCACTTCCCGCTCAAGGATACGGCGGTCTATTTCGGCTGGTACGACTGGCATGTCAGCGGCCCCTTCCTGAACCCCGGCTTTAAATTCAAGAAAGGGGCGGTGGCCGTGCATCTGCATTCCTTCAGCGCCGCGCAGCTCCGGAATCCGGCACAAAACTGGTCCGCCCCGCTGCTGGCAAAAGGTGCCGCCGCCACGCTTGGCAACGTGTACGAGCCCTTCCTGCAGATGACCCATCATTTCGATATCTTCCATGCGCGCCTCCTGGCGGGGTATTCGCTGGTGGAAGCCGCCTACATGTCCGTGCCGGTGCTCTCCTGGCAAAACGTGGTGCTGGGCGACCCGCTCTACCGGCCCTTCCTCCATCTGGATGGCGGCGGCGAAGTCGCGGAGGACGACCGTGCCTACCGCGCGATCCGGGTGGCTTCGATGCGCTGGAAGGATCAACCCCGGGAACTGGACATGAAATTACGCGAGGGCGCGGACCGGCTGAAAAGCGGTGCCATGATGGAGGCGGTCGGCCTCCTGAATGCCGAGCAGCGGAGCTCCGCCGCCGCCGCGGATTTCCAGAAGGCCAAGCTCTACTACACCGCCAAGCCGGACCGTCTCCGCATGGACCTGCACATCGCCGCCTTTGACCGGGCCGCGGGGCGGAATGCCGCCGCGGCAAAGATCCTGCGCGGTGCCGGAACTCTCTATCTGGACATTCCGGAAGCCACGGCCGCCGCGGTATGGCTGAATGCCCTGGAGCCCCCGCCGACCAAGCCCCAGCAGAAATGAAGGGCTACGGCGGGCTGCTCGCGGCGGTGTGGGACCGGCCCGGCGTTCTTGCCGAGCCGCAGCCAGCTCCCCTTCCCCCGGAATTGGAGCTCCAGGCGCTGTGGTTCGCGGGAGCCTTCGGCAGGGATTTCCGCGACACCGCCGGGCACCCCGTGCGAATCGTACAATTCGGCGAGTGGAACCGTTCCGCAGGTCCGGACTTTCTGCACGCGGCGGTGGAAATCGGCGATACGCGCCGGGAAGGGCCCATCGAGCTCGATCTGCGGCCCTCGGATTGGGAGGCGCATGGTCACGGGGCGGATCCCGCTTTCGAGGAAACGGTATTGCATGTCGTCTTCACCACAGGCGGGCCGGAAAGCTTCACCCGCACTCTCGGCCACCGGCAGGTCCCGCGGATCGTGATCCCGCGCGAGCAGTTGGAAGAGGTGCTGCTGCGCCCGAAACGAGAGGTCGCGATCGCGCGCCCGGGCCGCTGCGTGCTCCCCCTCGCCGCCTTGCCCCCGGTAGCCGTGGCCGCCCTCTTGGCCGAGGCGGCAACCCATCGCGCCGCGCTCAAGGCCGCCCGTTTCCTGCGTACCGCGGATGCCCACGGGCGGGATGCGGCCCTTTACCATGCCG
This sequence comes from uncultured Haloferula sp., assembly GCA_946885645.1. The sequence continues at coordinate 5,050 of CAMPGU010000004.1, forward strand.
TGGCGGAGACGCTCGGCTACCGCGCGAACGCCCTGCCGATGCGCCTGCTCGCCCAGAGGATGCCGCTTCCCGCACTACGCGAGGCACCGGAGCAGACGGAAGCCCTCCTTTTCGGCGCGGCCGGTTTCCTGGCTCCCGATCTCCATGAGAAGGCCCCGCCGGACACCCGGCAGCACCTGCGCGCGCTCTGGGATACATGGTGGAAGGCGCGCGGGCGCTGGGAATCCTCCCACGCCATCCCTTGGAAAGCGGGCGGACAGCGCCCGGCGAATCATCCCCACCGGCGCGTCGCCGCTCTGGGTGCGCTGGCCAGGGATTGGCCGGCTTTCCGCAAGCTGGCGTTTTCCCGGCCGCTCGACGTGAAGGGGCTCTCGGCCTATCTGGCGAAGCTCGACGATCCCTTCTGGACCAAGCGCCACACCCTCGCCTCCGCCGCCACCGCGCGGCCGCTGGCGCTCTTTGGCAAAGCCCGGGCCATCGAGCTGCTTGCCAATCACCTCTTCCCCCTCGCCCTGCATGAAGGCGAGCCCTTCGAGCGCTATTTGAAACTGCCCGCCGGAGCCCTCAACGAGCACGTGCTGCGCTGCGCCATTCGTCTCTTCGGCAGCGAGGACGCGGCAGCGCCCTGGCTGAAAAAGGCGGCGCATCATCAGGCGCTGATCCAGATCTACCGGGACTTCTGCCTGGAAGACGCGAGCGATTGCGCGAACTGCCCCTTTCCGGAGCAACTCGCACAGTGGAAGAAAATTACTAATTACTAAGCACTAATGACCAGACAGAAGTGTATTGAAGAGGAATCGCAAACGGACGGGCCGCTCCATGCTGCTTCCTGTCTCGATTAGTCATTAGTGCTTAGTAATTAGAATTTTAAACTCCGGTGTTTTCCCTCCTCGCCCTCAATCTCCTCCCGAAAATCGGCCCTGTCCGCGTGCGTCGCCTGCTAGAGCACTTCGGGACTCCCGAAGCCGTGCTCGCTGCGTCCAAGGACAAGCTCTTGCAGGTGAACGGCATCGGGGAAGAAACCGCGGAGATCCTGGTGAAATGGGAAGAGCACGCGGACCCCGTCGCGGAACTTCACGAGGTGGAGCAACGCGGGCTGTCCATCGTCCTGCCGACGGATCCGGTCTTTCCGCCCGCCCTGCGCGAGGCGTATGATGCGCCGCTACTGCTGTACGTCTGGGGAAAGCTGGAAGAAAGGGACCGCCACGCCATCGGCATCGTGGGCACCCGGCGCTTCACGATGTACGGTCGGCAGGCGACGAAGAAGCTCTCCTACCAGCTCGCCCATGCAGGCTTTACCATCGTTTCCGGCCTCGCCCGGGGCGTCGACACGGTGGCGCACGAAGGGGCGCTGGCGGCGGGCGGCCGTACGGTCGCGGTGCTGGGCTCCGGCCTCGCGAAGCTCTTCCCGGCCGAGAACCTGCCGCTGGCCGAAAAGATCGCCGCGGGCCAAGGAGCAATCGTCAGTGAATTCCCGCTGCACACCGCGCCGGACAAGCAGACCTTCCCGCAGCGGAACCGCATCGTGGCCGCGTGGTCCCGCGCCCTGCTCGTCACGGAGTGCGCACAGCGCTCCGGCTCCCTCATCACCGCCAATCTCGCCAGCGAATACGGTCGCCCGGTGTTCGCCGTGCCCGGCCCCATCGACCAACCCTCGTCCGCGGGCTGCAACCAGCTTATCCGGGACGGTGCCACGCTGGTGATGGACGGCGAACACATCATCGATGACCTTGGCGAATTGCCTTTCGCCCGCGCCGCGGCTCTTCCCGCCGGACAAGCTTCCGCGTTGCCGGAACTCCCGGAAGAGGAAGCGAAGGTCTTCACCGCCCTCGGCGAGGGGGAATCCGGCGTGGACCGCTTGATCGAAGCCACCGGGATGCCCGCGCCCGTCGTTTCCGCCACCCTGATGAAGCTGGAAATGCGGAAGCTCGTGCGCGCCCTGCCGGGTTTCAGGTATGTGAAGCGGTGAATGCCCGGAAAGGACGCGGCAAGAACCGGACAGTGGAATAACCCCCGGATGAAAAAGCTCCTCTTCGTCGTCTTCGTGACCGCTCCCGGCACGATCCTCCATATCGTCGGCATCCTCCTCTATCTGTTGAACCTTGCCAGCCTAGTCGCCACGCTCCCTGAGACGAACCTCCGGGCCGTTCTGTCGGCATTGGTCCTCTTATTGGCCACCGTGATCGGGCGTGCGATGGTCGTCGGAGGGGACCTGCTCTCGGGTGCGCTAGTGACTCCCCCGCGGAGGAATCTTTTCGTTGCCTCCCTGGCACTTGAGCTACTGGCACAGATCCTTTGCGTCACCGCCGGAGCCTTCCTGCTCGCGGGCTTCGTGAAGGCTCTCGCCGGTGAATTCGGCGGTCTGCCGATTCGCTGGGGCATCGCGGCGATCCTGTTCACCGCGACCTGGGGTGTGCACCGCGCCTTCAAGCAGTGCCGCCAGGCGGCCTCGACCCATCCCCATACCCCGGTCGAAGAAAGCTGACCGCGTGGGCCGCGCACTTCCATTGAGGCACGGATCGGGCCGGACCAGAGGCGGGAAAGTCCGCAGAAAAAGGAGGCGATTTCCGGCCTGTGGACAAATCATCCCCTACGGGGATCGTCCTATCCGATCCGGAATCCCCTTGCCAAGCCGCCGCCTGCCCGTCTAGTCCCTCGGCCCGGAGCCTGCCGATTCACCCATGGGAAAGACCCTTATCATCGCCGAAAAACCAAGCGTCATGACCGACCTCAGCCGGGCATTGGCGAAAACCTTCGGCAAATTCGAGAAGGAGGGAAAAGGCCGCGAGACTTGGTTTGAGAACGAGGAGGCGATCATCACCTCCGCCGTGGGCCACCTCGTGGAGCTCCGCATGCCGACGGGGCCGAACGGGAAGAAACTCCCGTGGAACTTCGATGTCCTGCCCGCCATCCCGGACCATTTCGAGCTCGATCCGATCCCCGATTCCGAGACCCGCTTGAAACAAGTGCTCAAGCTGGCGAAGCGCAAGGATGTGGATTTGATCGTGAATGCCTGCGACGCCGGCCGCGAGGGCGAATTGATTTTCCGCTACATCATGGACATCGGCGGCATCAAAAAGCCGGTGAAGCGCCTCTGGATGCAATCCATGACCAATCAGGCCATCATCGACGCATGGGAGAAGCTCCGGCCGGATGAAGAAATGCAACCGCTGGCGGATGCCGCGAAATGCCGCTCGGAATCCGATTGGCTGGTAGGCCTGAATGCGACCCGCGCACTGACCTGCTTCCGCTCCCGCCACGGGGGCTTCAATATCACCGCCGCAGGCCGGGTACAGACCCCCACGCTGGCGATTCTGGCCGCCCGGGAAGCGGAGATCCAAGCTTTCCTGCCGGCCCCTTATTTCGAGGTGCACGCCACCTTCGGCGTCGCGGCCGGAGACTACGCCGGCCGGTGGATCGACGAAGCTTGGAAAAAGGACGAGTCCAATCCCCACGGCCGCCAGGAGCGCATCTGGGAGCAGGAGAAAGCCGAGGCGATCCGGGCGCGCTGCGAAGGCAAGACCGGCGCGGTATCGGAAGAGACCAAGGCGCAATCCCAGATCGTCCCCCAGCTATACGATTTAACGACCCTCCAGCGCGAGGCCCCCTTCTCCGCGAAGGGCACGCTCCAGCTCGCCCAGGCGCTGTATGAGAAGCACAAGATGATCACCTATCCCCGGACCGACTCCCGCTACCTGCCGGAGGACTACGGGGACACCGTGCGCGAGACCTTGCGGGACATCGCCTCCTCCGATCTAGGGGTGGCGAAATATGCCCGCGCGGTGCTGGAGGGGAATGCCGACAACGGCCCGCGTTTCTCGAAATCGAAGCGGGTATTCGACTCCAAGAAGGTCTCCGATCACTTCGCCATCATCCCGACCGGGAAGATCGCCAAGCTCAACGAGGCGGAAGAGAAACTTTACGATATGGTGGTGAAGCGCTTCATCGCCGTCTTCTTCCCGAATGCGGAGTACGAGCAGACCACCCGCCTGACCCGCATCCTCACCGGGGATACCACGGACACCTTCCGGACGGATGGCCGCGTGCTGGTGAAGCCCGGCTGGCTGGAAGTTTACGGTCGCCGTCCCGGCGTCGCTTCCGGAAAGGACGAGCTCACCGCCGTCTCCGCCGGCGAGAAAGCCGAGACGAAAGAAATCGAAGTCCGCCACGAACAAACCAAGCCGCCCGCGCGCTTTACGGAATCCACCCTCCTCTCCGCGATGGAAGGCGCCGGCAAGCTGGTGGACGACGAGGCGCTTCGCGAGGCCATGTCCGAACGCGGCCTCGGCACGCCGGCCACGCGTGCCGCCATCATCGAGGGGCTCATCGCCCAGAAATACATCGTGCGCGACGGACGGGACCTTCACGTCACGCCGAACGGCATGCGCCTGATCCATATCCTGAAGGAGATGGAGATCGTGGGCCTGACCTCGCCCGGCATGACCGGCGAGTGGGAATTCAAACTCCGCCAGATGGAACACGGGCAGCTCCAGCGGGAAGCCTTCATGCGGGAGATCGAGACCTACACGCGCGACATCGTGGTCCGTGCAAAATCGCTCGCGACCGAGATCAGGAACCGCGTTTTTCCCGATCTCCAGGCCACCTGCCCGAAGTGCGGGGCAAAGGGCCTGAAGCAAACCGACGACACCTACGAGTGCCGCACCCCCGATTGCGGATTCAAGACGAAGAAGTATATCGCCGGCCGCCTGCTCACGGAAGCGGAAGCCGCGGAGCTCTTCAGCAAGCGGTTCGTGGGGCCGCTGGAAGGCTTCAAATCGAAATTCAACAAGCCCTTCGACGCGGGGCTCGAGCTCGACGAGAAGTTCAAGGTCAACTTCGTCTTTGAAGGCAAGGAAGACAAGGTGGTGGATCTCACCGAGGATATGGTCCTGGGCGAGGTAACACTGGCCGACGGGCGGCAGGTGAAGGTGTACGGGACGGAAAAAGCTTACATCATCCCCGACCTGAAAACGAAAAACGATCCCGAGGGATTGCGGCTCGGCAAGTCCATCCTCAAGCAGGAGATCCCGACCGACCAAGCGCTCAAGCTCCTGTCCGCCGGCAAGACGGATCTCATCAAGGGCTTCATCTCCAACAAGACCAAGCGTCCCTTTGACGCGCATCTCACGCTGGACCTGGCGAAGGGCAAGATCGGATTCGAGTTCCCCGAGCGCGCGCCCAAGGCGAAGAAGGGAGCCTGATCGGGCGCTTCCTGTCCCCGGGGCCCGCCCTGTCGCCATGGACACGCAACCGGCCCCGGAGGCGGGCGAGACCGCGCTTGCCGTTCCGGGTGATCCGTGTGTAGAAACCTCTGCCGGGCTGCCGGAGGTAAATCCGGTAATCCGGTGGAAATCCACGGCCTCAAAGGCAATTGAGGCCCATCAACAAGGAGGGGTGGCAGAGTGGTCTATCGCGTCGGTCTTGAAAACCGAAGTTGCGCAAGCAACCGTGGGTTCGAATCCCACCCCCTCCGCTGCCTGCTCCGGAATGGGACAAAGATCCACTCCGAGCTGCCCGGGTAATACCAAGCTTCGATCCGCATGTCAGCGGGAGCGCTTTTTCGATGCCTTGGCTTTGGGATTGAAGGCGAGTGCCAGTTCCACCCAATGCCGGAGTTGCGGCTCCGACTCGTGTCCCTCGGGGTGAATAAACACGTAGCCCCTCAGGGGCCTGCCGGTGAAATCCATCGGCTTGCAGCCCGTTCGCTGGAGCGACTCATGCTCGATGGCGGGGTCGAGCCGAACCATCAGGCGGCTGCCCGACACCCCGAGACACATTTTGCCCGCTACCATGAAGCAGAGGCCACCCATCATGGCCTTCGTCTCGAACGGCACGCGGCGGGCCGTGAGCATATCGGTCACACGGTCGGCGATCGCGGAGTCGTAGGCCATGAGGAATGGAAGTCGTTGCTACCCCTGGTTCAGTTCATGGGTGGGAGGACGCGAGCATCATAGATCAGCTCCGAAGACTGGATGCGTCCCGCCTTGAAGACCACGCGCCCGGCGCAGCGGAAGGCAAGCGGTGCGGGCCGGATCATCTTGCAGGTGAAGAAGGAGAGCACGGTATCGCCCGTTTCCGCCATGGCGATTCCCGTGAAAGTCATCGCGCAATTCATCATCTGATTCGGCCAACGTGAAAGAGAAGCCACGCGAGGAGCCGGTGCACCCGCTTTGCTCGATTGGGACCAAGGCACCAAGCTCAAGATCCCGCTTTCAGAGGGCCGACGACCTCGTAGGTGTTGAAGATGATTCCGGACGGCATTGTTTTCGTGCCGGCAAGTTTGAATATACATGCCGGGGTTCCTTCGGCAAAGAAGCGCTTCCCCGCACCCAATAGTACCGGATAGACAATCAGCAGGACTTCATCCGCAAGCCCGTGCTCGAGCACCGTCGATGTGAGGGTGGAGCTACCCCAGAGGATCAGGTCCGGGCCGTCCTGTGACTTGAGGCGACGGATGCTCTCCACGAGGTCCGGTCCGAGGGCCTCGAACGGACCCCATTCAAGGCTTTCCGGGCGGTGGGTAGCGACAAATTTCGTCGCCGCTCTGAAGCTGTCCGCGATCGGGCTGCGCGGTGCCTTCGGCCACCAATCCGACCATGCGTCATAGGTGCGACGGCCAAGCAGCAGATCGAATTCCTCGCCCTGCGCGGCCACGACGGCGTCCGCGCCGGCAGGCGTCCGATAGGGCGCGGTCCAGTCGCCGTAGGGGAAGTCGTCGTCGCAATTGGATACCTGAATCACGCCGTCCAGCGAGATATGTTCGAAGATTTTGAGCTTTCGCATTTCACTTGGTAGGTTCCTCAGCCGCCACTTCGACGAACGAACGAGCTGATTCCGGACACGATCCCGTCTTTTTCTTAACGAGCTGCCGGATCAAGCGGGAATGTAGGTCAAGCGGATCACATCCTCGTCGATCCGCTCATGCGATACGAGGCGGAGCGGCGGGCGAGGCCCCGCGAAATAGGGTGTGCCGTGACCCAGCACCACCGGGTGCAGGTAGATTCGATACTCATCGATCAAGCCAAGTTCGGTGAGACTTCGCGCCAGATCCGGGCCTGCGACCTCAATCTCCCCGTCGTGCTCAGCCTTCAGCTTGCGGATCGCTCCCTCCAGATCATCATTGATCAGGGTGGCGTTGGGGCCGACCGATTTCAGAGAGCGCGAAACGACCCATTTCGGCTGCTTCCGCCACGCCGCTGCGAAGGCGCTCCGGTCCGCATCCCACTCCGGATGATCGTCGTCCCAATAGCGCATGATCTCGTACATCCGGCGGCCGTAGATACTGCCCGCCTGACCCTGAGCCTCCCCGACGAAGTGGCGGAAGAGCGTGGGACTTGGCCCGAACTCCATATGGTCGACGTAACCGTCCAACGACTGGTTCATTCCAAAAATGAGCTTCGCCATATCCACTTCCTTTCGTTACGCGGCACATCCGTCCGATTCTTGTTAGGTTGTGCTCCGCTGCACGCTAGATCGACGGATCTGGGATGCAATCGGGTTTTGGAGGCGCATCCGAGATCGACTTCACCCCCGGTGGCCCTTGCCTCGTATTTTCCGCCGGCCCTCCGCCTGTTCGCCTGCCGTCAGTGGCGATCCGCACCCGGCGCAGAAGCCGCGCCTTTGCAGCCCCATCGCCTCGCTTTCCGTAAAAATGGTGGTGGAGGCTTCCGCACGCGAACCTGAAGGATTCCGCCGGCAGGATCACCTGAAAGCATTGCCTCCGCCGCTTGCCCGTTCAGTCACCCGGTGGACTCCGGAAGGGAGCATTGGGAGGAACGGCCAAAATAGGACCCGTCGCGGATTCCAACGATGAAGCTGGCTGCTTGCTCGCGGCTTCTCAACCGCATCCGGCTTGGCCCGGGAAAGTTCTCGAAGAAACGCTCGTGGCCCCGAAACGAGGTTCTTCCTTCTCTGCTCCAGTAGTTCGAGGCCCATTCCACAAGAGCTTCCTCCCTTTCCCGCCCATGGGCGGCTGCCCGTTGGAAGATGCCCTCTTGGCACTCCTTCCAAGGGAGATCCATCCAGATGAGGGATGACGCCCTATCAAATATTTCCTCGATGAACTTGCCAAAAACGCCTTCCGCGATCCACGAACTCCCTCTGGTTGAAAACCGAAGTTCCTCGAGCTGCCTTGCTTCGTTCTTCGCCTGATTGAAGCCTCCTGGCTCCCAAAAAATATCGTCGAATGAAACGATTTCCAAGCCGCTCTCGGCGGAAATTGCCTGTGCCAGCGTGCTTTTGCCCGATCCGCTGTTTCCTATGATGGCGACTCTCGTCTCAGCCGCGGGAAGCAAATTCCACCCAATGCTCATTGTCGTTCGGGATGTAAACCTATGGCGTGTTCCGTGGTGCCGGCGTTGGCAACTTTCCGGACAGCGGTGCGAGGCTCAAATCCCCCGAAACCACCCGCTGCCATTCCTTTGAAAAGCGAGCCAGAAGCAATAAGAGCCTTCCACGCGAATCGTGCAATGCTTCCCTCTCAAAGAGGATACCTCTCGAACTTCGGCAGGCTTGTATCCATGGAAGCCCAGGGCTGGGCGTCGGAGACCCAGACCTCCATTTGCGATTGGAAGGCCTCCGGCTCGTCCAGACTTGCCGCGTGGATGGCGACGATCGGCGAGCCGCCATCGGCCTTTTCGCCTGCCGTCAATCGCGACCCGCACTCGGCGCAAAAGCCGCGCTGCTGCAGTCCCATGGCGACGCTCTGGGTGAGATGATAGCGCGGGCCTCCACGGGTGAAGCTGAATGACTCCACGGGTAAAATCACATAGGAAGCATGGCCGTCGCCGGTCGCCCGCTGGCAATCGCGGCAATGGCAGCGGAGCATCGCCAATGGCGCGGCAGAGCATTCGTAGCGGATCGCGCCGCACGCGCAGCCGCCGTTGATGGGTGGGTTCATGGAGTGATTTGCTTGTCGTTGATGAAGTCCTCGAGCTTCGCCAGCCAGCTCTGCCAGCCTTGCCGGTGTTTGTCGCGGCTTTGGGTCGAAGCGAATTTTTCGTGGGTGAGAATCAGCTCGGTCCGGTTTCCATGCTCGCGAAGCTCCACCGTCACCCGGGTCTCGTTCCCTTCGAGCTCGCCGAACTCCGTGCCGCCGCCGTCCTTTTCCCAGTCCCACGTGTAAACCAGGCGCCCGGGCGGATCGACTTCGAGATAGGTCCCGGCCGCGGTGAAATACTCGCCGTCTTCCATCCTTTGCTGGAGCCGGAACTTCCCGCCCGCGCGCAGGTCCATCGTCACCGATTCGATCGTCATGCCCTCGCCCGCCCCGAGCCATCGTACGACGTGCCGGGGCTCGGTCCACGCTTTCCACACGAGCTCGCGCGGTGCTTCGAATTCGCGGGAGACCACCAGCTTGTGGCCACTTGTCAGTTCATCGTTGCTCATCGTTTTTCTCCGGCGTTTGCAGTTGTTTCAGGTAGTCGCCCAAGCGGTCGAAGTTCTCCTCCCAGAAGCGCCGGTATTCCTCGATCCACTGCTGCGCCTGTTTCATCGGGGCAGCTTCCAGCTTCAGCGAGTGCACGCGGCCTTCCTTCTGGCGGGAAACCAGGCCCGCTCCTTCGAGCACTTTTAGATGCTTCGAGATTGCGGGCAGCGACATCGCGTGGGGCCGTGCCAGATCGGTCACGCAGCGTTCGCCATTTGCCAGCTCCTCCAGAATCCGGCGCCGCGTGGGATCGGCCAGCGCGGCGAAGGTGAGATTGAGGTGCTCGGGCGAAAAGTTAACCATCTGGTTAAATATTGCCGCAATTCCCCGGCCTGTGAAGCGGAATCTCAGAGGCTGCCTAAAAAAGGTAGGGAACGCTCTCCGAGCGGTCCGGCTTCTGGCGGCCCACTTCCCGAACCGGCTTGGACATTGGATCGCCGCCGTCCCCCGCCGGACCTTTCGGAGAAAGGTCCCTACCGTCAGGAAGACAGCCTCCCGCGGAATTGCTCCGCAGCCGCCCGAAGGGGTTCGGGACTGACTCCAAAATGTCAGGTTGACATGACACGGGATCGTGTCAGGATAACCTTACATTACCACTTCGGAAAAAGACCATGAATGCCATCCCTGCCGTGAATCCTGAAAGCGCCAACCGGAAATACATCATCCGCACCGTCCTCTTCATGGGCGGCTACATGGCGGCAAATCTCGCCGCTCTTTCCGGCGCGTTCGACGACATCACCACCCGCGGTGCCCTTGCGTTCGCGCTGGTGGTCAGCGCCCCGATCCTCGGGCATATCTGGGCCTTCCTCGCCTGGATCCGGGAGAGCGACGAGTTCGTGCGCGGCATCGCCACGAAGCGCTTCGTGATGGCCGGAGGCATCACGCTCGCCGTCAGCTCGGTGTGGGGATTGCTGGAGATCTACGCGAAAACGCCGCATGTCTCTGCCGCGCTGGTGGTGCCCCTGTTCTGGCTGGCCTTCGGCCTCGTGAGCCCCTTCATCCGCAGCTCGCACTGATTCCGAGCGATGAAAAATCGATTGAAAGCACTGCGCGCGGAGCGGGATTGGACGCAGGAAGACCTGGGCAAGCGCGTGGAGGTCTCCCGCCAGGCCATCAATGCGCTGGAAACCGAAAAGCACGATCCGTCCCTGGATCTCGCCTATCGCATCGCCACCCAGTTCGGGCTGACGGTGGAGCAGGTCTTCATGAATCCCCACGGGAGCTGAGGCCCGGAGCGTCCTCACGCCACCGCACCCAGCCCCGGCCCGGTAAGCTGCGCGGTGGCCAGCTTCCCGTCCTTCGTCCCGAAGAGTCCGGGGAATCTCCCGGTCCACCCCGCATTGGCGGAGGGGACATATTGGCGGGCGTTTCCCTCGATGGTGGAGAGCCCCGGGATATGCGAGGCGATGCCCGCGGAATGAACGAAGGAGGCGCCCGGGCAAGTCAGGTCCTGCACGCAAAGGAACATCCCGTATTTCTGCCCCGCCGCCGCCATCAACATGGCGTGGGATTGGCCCTTGCAGGCTTTCAGACACGCGCCGGTGTAGCCCGTTTCGCGCGCCAGCATCAGGTTCTCCAAATCGGTTAGGGACTCGTCGATCACCACCGGGCGCAGCTTCGCCGCCTCATGCATCAGCTTGCCGCGGTCCGCCCGGAGGTCCCGGCGGGTCGGCTGTTCGAGATAGAGGATGCTATCGAAGGCCTGCGGGGATTGCTCCCTCACCTTGCGGAGATACTCCAGGAGGTATTCCACGTCGGGGCAGTTCTCGTTGAAGTCGCAGCAGTATTTCCACTCCACGCCCGGCCGGGTCTCCCGCGCCACTCGATCGATGCTTACCGTCCGCGCGATATCCCATTCCAGATTCTCGCCTTGGAGCTTGATCTTGATGCGCTGCAGGCCGTCGCGCTTGATCCACTCCCCCAGCGTTTCCGGCATGCCGTCTCCGAGCGGCTCCTTCAGGTCTCCCGGAGTCACCGCATCAAGCCCGCCCACCGAGTGGAAGAGCCAGATCCAATCGCGCGGCTCCGCGGACACGTAGCTCTCGAGGGACTCGCCCTTGAAGTCCGCATTGAGGTATCGCGACAGGTCGTGGCCCATCAGCCCGGCGGAATAGGTCCGGTAGCAGTTCAGGCCGAGCGCCTTGCCGAAGGCATCGTGCAAGGCCGCGTCGAAGGGGCTGGCCGTCACCTGGGTGCAGAGCTTCGGGATCGGCTCCGCCAAGCCCAGCTCCCCGGAAACTTCGGCCGCTGCCTTGAGATACTCCGGCTCCAATTGGAAATTGATCTCGATGGGATGAGCAGTCCCTTTGAAATCGTACGTGATCTTGCAGATCCGCTTCGCCAGCGCCCGCATCGCCCCGAGAGTCGTCTCGTAGGGCATGGCTTTCGACGGAAAGGACCACACGTTGCCCATCGGCATCGATCCGAAACCCGCAGCCGATTTGCCATCCGGCGTCGATACCCGCACCTTCACGTTCAGCAGCGTCACCCGGTCCACCGCCGTGCCCCCGAACTTGTAAGGCGCGCGATACTTGAAATCCTCGAACGCGAACTCGACCTGCTCGATCCGGATCCCGGCGGCGGGCTTCACGACGAGGATTTGCGGAGCCCCCTGGGCATGGGCACCCAAGGTGAGCAGTGAGGCCGATTTGAGGAAATCGCGACGCGTGGAAGACATGGGTTGGGCGGGCTTCAGGATTCCGATCGAAGCGAACCCCAAGACTCCACCCGATTTCCCCCGGCAAGGGAAGGCGTATCGATGGCCTCCGGCTCAGAGCCGCTTTCCGTAAACCTCCACGTCCGCGATCCTCGCGACGGAATCGCCTCCGGGTTCGTTCACCAGGATCCTCAGATGCTTCGCCGCGGCGGGCGGGAAATCCACATCCGTGACGTTGTCCTTGTTGCCCTTGAGAACCGCGAGGGTCTTCCATGTTTTGCCGTCCCGGCTGGCTTGCAGCGCGAAGTCCCGCGTGTTCAAGGCAGGGTCCATCCCGGCATCGCCGGCGTGGCGGAGGACACAGCGGCTGATCTGGTGCTGCGTGCCGAGATCGATGAGCAGGGTCGCCTTTCCCGCCTCCGGGGCGGCCCACACCGTGGCGGGCGTCCCGTCCAAAAGCTGTGCCGCGCCTTCCCCCGCGTCCGTGGCGGCGGACATCGCCAGATTGAAGGGCAGGCCCTGCGCCTCGTTGTAGAGATTGAAATAATGGTCGGCCCGCACGAACTCCACCTTGCCGGGGAAATCCCGCTTCATCTGCTCCTGCAGCTCGATGAGGCGTCGCACCCGCAGATCCCCCCACACGTCCACCTGGTAGGAGAGGAAGAGCGGCTTTCCGCCCTTCCAGCGGCGGATCTCCCGCGCGAGCGAGCCGCTGAGATGCTCGTAGGAGCCCGCATACGGGATCACCAGCTTGTCGAAGCGCAGGCGGCCGCCTTCCACGCTGCCCGCCACGGAGGGCATGTCCTTGAAATTCTGTACCGTGGCCCCGTAGAGATTCCGGCAATTCTTCTCATACGCCTGCCGGAGCGCGGGCGAGGCATCGTCCCAAATGGTCGCCACCCGCAGGCCGGAGCGCTGCAGGTAGGTCTCCGTCATGCGGGCGTAGCCGTCCATCATGGCGGGATCCTTCAAGGAAGCGCCCACGGGTGCGCCGGGCTCTTCCAGGGTATTCACCGGCATCAGGTAGCCCATCCCGGAGGGACCGGTGACGAAGCAATCGTTCGGCGTGGCGCTGCCGTAGTAGTGGTTCAGGATCGAAGGCCCGATATCCACCAGACCCGGCGCGATGGTCCAATTCAGCGGCATCTTCCCCCGGTCTTCCCCGATCCGGTCCCAGTGCTTGCGCATCGCGTGCTGGGTGTACTGGATATTGTCCCCGTCGCTGATGAAGATCGCCACGTACACCTTCTCCGCGAGGTCCGGTTTCTTCGGGACCGGAGGGATCTTGATCCGGTGGTCCGTGCCCGCATACACGCTGCCGCTCACATAGTGGTCCGCGGGCATGGTGCCGATGCCGAACTCGGAAGCGGTCGTGATGCCGGTGCGCTCGGTGGCGTACCAGCCCAGCGCGATCGCTTCGCCCGCCTTCATATCGCGGAAGAACTTGCGCAGCATGTCCCGCTCCTCCGGCACGCGGGTATCCAGCCACACCACCGCCGCCCCGGTGGCGGCGGCGATGTCGCGGGTATGATGATAGTCTCCCCCGCCCCGCTGGTCGTAGGGCTTGGCGCTTACCAGCAGGCGCTTCTCCGCCCGCGGCCAGTAGCGGGCGTGCATGTGCCCGTAAATTTCCAGCGGCGTGGTGAATTTCAGATCCGTCAGGTCCGCCACGACCTTCAGGTCCGCCCCGGCCTTCCGCATCGCCTCGTAGATGGCCCGGTTCGCCGGGATGGCGTTGTGTTGCGCGGCCACGGTCCCGGCCAGGTTCCGGTAATGCGGGCTGAGGGCGCTGTCATAGAGCACCACGCCGTCCAGTTCCTTCGCATACTTCGCCAGCAGCTCGTAGCGGGCCGTCCTTTCATAGTGCGTGCGGGAGCTGAAACCCGAGGTGTCCGCCCAAGTGAATGCCCCCTCCTCCGCACGGGCTTCGATCAGCAGGATCCGCGGCTGCTTGCGGTTCACCCGGCCCTGCAAGGCGGAGAAGGTGATCTGCTCGTCCTGCGAGAGATCCTGCACCGTGATCGTGTCCAGCGTCTCCGCCGGGGTCGCAAAGGTCGGCACCGCCTGCCCCTTCGGCCAGGACAAGCCCTCCGCAATGTTCTGCACCCGCGCATACGGCACGTAGCGGTTCTCCGGCTGCTTTTCCGCCGCCAGGCAAGCCGCCCCTGAAAGGATCACCCCTGCCGCCCCGATTCCTGCTCTCTTCAGCATTTCCCTCATGAAAGATTCACCCGCCCGAGGCGGCGCGGCCCATACGTGCCCATTTCCCACGATTTTCCAAACATGTTTGGAAATGTCGCGATCAGGGGCCACTCCCGCTTCCCGTCGGTTGTATCGCCCTCCCCCTCTCACCTCACCCACAACGAAGCCGCCGCGGCTTCGCCCACCCGCACCGGATCGGTGCCGCCGCCGACGGTGAGGGTCGAGATTCCCGCCACTTCATCGCGCTCCTTGACGGCCAGCTCCACGCCGGGGCGCAGTCCCCGCTCCTGCAGCCAGAGCAGGTATTCCGGCTCGTCGCGCGCCACGCGCACCAAGCGGTAGCTTCCCGCGCCGCAGCCGTTCAGAGGCCGCAAGTCGGAATCTTCAGCGACGACCCCCTCCGCATCCGGGATCGGATCTCCATGGGGATCGTGTCCGGGACGACCGAGCATTTCGTCGATCCGTTCCACCAGACGGTCCGAAAAGGCGTGCTCCAGAATCTCGGCCTCCTCGTGCACCTCGGACCAGTCGAGCTTCATCACCTCCACCAGGAAGAGCTCGATCAAGCGGTGCCTCCGTAGTACCTGTTTCGCGGCGCGTTGGCCACGCTCGGTCAGGGTCACGCCCTTGCGCGGGGAATAATCCACATACCCCTCCCGTTCCAGATGCTTCATCATCGTGGTGGCAGTGCCGGGCGTAAGGCCGAGATGGGTCGCTACCTTGCCAACGGCCACGAGATCTCCGCCCGTCTCCGCGAGCCGGTGGATGGCTTTCAGGTAGTCTTCGACCGTGCTGGAGGGCATCGCCGGTGATTCTAGATTTGGAGCGTTCAAAGTCGAGTAAAGCTCTGGGATACGCCCGCCGGCTCTCGCGCGGCCCGCCATTTTTGAGCTTTCTCGCTTTTGTTTTTGACTACTCAAAATCGTTAGCTTGAATAGCCCACATGTCCAGCATTTCACGCCCGCTCGTCCTCGCTTCCGCCCTGCTCGGCGGATGGCTGCTCGCCTCCTGCGGAAAATCCGCCCCGGCCAAGAGCGGGGAGGCCCGCTCCGAGATCTCTGCCGTGACCACCATCGCCATGATCGGAGACGTGGTCGGCCGGATCGGCGGGGACCGGGTGAAGGTGGAGAACCTCATCGGCGAAGGAGTGGATCCGCACCTATACAAGCCCACCGCGAACGACGTGAAGAAGCTGCAGGCCGCCGATATCGTCTTTTACAACGGCCTGCTGCTCGAAGGAAAGATGACCGATATCTTCGTGAAGATCGCCCGCAGCGGAAAACCCGTCCACGCCGTCACGGATACCATCGTGAATCAAGGCGGCTACGTGATGAGCACCGGGGACGAGCACTACGATCCGCACGTCTGGATGGACGTCGCCGGCTGGAGCAAGGCCACCGGCGACATCGCGGAGTCGCTGGCGAAGTTCGACGCACCGAACGCCGCCGCCTACCGGGAACGCGCCACCGCTTACGCCGCCGAGCTGGAGAAGCTCGACGCCTACGCCCGCAAGGCTCTGGCGAGCATCCCGGAAAAACAACGCGTGCTGGTCACCGCGCACGATGCCTTCAGCTACATGGCGCGCGCCTATGGCCTGGAAGTCCGCGGCATCCAGGGCATCAGCACCGAATCCGAAGCGGGCCTGAAGGATATCAACGAGCTCGTCTCCTTCATCGTGGAACGGAAGATCCCGGCCGTTTTCGTCGAAAGCTCGGTCCCCCGCAAGTCCGTGGAAGCGCTCGTCGAGGGTGCCCGGTCCAGGGGCCATGAGGTGAAGATCGGCGGCGAACTTTTCTCCGATGCGATGGGGGCGGCCGGAACCTACGAGGGCACCTACATCGGCATGATCGACCACAATGTCACCCTCATCACGCGCGCCCTCGGCGGGGAAGCTCCCGAGAAGGGCCTCAACGGCAAGTTGAAGTGATCCCCTCCTCCGCGGCGGCACCGTCCGCCGCGACTTTTTGCTACCTCATGAAATCCACATTCCTCGCCGCCTCCTCGGCCCTCGCATTTACCCTGCCTCCGGCGGCCGCCTACGATCTCTTCCACCCGGTACCCGGGGACGAAATGCGGGAGCTTTCCGCCGACCGCCCGGATACCACCGAAAGCCCGGTGACCGTCGATGCGGGCCACGTCCAGATCGAAGCCAGCCTCTTCGACTGGCGCCGCGATGGCCGCGACGACGTCTATACCGCGATGGCCACCAATTTCAAAATCGGCCTGACGGACTGCACCGATCTCCAGATCGTTTTCGATTCCTACACGTGGGAAAACAACGCCGGACCCGCGGGCGATTCCGAGGGCTTCGGCGACGTGACCTTGCGCTACAAGTGGAACCTCTGGGGCAACGACGGCGGCAGCACCGCGCTGGCGCTCTTCCCCTACGTCAAGATCCCCACCGGCACGGCCGTGAGCAACGAGGAGTGGGAGGGCGGCCTGATCATTCCCTTTTCCATGGAGCTGCGCGAGGGTCTCGGCCTCGGGCTCATGGCGGAGCTCGACTCCGTGGCCGACGACAACGGCGGGCATGATTTCGAGTTCGTGCACACCGCGGTGCTCGGCTTCGACCTCACCGAAAAATGGGGCTGCTTCCTCGAGTACGTGGGCGTGCTGGGAGAGGACCGTTACGAAGCCTATGCGTCCGCCGGAATCACCTATTCGATCACTTCCAATGTCATGCTGGACTGCGGCGGGCAAGCCGGTCTGAATGACGACGCCGAGGACATCGGCGCCTTCTCCGGCTTCACCGTCCGCTTCTGACCATGCACCACGAGCACCCGCCGGACTACCCGCTCACCATCCACGACCTCACCGTCGCGTATCAGCGCAAGCCGGTGGTCTGGGATGTGGAGCTGAATATTCCCGAGGGCAAGCTGGTGGGGATCGTGGGGCCCAACGGCGCTGGAAAGAGCACGCTCATCAAAGCCTGCCTGGACCTGATCCCGAAGACCTCCGGCTGGGCCCACATCTACGGCAAGCCCTACCGCGAAAACCGCCACCTCGTCGCCTACGTGCCCCAGCGCGAAAGCGTGGACTGGGATTTCCCGGTCTCCGCCCTGGACGTGGTGGCGATGGGAACCTACCGCCAGCTCGGGTGGCTGCGCCGGGTCGGGAAGAAGGAGCGCGCGGCGGCGATGGCGGCTTTGGAAAAAGTCGGGATCGCGCACCTCGCCCAGCGCCAGATCAGCCAGCTTTCCGGGGGCCAGCAGCAGCGGGTCTTCCTCGCCCGCGCCCTCGCCCAGGACGCGCGGGTCTATTTCATGGACGAACCTTTCGCCGCGGTCGATGCGGCCACGGAGCAGGCGATCGTCGAACTGCTGAAGGATCTCCGGCAGCGCGGGCGGACTTGCCTGGTGGTGCATCACGACCTCGCCACCGTGGCGGAGTATTTCGATTGGGTGGTGATGATGAACATGAGGATCGTGGCCTCCGGTCCGACGCACGAGGTCTTCACCGACGAGAACCTCAGGAAGACGTACGGCGGCCGCTTGTCCCTGCTCGACCACGCCGCCGAAGCGCTGCGGCGGAGGTGAACCCATGACCGATCTGCCCACGCTTCACGACCTGCGCGAGGTGCTGTTGCTCGAAAGCTACAACACCCGCCTCGTCGTGCTTGCCACCACCTTGCTGGGCATCGGCGCGGGCCTGGTGGGGGCCTTCCTGCTACTGCGGAAGCGCTCGCTGATGGGCGATGTCCTTTCCCACGCCACCCTGCCCGGCATCGGCATCGCCTTCGCCCTCGGCACCACCCTGGCCGGCGGCGGCAAGAGCCTCGGCATCTTGCTCGCCGGAGCCACCGTCTCCGGCCTCGCCGGAGTCGGGGTGATGCTGGCGATCATCCGCACCACCCGCCTGCGCGACGATGTGGCGATGGGCTTCGTTCTCAGCGTCTTCTTCGGGGCGGGCACGGCGATCCTGCGGATGGTCCAGAGCCTGCCGAATGCCGCCGGACTGGAATCCTTCATCTACGGGAAGACCGCCTCGATGGTCGCGGGAGATTTCACCGTCATCGCCGTGGTCTCCACGCTCGCGGCGGTCGCGGCGATCCTGCTGCTGAAAGAGCTCACGGTGCTCTGTTTCGACGAAGGCTTCGCGGCGGCGGAAGGCTGGCCGGTGCTGCTCCTGGATGGCATCCTGCTGGCCTTGGTCACCGCGGTGACCGTGGTGGGCCTGCAGGCCGTGGGGCTGATCCTCGTGATCGCCTTCCTCATCATCCCTGCGGCGGCGGCCCGTTTCTGGACGGAGCGCCTGTCCGTGATGCTCTTCCTTTCCGCCGTGATCGGCGGGATCAGCGGTTGGTTGGGCGCCTCGGTGAGCGCCCTGCTCGCGGACCTGCCGGCCGGGGCGCTGATCGTGCTCACGGCGGCGGTCATCTTTCTCATCAGCATGCTCTTCGGCACCGCACGGGGCGTCATTCCGCGCTATGTAGATCACCGGCGGCTGCAGCGCCGCATGGGCCGCCAGCACCTGCTGCGCGCGGCCTACGAGGTCCTGGAGGCCAAATCCAGCCCGCCGCTGAACGGCCCGATCCCGCGGGCCGCGCTGCTGGAACACCGGAGCTGGACGCCGCGCGAGCTCAACCGCCTCCTCGGCCACGCGCGCGGCGAGGACCACCTGGAGCCCGTCCCGGACCGCTCCTTGATCCACCTTTCCGAGTCCGGCTTCGGCGAGGCCGCGCGCATCACCCGCAATCACCGGCTGTGGGAGCTCTACCTCATCCGCCATGCCGACATCGCGCCGAGCCATGTGGATCGGGATGCGGACATGGTGGAACACATCCTGGGCTCTGAGCTGGTCCGCGCTTTGGAAGCCGAATTGGACACCGCCCAAGTCCCGGCCAGCCCGCACCGGATATGAAGCGATCAGAGACAAGAATCCAGAGACCAGAGACCAGAAACAAGAAGTTGGAGACCACAATCTTGTCTCCGGCTTCTGGCCTCTGGTCTCTGGCTTCTGGCCTCTCGCGTCTTTCGAGCCAATGAACTGGACCTCCATCGACACCTGGATCGTCGTCACCGGCGTGCTGTGCGCGATGGCCTGCGCGCTGCCGGGCTGCTTCCTCGTCCTGCGGAAAATGAGCATGATGGGCGATGCGATCAGCCACGCGGTGCTGCCGGGCCTGGCGATCGCCTTCCTGGTCGGCGGCACCCGCGCCAGCCTGCCGATGTTCCTGGGAGCGGCCGTGACGGGCGTGCTCACCGCCGTCTTCACCCAGTGGATCAGCCGCTTTGCCCGGGTGGACCGCGGGGCGGCGATGGGCGTCGTCTTCACCACCCTCTTTGCCATCGGGCTGGTGCTGATCGTGCAAGCAGCCGATCACGTGGATCTGGATCCCGGCTGCGTCCTCTACGGGGCGATCGAATTCACGCCGCTCGATACCGTGCGGTTCGGCGCATTCGAGCTCCCGCGCGCCGCGGCCGTCAATGGCGCGGTCCTTCTCTTCAACGCGGCCGTCATCGCCCTGCTCTACAAGGAGTTCAAGTTGAGCGCCTTCGACCCCGCTCTGGCGGAGACGCTGGGCTTTTCCTCCTCCTTCCTCCACTACCTCCTGATGACGATGGTCGCGGTGACCACCGTGGCGGCCTTCGAATCGGTGGGCAGCATCATCGTGATCGCCATGCTCATCGTGCCCGCGGCCACGGCGCAGCTACTCACGCGCCGCCTGCTACCGATGCTGCTGCTGGGGGTTGCGCTCGCCGCCGCATCCGCCGTGATCGGCCACATCGGCGCCATCCTGGTGCCACCGCTGTTCGGCTTCGAGAGCACGACCACCTCCGGCATGATGGCCTTTGCGGCGGGTGTCCTGTTCCTTCTGGCCTGGATCTTTGCCCCGCGGGAGGGCCTGCTCATCCGGCGCTTCGGGCGTCTCGAAGCCCGGGAACAGGTAGAGCAATGAGGCCGGCCCCGATCTTGGGCTAGAGCTGTCGCTCACACCGGCGCGTCGCCGAGCATCTTCTTCAATTGCCCGGCCAACTCGGTCTTTCCCGTGGCCTCGGCCAAAGCGATTCGCAGCTTCAACACCGCCGGCGCGGCCCGCTCCGCCTCGCTCATCGCCGAAAGAATCTCCACCGCGGTTTCGTGATCGCCGATGGCGATGGCACCCTCCAGCAGATCCGTCGGCTCGATGGAGCCAGGCTCCAGCGGCTCGCTCTGGTAAACCGCCCAACGGGCCTGCCCGGGCAGGTCTTGAGGCGCGTTCTTCACCTGATCCAGATAAACGAGCTCATCCCCTTCCCGGAGCTGCCGCCAATGGTTCAGGGTCACTACCACCACGAAGCCGAGGATACAAAGGGTGGCTTCCAGAAGAAAGGGCGTGGTCACGATCCCGATCACCCGCGCGAAAAACTCGCCGGCCACTCCCGGCAAATGGCGGCCGAAAACCAGAAGCAGGAATATCACGGTGACACCCGCAAGAACCGCGAGCCCGGCACCCACTTGCTTCCATCGTTCGTCGCGCACCATCTCGCAGGTAAAGAAGCACGGCATCGGCAGGGTGGCGAATACCAAAAAATCCGAAGTGACTTAGCGGCAACACGGATCAATCGCCGGAGTTTTTTAAATAAACTTGATTAATTAGTAAAATTTAGCTTCTTTGGCCGCGTCGCATGACCTTCGACCGGATCAGGCTCTTCGCCCTCGCACTGCTTTGCGCCGCCTTGACCTTGGCGGTGCAGCGCTCGATCAACGCGCGCGCCTCGAGCAGGGAGCCGGATCCCTCGGTGCACCCTGTTTCGGCGGAAGCCCCGGAGGCGGCATGGGTGATTCCCGTGGAAATCGTGGAACAAGGACAGGCCCCGCGGGTGCGCGAAGTGCGCGTCGGCCCCTGAGGCTCACGGCGACCGCTTCAGGTCGCGGTTGAAATCGCCCGGCTCACCCGCTAGACCCCCTGCCCATGCGGCTTTACGACACGCTGGCCCGCGAGCTCAAGGAGCTGCGCCCCCTCGACGGCACGACCTTCCGGTTCTACTGCTGCGGCCCGACGGTCTATGGCCCCGCACACATCGGGAATTTCCGCACCTTCGTCCTCCAGGATGTCTTCCGCCGCACGCTGGAGACAGGCGGGACGCGCAGCTTCCACGTGCGCAACATCACCGACGTGGACGACAAGACGATCCGCGATTCGCAGGCCGCCGGGAAACCCCTGACCGAGTTTACCGCGCATTGGACGGCGAAATTCCACGCCGATTGCGAGGCGCTCGGCCTGCTTCCGCCGCACGTGGAGCCCGGCGCGGTGGAGCACATCCCGCAGCAGATCGACATGATCGCCACCTTGGTGGAAAAGGGCCATGCCTACCGCTCGGAGGACGGCTCCGTTTACTTCAACATCGCCTCCTTTCCCGGCTACGGGAAACTATCCCGTCTCGACACCCGCGAGCTGGAGATTGGCAAAACGCAAAACGCCCGTGCGAACTCGGACGAATACGAGAAGGACAGCCTCTCCGACTTCGTGCTCTGGAAGGGCCGCAAGCCGGAGGACGGCGCCAACTACTGGCCCTCCCCCTGGGGCGAGGGCCGTCCCGGCTGGCACCTCGAATGCTCGGCAATGATTCAGGAGTATCTGGGTCCCGACTTCGACCTGCACTCCGGCGGCGTCGATCTCACCTTTCCGCACCATGAGAACGAGATCGCCCAGAGCAAGTGCGCGTGCGGCGGGCATTTCGCGGCGCATTGGTTCCACATCACCCACCTGCTGGTGGATGGCGGGAAAATGTCGAAGTCGCTCGCGAACTTCTACACGCTGGACGACCTGCAGGCGAAGGGCTTCACGGCGATGGAGCTGCGCTACGTGCTGATCGGCGCGCACTACCGCAAGCAGCTCAATTTCACGCTGGATTCCCTGCACGCCGCGCGCGAGGCGATGGGCAAGCTGGCGAAGGGAGCCCGCTCCCTGGCCGCCAGGGCTCCCGCCGAGGTACAGCTTGGCTCCGTGGAGTTCGGGCCCTTCCAAGCCGCTTGGGACTCGCTGAACGACGACCTCAATACCCCCGGCTGCCTCGGCGGTCTCTTCACCGGCCTGAGGGAAGCGGCGAAGCTGGAAGGCGAGGACGCCGCGAAGGCGCTGGCCGCCTTCAACCGTATCCTGCGCGCGCTGGGCCTGAGCTTGCCGGAGGACGAGCCGGAAGCCGAGGTGCCCGCCGAGATCCGCGCCCTCGCGGAAGAACGCTGGGCCGCGCGTAGCGCCAAGGACTGGGCGAAAGCGGACGAGATGCGCAAGCAGCTCACCGGCCTGGGCTGGAACATGAAGGACGGGAAGGAAAGCTACGAGCTGAGCCCGGTATGAGGCTGAAGCGGATCCATCGTAGGCGTTCGTGAGAACGCGACAGGAAAGGCCGCTTCCACCGCGAAGGAAAGAAGTCACGCGGGCACCCTTCCCGCGGCGTCACCGCCGCGCCTACGTTCTCCCCATGCGGAGGGCGCGGCGTCCGCCGTTTTCCCACCGTAGGCGCGTTCGTGAGAACGCGAGGTTCTCGGGTGGACATGGTGCTTCCGCCCTGCGAACTCCATTGTGCCCGCACGGCAAAGAATCATAGTCCCGGAACCACACCGGAGGTCCCCGAAGACCCGAGCTCGCCATGAACATGCCCATCCGTCCCCGCCGCAACCGCCGCACGCCCGCGATCCGCTCGCTCGTCCGCGAGAACGTCCTGACGCCCGCGGATTTCATCCTGCCGCTCTTCCTGCACGAGGACGCCGGAGACACGCCCATCGCCTCGATGCCGGGAGTGACGCGGTGGTCGCTGGAGGGGCTCGTGAAGGAGGCCGGCGAGGCGCACGCGCTGGGGGTGCCCGCGGTGGTGCTTTTCCCGAAGATCGAAGAGGATCTGAAGACACCCCTTGCCGATGAATGCCACCATGACGATGGCTTGGTGCCACGCGCGATCCGGGCGCTGAAGGCGGCCCATCCCTCGCTCTGCGTGATCACGGACGTGGCGCTGGATCCCTACAATTCCGACGGCCACGACGGCATCGTTCGCCGCGATGAAAAGGGAGACCTCCACATCCTCAACGACGAGACGGTGGAAATCCTCTGCCAGCAGGCACTCTGCCACGCGCGCGCGGGGGCCGACATCGTCTCCCCCAGTGACATGATGGACGGCCGCGTGGCCGCGCTGCGCTCTTCCCTGGACGCGGAAGGCTTCCAAGACGTCGCGATCCTCAGCTACTCCGCGAAGTATGCCTCGGCCTTCTACGGCCCCTTCCGCGGGGCGCTCGATTCCGCGCCGAAGGAGGGCGACAAGAAGACCTACCAGATGGACCCTGCGAATGCCCGCGAAGCGATCCGCGAGCTGCTGCTGGATGAAGCCGAAGGCGCGGACATGGTGATGGTGAAGCCCGCCGGGCCCTATCTGGACATCATCGCCCGCGTGCGGGAAAGCACCACGCTCCCCGTGGCGGCCTACCAGGTGAGCGGCGAGTATCTGATGATCGAAAGCGCCGCCGCCGCGGGCTGGGTGGACGGCAAGGCGATCGCGCTGGAGAGCTTGATGGGGATCAAGCGCGCGGGTGCGGACATGATCCTCACCTACTACGCCAAGCGCGCGGCGGAATGGCTGCGGGCCTGAGAGGCTGTTCTAAAAAGCTCCTCGAGGGTAATCAAGCCCTGCGGCGGCGCAGCAGCACTGCTGCCGCCCCAAGCGCAGCCAGACCGGATGAGGCGGGCTCGGGCACCACTTGCCACTGGCCGATGGTCCCTCCGTGTGACGCTTGATAGCCGAGATTCACGTCTCCCGTGGTTCCGATAGCAGGAAGATTGGTGAGCGCCGAAAAATCCACGGTGGAGCTGCCGAAGAATGCCTGTGTTCCGGCCACGAAATTCTGATCATCCGCGAACCCGACGTCCACATTGTAGATGCTGAGATCCACCCCGGGAACCACATCCGGATTGCCGTACGCAAACGTCACTGTCTCATTGTACGAAGTGCCGGTTCCTGCAGCTCGCCAGGTTCCGGAGATAACCGCCGGGCTGCCGGCGGTGATGGATTCGTTGGCGGTAAAGAACTCGAGGAAGGAAATCCCGCCGGAAAAATTGACCGCGAGATTCCCTGTGATGGCGGAATTGGCCGGCAAACCGGTGATGACAACGGCCGCAGGATTCGAGATGTCGATCGTGATGACGACCGCCGCGGACCCGGCATGGGACATGGCAAGGAGACAGGCGGAAGCGATGAGGAATTTCACAGGCTCTTGCTGACAAGATTTATGTCGGCAGTCAAAACTATCCGTATCCCCTGATCACGTAATAACATCGACCTTCTCGCGGAATTCCGGCCTCGGGAGAGGAGCCCCTTAAAGAAAGAGGCACCTATTCCAAGTGAAAGACCTCGCGCAAGCCGGTCGATACCGGCGAGTGATCCTCATTCGCGGGCATCACTTCCGCCATGTATTTCCACCATCTCCGGCAGACCTCCGTCTCCGCGATGGCGGCCCAGCGCTCCTCGCTTTCCACTTCCGCGTAGCCGAAAAGCTGCCGCGTCTCCGGATGGAGGAAGATGGAGTAATTGCGGACGCCATGGGCCCTCAGCACCTCCGCCAGCTCTTGCCAGATCGGCCGGTGCCTTCGTGCGTATTCATCCTCGGCGCCGGCATTCACCGACATGACGAAGGCTTTCCGGATCATGTCGTGGAAAGATCGGGGATCAGAGCCGGTGGCCCATCCGCTCGCGCTTCGTTTCCAGATAGCGCGCGTTGTGCGGGTTCGCGGGGAGCTTGATCGGGAGCTGCTCCACGATCTCCAGACCATAGCCCTCCAGCCCGACCACCTTCTTCGGATTGTTCGTCAGCAGGCGGATGCGCCGCACGCCGAGATCGCAGAGGATCTGCGCGCCCATGCCGTAGTCGCGGAGGTCGGAGCCGAAGCCGAGCTTCTCGTTCGCCTCGACGGTATCCAAGCCCTCCTCCTGGAGCTTGTAGGCGTGGATCTTTGCCGCCAGGCCGATGCCGCGGCCTTCCTGCCGCAGGTAGAGCAGCACGCCGCCTTCCTTCGAGATCCGCTCCATCGCCGCATCGAGCTGGCCGCCGCAATCGCAGCGCTGGGAAAGGAAGACATCCCCGGTCAGGCATTCGGAATGCACGCGCACGAGAACCGGCTGGGTGGGATCGATCTCGCCGCGCACCAGGGCGAGGTGGTGGGAGTCATCCGTATTCACCCGGTAGAGATGGCAGGTGAATTCGCCGTGATCCGTGGGCAGGCCAATCGTTTCCTCCCGCATCACCAGCTTCTCCGAACGGCGGCGCCACCCGATCAACTGCGCGATGGTGCAAGCCTTCAGGGAATGAGCCTTCTGGAAATCCCCGAGGTCCCCTACCCGGCCCATCGTGCCGTCCTCGTTCATGATCTCGCAAATCACTCCGGCCGGTTCCTGCCCCGCCAGGCGGGCCAGGTCCACCGCGGCCTCCGTATGGCCGGCGCGCCGGAGCACACCGCCAACCCGCGCCTGGATCGGGAACACGTGGCCGGGATGCACGAAGTCGTCCGGCCCGGCCTTCGGATCGGCCAGCAGGTTCACGCAGAGGGAACGGTCCGCGGAGGAAATCCCGGTGCTGACCCCCTTCGCGGCATCCACGGAGATGGTGAAGGCGGTCCGCTGGACCTCCCGGTTCCGGCGCGTCATCTGGGGCAGATCCAGCTCCTCGGCCCGCTGCTGGGTGATGGGGGCACAGATCAGACCGCGGCCGTGCACCGCCATGAAGGAGATGATTTCCGGCGTGCAGAGGGAGGCGGCACCGATCAGGTCGGCCTCGTTTTCCCGGTCCGGATCGTCCGCGACGATCACAATGCGCCCGGCGGCGACTTCGGCGATGATTTCCTCGATGGGGCTGAAGATGAGCTCGGTGGCCATGAACGCGGGTAGAGTCGGTGTTACGGTGCCGGAGGTCAAGGGAGGCGACGGCTGCCCGGCCATCGCGTTCTCACGAACGCGCCTACGTAAAAGGCGGAATCCATTGGTTTTTTCGTAGGCGCGGTGGTGACACCGCGGGAGTGGTCAGCGGGTGAATTCGTTCTCCGGGGATAACCGGTCCGTCCTCATCGCGTTCTCACGGACGCGCCTACGGGACAGGCGGAATTCATTCCTTCACCCACCCCCGCCCCGCAGCAGGCTGCGGGGAAGAAAAAGCGGCAGCAGGCTGCCGCAGTCCACAGACGGCCACGCCGTCCCCAAACAAAAAACGCCCGGAGTTTCCTCCGGGCGTTTTCTGAAATCGTTCGATCCTTCCGGATCAGCGCGAGTAAAGTTCGACGATGAGCTGCTCGTTGACGAGCGGGTCGATGTCGGCGCGATCCGGCACGCGGGAAACGGTGCCTTCCAGGCCTTCCTTGTCGAGCGTGAGCCAGTCCACCAGCGGGGCGGATTGGGTCAGGTCGATCATGCGCAGCGCGAGCTGCTGGGAAGACGGCTTGCCGCCGATCTTGATCTTGTCGCCCGGCTTCACCTGATAGGAGGCGATGTCCACGCGCTTGCCGTTCACGAGCACGTGGCCGTGGTTGACGAGCTGGCGGGCGGCCTGGCGGCTGTTGCCGAAGCCGAGGCGGTAGCAGACGTTGTCGAGGCGGGTCTCCAGCAGTTGCAGGAGGATCTCGCCGGTCACGCCGCGGCGGCGGGCGGCTTCCTCGTAGTAACCGCGGAATTGCTTCTCAAGCACGCCGTATTGGAAACGGAGCTTCTGCTTTTCGCCGAGGGCGACGGAGTAGTCGCTCTTCTTCTTGCGGCCGGCGCGCAGGCCGTGCTGGCCGGGCGGGAAATTGCGGCGCTCGAGTGCTTTCGAGGAACCGAAGAGAGCCACGCCGAAGCGGCGGCTGATCTTGGTGGTAGGACCGGTATAGCGAGCCATGATCGATTAAAGAAAAATTAAACGCGGCGGGCCTTCTTCGGGCGGCAACCGTTGTGCGGGATGGGTGTGACGTCCTTGATGGCCAGCAGCTCGATGCCGAGCGCCTGGACGGCACGGACGGCGGACTCGCGGCCGGAACCCGGGCCCTTCACGCGGACCTCGGCTTCCTTCAGGCCGTGGCCCATCGCCTGGCGGCAGGCATCCTGGGACACCACCTGCGCGGCGTAGGCCGTGCTCTTGCGGGAGCCCTTGAAGCCCATCTTGCCGGCGCTCGACCAGCCGAGCGTGTTGCCGTTCGAGTCGGTGACGCTGACGATGGTGTTGTTGAAGGTGGCGGTCACGTGGACGATGCCGCGGGAGATATTCTTGGAACCCTTGGCCTTGTGGACCTTGATCTGGGTTTCCTCGGCGCCGGCGATCTCGGCGAAAATGTCGCGCTTCTTGTCGTCCTTCTTAGGAGCGGCTTCTTCCGCCTGAGGGGCGGGAGCAGCAGGCGCGGCGGGTGCAGCCGGGGTCGCAGGAGCGACGGGTGCCGCGGCGGCTTCCGGTGCCGGTGTGTTGGTTTCTTCGTCAGCCATTATCGGAAAGGTTCAGGTTCGGTCGGCACGGCTTACTTCTTCACGCCGACGGTGCGGCGCTTGCCCTTGCGGGTGCGGGCGTTCGTGCGGGTGCGCTGGCCGCGCACCGGGAGACCGCGCTTGTGGCGGATGCCACGGTAGCAGTTGATGGAGGTGAGGCGCTTGAGCTGGGTCTGCTTCTCGCGGCGCAGGTCGCCTTCGATGATGATGCCCTGGCTCTGGATCACGCCGGCGATCTTCACGAGCTGATCCTCGGTCAACTGACCGGTGCGGATATCCGGGTCGATGCCCGCCTGTTCGAGAATGCGTCCGGCGGTAGTGTTACCGACGCCGTACATGTATTGCAGCGACGCCTCGATGCGCTTCTCGTTTGGGATTTCGATGCCGAAAATACGTGCCATGTGATGCTTTGGTGAGCGGAAGACCGGTGCGGGAGGGCTTTTGCTTACGTGTCCGGCCTCCCCGAAGCGGGCGGGCTGTTTAGCAGACGACCCCCTGCTGGCAAGCGGGAAATAGAAATTTTCCCATCAACTTCACAGCTTTTCGATGCGGAGCTTCCGGAACCACACCTCGTCCCCGTGGTCCTGGAGCAAGATCCGCCCTTTTCCGGGCCTCGCGAAGTCTTCCATCTTCGCGAACTTGCTGGCTTTTTTCATCTCCTCCCACTCCTTGCTGGCGGTATCGATCTCCACCACTTTCTGGTCGTTGAGGAAATGGGTCAGTTTCGTCCCCTTGGCAATGATCCGGGACTTGTTCCAGTGCTCGGCCGGCGCGGCGATCTTGTTTGCCGAAGGCGCCACGACTTCATAAACGGAGGCCGCGGATGTATCCGCCACCTTGCCATTCGGGTGTCCCGCATCATCCAGCACCTGATATTCCGGCCCGAGCCAGCCGCCGGGGGACTTCCGGACGCGGTACTTGACCCCGCTGTTCCCGCCCGCGGCGATCTTCCATTCGAATTCCAGGATGAAATCGCCGTATTCCTCCGTGCTGACGAGGTCTCCGGCCTTCCCGGCACGATGAATCGCGCCGTCCTCCACCTTCCAGCCCTCCCCCGGCTTGCCGCCGGCGGCGGATTCCCAGCCATCGAGCGTCTTGCCATCGAAAAGGCTCTCCCAGTGTTCTGCTTCCGCATGAGCCGCGCCCGTCAGCAGTCCTGTCAAAATCAATGCTCTCAGCATGCCGCCAGCATGAACGCTCCCCGGTCCCGCGCAAGCAGGATCCGGAAAAGATGTATGACAGCTATTGCCGTCCGGAAAGACTCCCGGCGGCTTTGGCCCGCTTCCTGCGGACCGGGACCCGCCGGGCATGGATGACCCCGCCGCTTCCCCTTCATACGCCTCGACAAAACGACGGCCCTCTTTAGCTTCGCTGAAATTCCGCACTCTCGCGCCGACTCATGGAAGAAACCATCCCCGCACCGCCCCCCTTGGCCGCCGATCACACCGATCACCAGCTCCCCCCCGACGACGTGGCGGCCATCGATCAGCTCGGGAAAACCTACGGGGCCCTGAAGGCGGAGTTGGGCAAGGCGATCATCGGCCAGGAGCGGGTCATCGAGCAGCTCGCCATCTGCCTCTTCGCCCGCGGCCATGCCCTGCTGATGGGGGTACCGGGCCTCGCGAAGACCCTGCTGGTTTCCTCCGTGGCGCGGACCTTCGATCTCTCCTTCAACCGGATCCAGTTCACCCCGGACCTGATGCCCGCGGACATCACGGGCACGGACATCATCCAGGAATCCGGCGCCGGCGGGCGGCGGGAATTCGAGTTCGTCCGCGGTCCCGTCTTCGCGAACATCGTCCTGGCGGATGAAATCAACCGTGCCCCGGCCAAAACCCAGTCCGCGATGCTGGAGGCCATGCAGGAGCTGAAAGTGACCGTGCTGGGCCGCAGCTATGACCTGCACCCGCCCTTTTTCGTCCTGGCGACGCAGAATCCGGTAGAGCAGGAGGGCACCTATCCCCTCCCGGAAGCGCAGCTCGACCGCTTCATGTTCCTCATCGAGGTGGATTACCCGAGCGCGGAGGAGGAAAAGCGGATCGCCCGGGAAACGACCGGCACCGCCCGCGCCACGCTCAATCACCTCCTCGACGGTCCCGCGGTGATGGCCTACCAGCAGCTCGTCCGCCGCGTGCCGGTGCCGGAGCACATCTACGACTACGCCGTCTCCATCGTCCGCAAGACCCGCCCCGGGACTCCGGAAGCGCCGGGCTGGATCAAGGATTACGTCGCCTGGGGCGCGGGGCCGCGCGCCGTGCAGTATCTCGTGCTCGGGGCGAAGGCCCGCGCCGCCCTCCGCGGCAGCTACATGGCCAGCCTGGAAGACTTGGAAGCCGTGGCCGTGCCGGTCCTTGGCCACCGCGTTATCACGAATTTCGCCGCCGAATCGCAGGGCATGACCTCGAAAAAGGTCGTCGAGCGGCTGATTGCGGAGATGAGGGAAGACTGAGACACAAGAGACCAGAAACCAGAGACAAGAGACCAGAGGAATGCACTCGCACAATTTCGAGAATCTCGCGGTCTGGAAGCGCGGCTGCCGGTTGGCGGTGGATGTCTGCGTGGCGTCCTATGGATCGCGGGACTATGCTTTGAAGGATCAGATCCAGCGCTCCGCGATTTCAATTCCCTCAAACATCGCGGAAGGAGCCGAACGTCCCACCGATGTGGATTTCTGCCGTTTCCTCGGATACAGCAAAGGCTCCTGCGGAGAACTCCGGACGCAACTGATGATCCATCGCGAGGTCTGTCGCGAACTGGGCCTCGAACCATTCGCAAAAACCGATTCCATGATCGAGGAAACCCGCGAGATTTCCCGCATGCTCGCGGGCCTGATCGAGAAAGTCGGGAGCCCTTCATGATCCCCGATCTCGTCCTCCTCAGGCTTCTCCTTCTGGTCTCTGGTCTCTGGTTTCTGGACTCTGGCCTCCGTCTTCCGGATTCACCCATGAAATATGAATTTCTCGATAGCGGCCTGCTCGCCCGGCTCGGGGCGATCCCCTTGGAGACACGTGTTCCCATGCTCGGAAACGTCGCGGGGAAGCACCGCTCGCCGCACCGCGGGTCCTCGGTGGAATTCGCCGAATACCGCAAGTATGTCGCCGGGGATGATACCCGTCGCCTCGATTGGAAGGCCTTCGCGCGCTCGGATCGCTTTTACATCAAGGAATTCGAGGCCGACACGAACTTGCGCGCCTATTTCGTGGTCGATGCTTCGGGCTCGATGGGATTCCACGGCCAGGGAGAATCGAAGATCGCCTATGCCAACCGCATCGCGGCGTCCCTCGCCTACCTGCTGGTGAACCAGGGCGACGCCGCCGGCCTTTCCGTCTGCACGGACAAGCTCCACCTGGAAGTCCCGCCCAGCCGCCGCCCCGCTCACCTGCAGCACATCTTCGACACGCTCGGAAAGCTGGAGCCCTCCGGCGATACCGGCTTGGTCCCGGCCCTGCACACCATCGCGGAGAAGATCGGCCAACGGGCCTTCGTGGTGATCCTATCCGACCTCTTCACCGACACGCAGGCCTTCTCCGACGCGCTCCAGCACCTGCGCTACCGCAAGCACGACATCTGCGTCTTCCACCTCATGGATCCGCAGGAACTCGGCTTCGAGTTCGACCGGCCCCACCGCTTCGTCGATATGGAAGACGGCACCTCCCTGGTCGTGGAACCCAATCTCATCGCCGATGAATACCACACGGCGCTGCGCGAATTCCTCGCCGCCGTGCGGACCAAGTGCCACGACGCCTCGGCGGCCTATCAACTGGTCCCGACGGACACGCCCCTGGAGCCCTTGTTGCGGGACTTTTTGACGGCGCGATTGCCGAAGAAGGGGCACAGCTAAAGGCAAATGACGAATTTCTAAGCACTAATTTCTAAACCGGAGTGTGGAGGAGAATAAGGAGGAAGAACGGGTATTCGATCTGGAGGAGCGGACCTTCCAGTTTGCGCTGGCGGTGCGGCAGTAGGAGAGAATGACTAATTTTTAAGCACTAATTTTTAAACCGGAGTGTGGAGGAGAATAAGGAAGAAGAACGGGTATTCGATCTGGAGGAACGGACCTTCCAGTTTGCGCTGGCGGTGCGGCAATGCGTCTCCGGGCACCGCTGGACGAGATCGCAGTGGGTGGACCTCAAGCAGCTCCTTCGTTCGTCCGGCTCGGTCGCGGCGAATTACGTCGAGGCCAACAACGCGGCATCGAAAGCGGATTTCATCTACCGCATCGGCGTCGCGAAAAAAGAAGCCGTGGAATCCCGTCTTTGGCTTCGCTTGCTGGGGGCGACCGCCGATGCTTCCCCCGCCCTCGCCGCTCTCCGCACCCTCTACCGCGAAGCCGACGAACTCACCCGCATCCTCGCCGCCATCCTCAGAAACTCCAAGTAATCCCCGCCCCCTCATCCCTTCCCACTCCCGTTTAAAAATTAGTGCTTAGAAATTAGTAATTTCCCTCTTCCGTGTCGTTTCTTCAGCCACTCCTCCTCTGGGGCCTCCTCGCCGCCAGCATCCCCATCATCATCCACCTGCTGAACCGCAGGCGGCACAAGACGGTGAAATGGGCGGCGATGCAGTTCCTGCTGAAGGCCACGCGCGAGTCCCGGGGGAAAAAGAAGCTCCGCCATATCCTGATCCTCACCTGCCGTGCCTTGGGCATCGCGACCCTGGTGGGTGCGGCGGCCCGCCCGCTGCTGGGCGGCATGCTCGGCTGGGGCGGCGGCCATCCGGATCTCGTCGTCTTCATCCTGGATCGCTCCGCGAGCATGGAGGCCACGCCGGAAGGCGGCAGCGTCTCCCGCCGCGAGCTGGCTCTCGAACGCGTCCGCGGCTCCCTGGCCGATCTCGACGGCACCCGTCTGGTCCTCATCGACAGCGCCTCCGGCGAGCCGCAGGACGTGCCCAGTCCGGACGTGCTTACCCGGATTTCTTCCGCCGCCGCCACGGATACCGCGGCGGACCTGCCCGCCATGCTGGCACGGGCGGCCGAATTCCTCACCGAAACGCCCGGCCGCGCCGAAATCTGGATCGCTTCCGACCTCCAGGCCACCAATTGGGAGCCCCGGAACGACCGCTGGACCTCCGTGCGCGCCGCGCTCATGTCGCTCCCGCAGCCGCCGAAGCTCCGGGTCCTGGCCTTGGGCGGCGAGCCCGCGCCGAATCAGGCGGTGCGCATCCTTTCCTCCCGCCGCGCCGGGGATCAGGTGGTGCTCGATATCGAAATCACCCGCAGCGACGACACCGCGGCACCCGTGAACCTGCCCCTGACCGTGACGCTCAACGGCGTAAGCAGCACCGGCAACGTGACTCTCGCGGGCCAGAACTTCCGCTTCCGCAAGAACCTGCCGATCCCGCCGAAAGAGGAAGAGGGCTACGGCTGGCTCTCCATCCCCGGCGACGGCAATCTGCGGGACAATGCGGCCTTCTTCGCCTACGGCCCCGCGCGCCCGGTCAAGAGCCTGCTGGTCGCCCCGCCCGGCGAGGCCGCGGAATACCTCGCCATTGCCGCCGCTCCCGGTGGCCAGGGCGCGCAGACCGTGGAGCGCCTGGATCCGGGGCAGATTTCCAATCTCAACACCGAAGGCATCGCCTCGATCTTCTGGGCTGCCGCGCTTCCCACCGGCAAGGCCGCCGAGGAGATGAACCGCTTCCTCATCGATGGCGGCGAGGTCGTTTTCTTCGCGCCCGCGGAAGAAAGCACCGCCGAGTTCCTCGGCATCAAGTGGTCGGCTCTCACGCAGTCGGCCCAAGGGAAGTTCTTCATCCTCGATTCCTGGGATCACGATGACGGTCTGCTGCGGGACGGCCTCGACGGCTCCCCGATCCCGGCGGAGCGCATGAAGGCGCTCAAGCGCCGCTTGCCGGAAGGCGAAGCCGCGGACCTCGCGCGCTGGGACGATGGCAAGACCTTCCTGGCGCGCCGCGTGGTGGAGCGCGGCACCGCTTGGTTCATCGGCAGCCTGCCGGACTACACCTGGTCCAATCTCGGCGATGCCGATGTCCTCCTGCCTCTCGCGCAGCGCGCGGTGACGGAAGGCGCGGAACGCTTCGACGCGGGATACCTCGCGGAAATCGGCAGCAATGCCGCGAAGCCGCGCGCCGGTGAAAGCCGGACCCGATTGGATGACTACGGCTTGCCCGCACCCTCCAATGAAGCCTTTGAAGCCGGCATCCACCGTTTCGGCGAGCGCACCTTGGCCTTGAACCGCCCCACCCTGGAAGACGATCCCGCGGTCATCCCGCCTGCTTCTTTGAGCGATCTGATGGAAGGCACCGATTTCACCTATCTGGAAGACCGCAGCGCCTCCGCCCGGGAGAACGGCTCCCAGCCCGTCTGGCGCGCCTTCCTCACGGCGATGCTGTTTTTCCTGATCTCCGAAGCCCTGCTGTGCTTGCCGAAGCGGAGCCAAGGCAATGAGCCCCTCACCCGCCCCGGCCAACCGACCAAAGCATGAATGCCATGCCCCACATCCGGATGCATCGAGACGTAGGCGCGCTGGTGACAACGCGGGAGCGGTCCCGCACTGCGATTCTTTCCCGCGGAGTCCGCCGCACACCCCGCGTTCTCACGAACGCGCCTACCTTCGGCGGCCGCATCCGTTCCGTTCCGCTGCATCGCTAGAACCCGCCATTCCGCACCTTGTCCTTCAATCTCCATAACCTCCACTTCTCGCCCACGCCCGTCACTCTGGCGATCGGGCTGGGGGCGCTCGTTCTCGTCGGGGTGCTGTGCGTGCTGTCGTGGAGGCGCAGCCTGCATCCGCGGCGGACGGCCGTGCTGGAGAGCCTGCGCTTCCTCTGCGCGCTGATCGTGGTGCTCTTGCTGTGGAAACCGGAGTGGCTGGCGGTGATCCATCCGGTGACCAAGCCCCGGATCGCGATCCTGTGGGATGCTTCGAAGTCGATGGAAACGCTCGACGCCGAGCTCCCCGCCCTTTTCTCCCCGGGCAAGGAGATCGTGTCCCGCGCCGAGTGGACGAAGACCGCCATCGGAAGCGCCATCTGGGCCCCGCTGCGCGAGGGCGGCGCGAACGACGTGGTGGAGCGCTCCTTCTCCGCCCCGCCCGAGGACCCTGCCGCCACCGCGCTGGCGGGGACGGATCTCTCCACGCCCATCGAGGACCTCCTGGAAAACGAGACGAACCTGCGCGCGGCGGTGCTGCTTTCCGATGGCGACTATAATACCGGCCAGCCGCCGGTCGTCGCCGCCCAAAAGCTTCTCCAGCGCGGCGTCCCGCTTTTCACCATCCCCGTCGGCAGCCGCAAGCGCCTGCCCGACATCGATCTGCTCGCCGTCACCGCCCCCGCCTACGGCATCGTCGGCGAGAACGTCCAGATCCCCTTCACCGTCCGCTCATCCCTGGACCGGGAAGTCCGCACGATCGTCCGGCTGAAGGACGACAGCGGGCGGGAAAAGACCAAGCAGATCGTCCTGGCCCCGGGCACGGAGACCTACGACGCGATCCTGTGGAAGCTCGATAAGGAAGGTTCCGCTACCTTGGAACTCTCCATCCCCACCGCCGAGGGCGAACGCATCGCCGCGAACAACGCGCGGAAATTCACGCTCTCCGGCCGCCCGGAATCGATCAAGGTGCTCGTCATCGAGACCCTGCCGCGCTGGGAATATCGCTACCTGAGAAACGCCCTCTCCCGTGATCCCGGGGTGGATCTTTCCTGCCTGCTCTTCCACCCCCAGCTCGGAAAAGGCGATGGCCCGGACTACATCCAGGACTTCCCGTCCAAGCCGGAGGATCTCTCGAAGTACGACGTCGTCTTCATCGGCGATGTGGGCGTCGCCCCCGATCAGCTCACGAAGGAGCAATGCGAACTCCTGCGCGGCCTGGTGGAGAACCAGGCGAGCGGGATCGTCTTCATGCCCGGCCCGCAGGGGAACCAGTTTACCCTGCTGGACACGGCCCTGGGCGATCTGATCCCGGTGAATCTCGATTCGGAGAACAAGACCGGCATCCACGATCCCGTGGCATCCCCGCTCACCCTCACCGGCGAAGGCCGCGGCTCGCTGCTCACCATGATGGCGGACTCGGAGGAGTCGAATCCCGACGTCT
>CAMPGU010000005.1 GCA_946885645.1 uncultured Haloferula sp.
CCTCACGGGTGGCAATGCGGTTGCGGAGGGTGGAGAGCAGTTCCCGGAGCTGCTTGACGTTGCACCGCTCGGCAAGCCCGGCCTCGATGTCGCGGCCAAGGTGGAGATCCGCCCGCCCGGTTTTCTGCTTGGCCAGCCAAACGAGGTAGCCCTCCCGGATCGCACCTTGCTTATGGGCGAGGATGGCGGCCCGGGCGGTGCGGAGCCGCTGGTATTCGGCGGTCTCCTCAGTCTCGGCCGCGAGCTGAAACGGCACGATGTCCACAAGGCGTGTGTGGGCATGGAGATTCTCCATAATGAGGTGCGCGAGCTTGGCGCGGGCCTCGTGTGTGTCTTCCTGCGGCCCGTTGTCCTTTACCCGGCCGGTTTTCATGAGCCGCGCAAGGGCAACCTCATCGTGCCCCGCCAGCTCCGCGAAATGGGCCATGACATCGTTAAAATGCTCGCTGTCGATGGCCGACAAGCCGGGCCTGCTGACACACGCCATTACCTGCTCTTGCCGCCATGCGTCGAAATCGGTTTCCGGCGGGATATTCGCCAGCTCGATTTGAGCGGCAAAGGCCGCCTTTGCCTCCAAGATGAGGGGTTTGATCTCGCGGGGAGAGATCGTCCCGCGGGGCTTGTGCGGAGCGCCCGCGGATGGCTTGCGGGCCGCGCGCTTCGTGGTCGGTTTGGCTGGCATTAGCTGAATAGGTCGGGTTGTTGAGCGGTAGGGGCGGAAGGCCGCGCCGGGGTGGCCTTCCGCTGATTGAAAAGGCGGGCGAGATCCCGGAGCCGGTTTTCTTGAGCGGGGCCGTAAGCGGTCTCGTAGGTCTTGCCGTCAAAGCGCAGCTCATGGCGCTTGAAGTCCGGCACGATCCCGCGCTTGCGGTGCTTTGCAGAGATCCGCTGATAGATCGGTACAACGATCCACCGCGGGGGCTCTTCAATGGGTAGCTCGGAAGACATGGCTGGGGCGCGTTGGAAACCTCACATTCCGCACATGCCGTGGCATTCCTGTTCAAAGCCGAAATCGTGCTGCCCGTCGTCATCAAGAATCGCGGTGCGGAGCGGGGTGAATGAGCGGTGAACGTAGAGTTGGCCGACGATCCGGGCACCGCGGATACTACGGCCTTGAGCCTCGCGAATGGACTCATCGAAAAGGCAAGAAAGCTCAAACTCATCCGGTTCATTTTGCTTCATCCACCGCCATCCCGCATTTGAGCGGTAGGGGCAGTAACGGCAGGCACTCTTAGGGGCAATGATCCCCCATCGTTCCCAAAGGTATTTTTCGCACTGTTGGCGAGACCATCCGAGTTCAAGCAGAGGGTGGCGGAGGGTGATGTAACGGACATCACTAGCCGTTTCGCGGTCCCATTCGTCGGTTGAGATGCCGATCAATTGGACGATCTGGCGAGCGCCCGCCGCCTCCATCAATTCCCGGCCCTTCCTGCGGATTGGATGGATTTTGTAATCGCGCGTGCAAGCGCGCCAAAGCATGCCGCCCTCGTCCTTCTTGAGCGCCTTGTTTCGCAGGGTCAGATAGGAATAGAGCGCCTGCCCGTAAGCGTCATTTGCTCCCCATTGCTCTTCACCATCGGACGAAAGAAAGAAGCCCTCCGCCGGTGCCGGAAAATCGGCGATCTCGGGCAATGGAAGACACAGGACAGCCTCAATTTCCTCCGGTGACATATCCGGGGCGCGCACGAAGAAAGGCGGTTGGCTACACCTTGTGGAATCACCACTCAAAGCCGCGAGAAAGTCATTCCCTAGACCGTTGCCTTCCTTAACGACGTAGATCGGGAATGACACCATCCCGCGGAGTCGCTCAAGGTGGGCATACACGGCGGCCGGTTCGTCGCCGGTATCGGCAAAGATCGCGGCATCCGGCTTTGGAATGATCCCGTCTTCCGCCATCAATGCGAGTGCGGAGCTTTGCACTCCTGCTCCGAGAGAAAGGATGGTGATGGAAGGAACGGCTTCGCTTGCGGTCATGGTGGATGGCGTGATGGGAAAGGGAACCGGCGGGCGGGCTTGCAAAGGGCTGTTCCCAATGTCCACTCGGACGTAGGGACCGCCCGCCGGATTGAAGTCAGTCGGTGGATGGATTTGGCGCTCCGTTCCACGGCTCCGCGCGCTCAAGGATGATGATCGCTTCCCGGTAATCGGCGGCGACTTCCTCGGAGATTGCGGCGAGGGTATTGAATCCTTCCTCACGGTGTAGCTCCGCGCTTAAAGTCAATGCCTGGGCGGAGGTTCTGAGGATATCGATGGCGTGTTTCATGGCGGCTTGGTTCAGGCCTCGGAAGGGGCGGCGGAGTCGGTCGTGATGCGGGCGGCATCGTCGGATTTCGGCTCAACGAAGAACCGCTCCGCTTGGTCGATGCGGAGGCCTACGGCGGCCAGCTCCACGTCGGAGAGCTGGGATGTCTTG
This sequence comes from uncultured Haloferula sp., assembly GCA_946885645.1. Next base: position 2,414 of record CAMPGU010000005.1, read on the forward strand.
AGCTTGTCCTTATTGACATCCGTGACCGTGACGGTGCGCAGGAACTCGAAGAGCTTCGCGGCGCGCAGGGCCTCGATCACGGACTCCCATTTCCATTTGCGGTTGAGCAGGCAAAGGGAGGGATTGCCGTCACGGAAGCCGAAGCGAGCGAGGGCGGAAGCGGCGGATTTGCTCGCCGCGGTGAAGACGTTCCCGCGGTGCGCGAGGCAGTAGGTTTCGGCGAGGGCGACAAGGCGCTTGATGGTCTTTTCGACGTGTTCAATGCGGCCGTCGTGCTTCTCCCGGAGGGCCTGCATTTCCTTGTCGCGCTCGGCTTGCAGGCGACGGAGTTCCACCTCCAGCTTGGCGACATTATCGACCGTGCTATTGAGGGCTTCGATGGAGTTGATGGCCGGTTCGGCCGGTGTTTTCTTCTTTGCCATGGTACTGCGTGGTGCGGTGGTTAGTTCCCCTCTTTGTCCGGGGCGCGGGTCTCGAAGCGCATCAGCTCCGAAAGGAAGGTGAGCGGGATATGACCGGTCTCGCCGTTGCGGTTCTTGGCGAGTAGCAGCTCGGCTTCCCCGGCCTTGGCATCGCGCTCTTCCTGCGAATCCGCGTAGTAGGCGGCGCGGTAAAGGAGGCCGATCATATCGGCGTCTTGCTCGATGGTGCCGGACTCGCGGAGATCCGACATCGTCGATAAAGAGCGGAGCCAGGGCGATTTCCTCCGCGGATCGCTTGATGCGAAGCAGTTCATCCTTCCGCGGCTTGAATCCCTTTTCGAGCGCGGACATGGCGAAGCGGGCGCGGGAATAAACGAGGCGTTGGAGGATCTGGAAGGCCGTCATCTCGCAGGAAAACACGAGCGAGGGCACGCCTTGGTCGATGCAGATCCGCTCCGCGATGTTCATCATGAGCGAGGTCTTCCCCATCGACGGACGGGCGGCCACGACGAACATCTCACCGGGCTTGAGGCCCTTGCACATGCGATCAAGATCCGGGTAGCCGGTGGGCACGCCGCGGCCGCCATCATCGCCATTCAAGAGGCGCTCAAGGTGCCGGATCACTTCGCCCACGCCCGCCTTGGTATCGAGTTCCTGAGCGGTCTCCGTGGCGGAGCGGATCGAAAGCAAAGCCGCTTCCGATGCGTCCAGCAATTGCGAGACTTCCTCGGGATTGTCGAACGCGGCCGCGCAGGTTTCCGAGCTGACGCGGATGATCTCGCGGAGGACATGCTTGTCCTTCACGAAATCCACATGGTGCGCGAAGTGCGCGGCATTCGGAGCGTAGGTGTAGATGTCCGTGATCGCCGCCGGGCCGCCGACGCCATCCAGCTCGCCGCGGTCATGGAGCATGGCCACGAGCGAAACCAACTCGATCTCCTTCCCTCTCGCGTGGAGATCGCAAAGCGTGGCGAAGAGCTGGCCATGGGCGGGCAAGTAGAAGTGCTGGCGGGTAAGCCCTTCCTCTAGCGCGCGGTCGATCCAGACGGCCGGATCTTTGAGCATGGTGGAAAGCACGCTCTTCTCCGGGCCGATGGCATTCGGCATCGCCCGGGCGACATCGGGTCCGACCGCATCGGCGGAATGAAGGGCGGCGCTCATTTGTCGGCAGCGAGGGCGGCGAGTTCCGCGAGGGCGAGCGGCCGCCAGATCTGAATTTTGCAGCCCTTGACGATGCAGCGGAACTCCACTTCGCGGGCGTCGGTGGCGTGAAACTTCATGTCGTGCCGGTGGTAAGGGCAGACCGGCGGCTTGCGGGGTGGAGTGCTCATGGCTTCGGGCGGCGGAAGGCACGGCAGCAGTTGACGATTCCATCCGAGACGAGCCCCAAAAGGATGAGCGTCCCAAAGAAGGAGAAGGGATTGTCGAAGATGATGCGAAGAGTTTCGTTCATGGCGTTGATCGAGGGATGACGGGGCGAATGGCGGTCATTCCGCGTGAGCCGCGGAAGTTTCAAGGCCGCGGGCAAAGCGGCGGAGGTTCCAATCGGCGGCGGCCTTGCCGATGCCAGGAGCGGGCGAGGTCATCGGCCAAACCGGGCAGTCGATGCCTTCGCCGCATTCGACGATCCAGTGCCCGCGCTTGGCGGAACGCACGAGCTTCGCCTCGTGCTGGCAGCGGGGGCAGCGTGCAAGCTTGAGTTCGATTTCCTCGAACTCGTGAGCCAGCAGGGCGACGGGGTTTCCGGTGTCGGAAATCACCCATGTCTTCATCGTGCTAGCGCCTTGCGGCGGAGTGCCGACGCGCCAGACGGAGTGTTTCTTGAGGCCGTGCGCGGGGTCCAAGGGGAGATCGCGCACGATGCGGATATAACGGGCAGCAGGATTCATTGGGTGCATGGCTGGGATGGGTTTGCAGGGGTTCAATCGCCGGGAAGGTCGTAGTCGCGCACGAGCTGCTTGTGGGCGGCGCGGAAGGCCTTCCGCGGGCCAAGGGAGGCGTTCTTTTTCCGCAGCTCTTCGGCGAGGATCACATTCATGCGGACGGCGCGGAGTCGGCCGGGGCGCATGGCCACGTGAGTGACAAGATCCTCGATTTCCTCGGCGGCCTCCGGGCTGCTGAACAACTCGGCCACCTTGCGGGCGACGGCGGGCAACTCGTCATCGGCAAGCCGCAGATCGCAATACATGCCGATGCGGCTGTGCTGTTGATCGTTCTTGCGGATCTTCGGCAGGATCTCCGGATTGCCGAGCATGATGACGGGGCATCCGGTTTGCTCGCTGAAATCGAAGAGCGCATTCCGGCCGGAGGTGTCGAGCCGGTGCGCGTTGTCACAGATGATCGGGCGTTGGCTCCCCTTCACCGCGGCGACCATCGCGGGCCAGCGTTGCAGGTTCGGCGACCAATCGGACTGCCGGAGCAAATGATAGAGATGGTGCGACACGTCCTCCGCCGTGCGCTCCGGTCCAGCCATGATGAAGTAGAGCGCCGATGGATTGAGCCGCTGATAGAGCAGGCCGCCCGAAGTCTTCCCCTCGCCCGCCGGAGCACCGAAGAGCACACTCACGCCGGTTTGGCGGGCCACGTCGATGCGGCCCGCCATCGCCCGGCACACGGAGGTCTCGAAGAGCGTCGTGGCGAGGTCGAGCTTGGCGCGGACGGATTTGATGGTGTCCCACGCGCGGGCGACGAAGTCCTTCGGATCGTGGTCGAGCTTGTCGCCAATGTATTTGCTGATGAAGGTCGAATTGACGCCGAAGATGCGGGCCATCTCCGGGTTCATGAGGTTCCGCTCGGTGCGGAATTTGCGAAGCTCTTCGCGAAGGGCGGGATCGGTAGGGTATTTGAGGTTGTTAGCCATGGCTGGGGTGCGTGGTGCGGGGTTAGGACAGGAAGGGATCTTGTTCGGTGTCGGTGGTCTCGGGCTTCAAGGGCGCGGAGAGCGGATCGGCGGATACGTCGTGCGACTGCGGCGCGCGGGCCTTCCGCGGGGGCTTCGCGGGGGTGTCTTCCGGGGTGATGTCGCGCATCCGCTCCTCTAGGGCTTCGTTCCCTTGGCGGACTTGGCGGCGACGCTCGGCCACGCTTTGGAAAGCGGCATGCACGGGGGCATCGAGATCCGCCGTGAGGAGCGCACGGGCGCGGAGCAGATCCTCGGCGATCTCGCTATTCGGGAGAACGTCATCCGGCCTGCGGGCGGCGCGGCAGATGAAGCGGCCGCGTTGATCCAGTACGATGAGGCTGTCCGGCCGGAAGGGATCGAGATGGCAAAGCAGCTCATCGCCCGGGCTCAGATTGATGCGGTGGCCGTGCTCATTAAAGACGACGGCGGAGTAAATGAGATCCCCGGCCGCGCCGCGGATAAGGGGCTCCCGGACATGGATTTCGCGGTTGTTCCGGACCTTTACCGGGATCGCCCATTCCAAGGGCAGGAGATGGTGATAGAGCATCGGGTCGAGCGTCTTGATGCAGGCGTCTTGCTCGGAAGCCCGCACGGCCTCCGCGCGGCTCATGCGGCGTGTCCGCATGAGGAGAGGATTCCCCGAAAGCTGAGCCTCGAAAGTCTCGCGGACATGCTCCGCGAGCCCGGCGAGCTGGGCGCGCGGCCGCCATAGGTCCGGCGGATCTTCCTCCCAATGCCACTCCCGCGCGATGAAGCCGCATTGCTCCCAATCCTTGAGGTTGTGCTCGGGATCGGCATTGATCCCGGCATAGATCCAGCCGTAGGCGCGATGGTATTCGAGGAAGGAGTAGTTATTGGACTTCACTGCCTCCGCGAGATGCGCCGGGAACTTGTTGGCGAGCTTGAGCCAACGGCGCTCTTCGCGCTCCAAGCCGTTATTCTCCTCCGGGGCCATCTCGGGATTGAGGCCGGTGGCACCGGGGAGAAGTAGCCCGTGCGTCCGGACGGCGCGGAACATGGATTCGATAGGAGCCTTGAAGCGGAAATTACCCGAGCTGCTAGGAGCAAAGAGCATGTCCTTGAACATCGGCTTATTGAACTTTCCGGAGCGGTCGATGGTGACATGCCCGTCCGTGAAGGCGTAGAGGGCATCCGCAAAATTCGTGTGCCCTTCGGCGGTCTTGAGTGCGCCATTCTCGGATGACCAGCTATTGGCCGTGCCCCACTCGAAGACGAGGCAAGTGCCGCGTGCATCGGTGCGGTAGCCGACGCTGGACAGGAGCCCGAGCACGAACCAAACGAACTCCCGTTGCGTCAGGGAGCGGTGTTTCTCGCCGCTTTCGTCCCACCAGCGGAGGCGGATGTGGAACTCAAGGAATGCGCCGGTGAGGAAATCGAGGGCATTGAATCCCACGGGGCGCATGTGGGTGTCATAGCCATGCTCCGTGATGTAGTGGTCATACATCTGGTCATCGAAAAAGATCCGCTCCAGGTAGCCGACGCCGTGACGGCTCAGGGGGATGGCGGGGAGCAAGGTGCTTGCCGTCTTGCGGCCCTGATGGGCGAGGGCGCGCTGGTAGGCGTCCGGCCCGCACTTGCGGATGGTCTCTTGGCTGAGCCCTTCCGGGTAGCCCTTCGGGCCGATGGGGATCGGCTCCATGAAACCGGGGATGCGATACTTCGGATTCTCGGTGCGCCACCAGAGGCGGGCGCGCTCGCGGATCATCTTGTAAATCTCGGTGCCGGAATCCTCGCGCTGCATCCGCATGTATTCCTCTAGGATCCAATCGCGGGTGATCTGCGGGATGCCACGATCCCGGCCGCGCTTGCGGCGGCCATCGACCAAGGCGGCGGCCCCGCCCCGGTTGAACTGGGAAACCCACGTGTGGACGGCTTGCTTGGACACCCGCAGATCGCGGGCGGCGATGGCGACAATCTCGCCCTTCGTGCCATAGGCGGCGCTATTGACCGCTTGGACCGCGCCGAGCTTTCTCAGCAGGTCGGACTTCTGCTCCGGCGTGATGGTGCGCAGGAGCGATGCGGGAGCCAGTGAAAGAACGGACATGGTCAAATGGCGGTGAGTTGTTGATTGAGGCGGACAAGGCGGGCGTCACAGCGGGCGATGTTAGCGCGGAGGGTTTCGGGCTTGAGGCGCGTGCGCGCTTCGCCGGAGAGCTGGCGCTCATAGGAGCGGCGGGCGGAGAGGACGTTGGCGATGCGGTCGCGGATCACTTCGGAGTGTTCCGCGAAAAGCTCCAAGGGGAGGCCGGATAAGGAGGGAAACATGGCTGGGAATTACTAGGGGTATCGGAGGTTATGGTTTGCCCGGCTTGGCGGGCTTGGCATGGACGGCGAGGGCTTCCTCCGCGGCTTCGGCGAGGGCCTTGGCTTCATCGCGCAGGAAAACGAGGCAGAGCTTGCCGGGTTCGTCCGTGACGGGCGGCAGCGCGTGGAGGAGCTTCAGGCCCTCGGGCGAGCGGGCCTTGACGATGGCGCTTGCCGGGCCGTCCCAATGGTGGAAGGCGAGTTCCGCGTCGGAGAGTTTGGCCGCCTTATTGGCACCGGGATTGGCGGGCATGACCGGCTTCGGAACGATGCCGATCTCTTGCATGAGGCTCCCCTGTGTCTCGCCCGTGCATAGGCTGGCGATGACATCGCGGACGAAGTCGCGCTGCTCCGCCGGAAGCGCGAGCGGATTGCCCTGATTGAAGATCGCTAGCGCGGCCTTTTGCTCCGGCAGCTTGGCGCGCTTGAGCTTCGCCTTTGTGGCATCGAATAGTTCGATGAAGACATCCGCGGTGCGGCGGGAATAGCCGGTGTAATGCTTCACCAGATCGGGCCACGTGGCCCTTAATTCGGCAGAATCTGCCAAATTAGCTTTCGGCTTCCCGGCCTTGATGCCGTGGTCCTTTTTGAGCTGGGCAAGCTGCCAGCCGAGCCATGCCTGCATTTCGAGGTAGGTCCGGCCTGCTTCGCGCAGGCGTCCGGCGGTTTCCCGGACGGCGAGCCAACGCGGATCTTCATCGGCGAGGGCCGGGCTATCGGTGGTGACTTCGACGGTTGCCAGCGCGGAGCCGGGGCACTTCCGTTCGTGGGCGGCGAGGTTGAGCAGGGCCTTGAAATCGGTGGCTCCGCATTTCTTGCAGACGAGTGGTTTTGTGGTTTTAGGCATGGGCGTAAATCAGTGGAGAACGGGAATGGATTCGGGGTCGAACTGGTCGAGTTCGGGGCAATAGCTGGTATTGCGGCGCTCAAGCCAGCGGTGGCAGGCGAGCCGGACATCCGCGAAGCTCGCGAAGTGGCGGATGGGATCGACGGCGGAGCCATCGGTGGCCGGTGCATCGCCGTGCGGGGAGGCATCGGGCGTGCTCATAGACGGGCTGAGGTTTGGTCGCGGAGATCCACGGCGCGGCCGCTCGCATAGAGGTTCTCCGCGGCGGTGAGCGCCTGCTCCTTGTAGTCCTTCCTAAGCGTCGCGGTGCGGTGCGAGCTAACGAGACTGGCGATGAAGATCCCGGCGGGCACGCCGAAGGGGATGGCTCCGGCGACGAATCCCGCGATGAGCAGGGTCTCATGGCTGAATTGATGGATGTCGATCATGGCTTGGGTGTGGTCGTGGGTTTGAGGGCGATGGCTAGGGCGAGGGCGATCCACGCGAGGGTGCCCGCGATACAGAGTGCGAGTGTCATGGCTGGGGCTTGTTGGATTGAATGGTGCGGCGGAGATGGGTAAGGGCCTTGGCTTCGATGGCGCGGACCTTGCGGCGGGACATGCCCATGCCCTTCGCCACGACGCGCTCGCTCAGGCCGACGCCGGGCAGGCAGTTCGGGAGGAGCCCGGCCATTTGGAGGACCGTGAAGCGGATGGGGCCGGGGTTCTGGATCGCCAGTTCGATGAGGCGATCCGCGAGCCATTCGGCAGCGTCGTTATCGTCCCACGGCGGAGGAGTCGGCTTGCTGGTAGGATCGGGCATGGCGTTCAACGGGTGGAGGCCTTGCGGGCAGGAAGGGCGGCGAGCTTCGCAATGAGGCTCCGGCTCTGGCGCTGGCCATTGAGCACGCGAGTAACGGTCTCGCGGCTGCGGCCGAGAAAGTCGGCGGCCTCCCGGTGAGACCATCCCTTTGCCTTGAGGCCCTCTTTGACGGTTTGGGTAGTGTGACGCGGCACAAGTGAAGAGAATCACAACACAGGCAGGACCGTCAATCAGCATTAGCAATATTGTTCACCTGATCTAACAAACCGGTAAGGCGGATTCGCCTTACGGCCGTTTTTGGGTGGGATTAGCCCTTGACCCGATTTGCCGAATGTGACGTGTCACACCCGGCACGAATGAACCGCGACACGGAAAAGCTTGGAACGGCCTTGCGTTTGGTCCGCGAGAGCGCGGGAAAATTCGCAAAGGACGTTGCCGCGCAGGCAGGATTCTCCGCGAGCTACTTGAGCGAGTTGGAGCGGGGAGTTAGGCGTGTAAGCGATGGCGCTATGGCAAAGCTGGCACCGGCTTTCGGTCTCGATTTGCCTGCCTTCCGTGAACTTCTCGAAAAGCGAGCGGCGGAGATGCGCCGCGATGAGGTGAATCCCGGGACTGCTGCCGGAAGGCAAATTAGCGACGGATCTTCATCGCGTCTTCACGATGCGCCCTTCCCATCAAGGGCGATGACCCCCAGTACACCCGACACTGATGCCCTCCTTCGTCATCTCGTTGAGAAACTTTCGCGGGAGGAAAAGTTTGCCCTCTTGCGCGAACTGATGAAGGAGGCGGAGGCTGGCGACGCTACCGCCTTTGCCAAGGCCCGCGCTCTTTTCGATCTGATCCCGCCGGAAGTCGTTCCCGTCCACCCGTCCAGCGGGTAATTGCCATGAAGAGAACTCTAGCAATCGTGGTAGCCGTGGCTATCCCTGCGGCCCTCTACGCATCGTATCGTCACCATGCGGCCAGCAAGGCGACGGCACGCTTCGCCTCCCTGCTGGCCGTGGAAGCTGCCACGGCCGATGTAGCCCGGCTGAAAGAGGCAATGGATGCCCGCCCCTCTCCGAGCGGGCCTGTCATGTTGGAGGCGGCTCTCGAAAAGCTCGAACGGAAGGAAGCGGAGGCCGTTGGCTTCGGCATTCCGGCCGAAGAGATCGAGGCCAGGAAGCGAAGCGGAACGATGCGGGCTTTCGATGAGTGGGAGCAGAGCCAGAAGGCGAAACACCGATAGATGAGATCATGGCATGGTACCAACAACTGACGCCGGAGGATGATCGGCCCCCGCGGCCGAACGAAGATCCCGGCGAAGCAGCGCCGGAGATCGCGGGCTTCCTGACGGTGCTCATCGTCCTGAATGTCATCGGCGCGTTGGCGGCGCTCTTTGTCGCCCTGAGCGATGAGGATGCCGAGGCCGGGATCTGGCTGGCCTCGTGCGCTTCGGCGGTGATTGGGCTTTGGATTAGTCGAACGATCATTCTCCTGCTCTGGCGGATCGCCCGAGCGCTGGAGAAGAAGCGGTCGTAAATCTGTTAGCGATTTCCGGACCACGGCCATCTCCGCCTGCTAGAGTGGCGGCCGTGAAGGATCGCGCGACGCCCTTGCTCCCCGGTGTTACCTGGACGGATGATTCCCATCTGGTGACGAAATCCGGTAATCGCTTGCGGCGATGGGGCAGCGTGCAACAGGCATGCGCGATCCTCGACGGCTGTGACCGTCAGGTCATCTATGACCTGTATCACGCCGGGGACTTGAAGGGCTACAAGCTCAACCCGCGGAAGAGTAACAGCCATTTGAGGGTTGATCTGCTCTCCGTTTGGGAGCACAAGCAGAGGCAGCTTCAAGCCGCCTGATGGCAGGCATGGAGGATGAGCAGGCCGCCCTTTTCGCGGCCAAGTAGCGGTAGTAGAGGTTCTAGCGACAGTGCCGGACCAAGGCCCGGCGAGCGGTGCAAAGTGCGTGCGTCTTCAGCGCAAACGCACTTCGCACCATGAACGAAAAACTCGCTTCGCAGCTCCGGCACCTCGCCACCTTCGTTCCCGGCCTGGGAACCTTCCTGCTTGCACTCGGTTGGCTCGATGCCGACACCGCAATGCAGCTCGACGCGGAACAAGCCAAGTATCTCGCGGTGCTCGCAGGGGCGCTGGCCGTGATGATCGCCCGCGGCATCCTCTGGCTCGTCGGAAAGTATGCTCCGCGGCTCCTTCCACTTTTTCCCGGCATCGGCAAGGGCAGCTCGATGTTGGCGATGGCGACGGCAGCAGGTTTGCTCATGGCTGGGGGCCTGCTGTCGTCGTGCTCCGCTTGGAACTCCTTCACGGGTGACTTCGACGCCAAGGGCGAAGTGGTCTTGCTCGGTGAAGGCGGAGCCAAGGCCGGGCTCAAGTTCCAGCCCGGCAAGCCGATGAGCGGCTTTGCCCGGCTCGCCTTGCGCGATCCCGACACGGGGGCAATCACCGGTTATACGGACATCGAGATTTCGCCGAAGGCCAAGGTTATCGAAGAGAAATCGGCGAACCGCATGCCGGGCTTGCTCCGCCAGTGGGAGCGAGCCGGGGAGCGCGTGAATCCGCGCCGCATGTGTCCCTCCGCCGCCGCGCCGAAGGCCTTGCCCTTCCTTTGAACCCTTTCGAGGGGCGGCGAGGTCTAGCGCACATCTTCTAGGCGCACTGTGGACCCGCTCCCGAATCTTTTCCGTCCTCTTACTGGCATTCCTAAATGAACGAGGCCAGCCCGCCAGCAACGCATGCACAGGGGTGACAAGTCCTGCCCCGGATCGCGGCGGCCGATCCGGGGCGGGCAAGAAAGGAAGAAATGAAGAAGCCATCTATCTGCATTGATGCCGGACACGGCGGCCGCGATCCCGGCGCGCTTGGGCCTACCGGCCTCCGGGAAAGCGAGGTTGCCCTATCGGTTGCGCTCCTACTCGGTGCGAGGCTCGAGGCGGCGGGCTGGGATGTCACCTATACCCGGAAGGATGATCGCTTCCTAGAGCTGCATGAGCGCGCGGCCATCGCGAACAAGGCGGGCGTGGATCTGTTCCTTTCGATCCATTGCAATAGCGCCGCCAATCCGGCATCCGGTTTCGAGGTTTTCACGACGCCCGGCTTTACCGGTTCCGATCCCTTCGCCACGGAGCTATTCCTCGGCTATGCGGAGGGCTTCCCGGAGAAACGCAAGCGGATGGATGATCGCGACGGCGATCCCGACAAGGAGGCTAGTCTTGCGGTGCTCCGGCTCACCAGCATGCCCGCCGCGCTCTTCGAGCTGGAGTTCATCCATACCCCGGAGGGCGAGGCCTTCCTCCGGGATAAGAGGAATCACGTCCGGATGGCTACGGCGCTTGCCGCGGCGACGGCCTCGTATCTGAGAGCGGGCTCCATTGTCGGAACGCTGGAAACGACGGGATGGGCCGTGCTGCCCCCGCACTCGGAGATGTCCGTGATGCCTGCTCCCTCGGAGATCCTCTTTGCCGCGCAAGCGACGACTGAAGCAATGCTCAAGGATACCCGCGACCTGATTCATAAGCTCACGGCCTTTGCGGACGTCACCGCGGAGCGGGCTAACGCTTTCAAGCAGGACATCGCCACGCTGAAAGGAGACTCCACGGCATGAGAGGCGCGGCGATCTACGACACCGTTTCCGCCGGGGTGCCGGAGGCAATGGAGGCCTTCGACCTTGCCCGCCAACGGGTGCGCGATCTCTCCGATGATGACTTCCGCACCTTGGCCGCCGAGCTGGCGGAGCGGGAGCCGATCACGGCCGCGGAAACCGAGATCCTCGCTATCTGCCTTTCCGAAGGCCTCGCCCGCTTCCTTCGCGCCACGCCTGCCGATCCTTCCGAAGAATCCGAATGATGCTCGACCTACTTACACTCGCCGCCGCGGCCGCGCCCGATCCTCAGATCTCCGGGGCATGGGTGCTTGAGCTTGTCGCGAAGATCTTCGTCGGGATCGCGGTGCTCATCGGGGCCGCTTGGGCGGCATGGAAGAAGGCGGAAGCCCGCTTCCGGCCGAAGGGCGACGTGACCATTCAAGCCCCCATCCCGCCGATCACCGTCTTTTCCGCCAGCGGTCCTGTCACGCTCGACCAACACAACGCACTCGCGAAGCGCGTGGAGAGGGTCGAAGCGGAGGTAAAGGAGATCCGCATCGAAGTGGGGAAGCAGTACGCGCAGATCCTAGAGGCCGGGCACGAGCGGGAACTCCGCATCATGCAGAAGATCGACGCGTCCGCCCGCGCTCAACATGCGCGGCTCGATGAGCTGTTCGGGAAACGTCCGCCCGCCACGCGCAAATAACATGAGCAACCCCACCCGCAACCTGCTCCTCCGCAAGACCACGCTGGAAGCCCTCGGCTTCGCGAAGGGCTACGCGCTCCCGGATGCCACCTTGAGGAGCCATGTGGACGCGCTGCTCCGCCCGCCGCTGTCCGGCGAGGAATGGACGATTACCACCGCATGGCTGGAGTCGGAGAGACTCGTCGTGCGCGTCCCCAATGATCTCGATGCCGCGCTCATCCAATGGGCGATCACCGAGCGCGGCCGCGTGCTCCTATCCACTCTCTAACGTGCATGGCCAAACGCAACAAACCCGCATGGGACGCCGCGCCGAAGATGCCGCGCGCGGATGCCAAGCTCAAGACCTTGCCGGAGGGCGAGCAAGAGACGCTATGGCTTCTACTCACTCCCACGGATGCGACAGTCCCGCCCTACACGCTGGAGGCGTTGATGGTGCATATCGAGGAAGAGTATGGCTTTGCCGTCTCGCTCTCCACGGTCTCGGAATGGCGTTCCTGGTATGCGCTCAAGCGGCGGATGGAACAAGCGGCGGCCCGGGCCACGCAAGCGAAGCTGGAACTCGCGAAAGATCCGAGCATCACGGCGGAGGATATCGACCGGGTGGCGCAGACCGTCTTCATGGCGGAGGCCGTGGAGGGGATGAGCGTGAAGGGCTACGTCCAGCTCGCGAAGCTCCGACTCCAGCGGGAAAAGCACGAGCTGGAGAAAGACCGGCTCACGCTGGCGAGCAAGAGCAAGGTGGAGGCCGGGCTCGATGCGCTGGCCGCGGAGCTGAAGGGGAACAAGAAGGCCACGAAGATCTTCGCGGAACTGAAAGCGGAACTTGCCGGGAAATGAGCGGAGCTTTCGACAAGATCGCGGAAGCGATGGGAGCCAACGAGCGGGGAGAGATCCCCGTCATCGGCAGCTTCATGGAATTTCTCACGGAGCATGCCCGCGTGAAGACGGATAGCGGCTACGCGCCCTATTCGCTTGAAGGGCGCGAGGCGCTTATCCCGATCATCGAGACATTCGATCTCGTGCTTGGCTCGCATACCGGCGTGCCGCTCCCGGATGCCAATATCGCGATCTGCGGCGGCGCTCAGTTCGGCAAGACGATTCTAGCCCTCAACTTCGGGGCCTACCTGACGGCGTGCCGGTGGATGAACTGGGGCTATTACCTTCCCGACGATGACCTAGTGCAAGGGATCGTGGACACGAAGCTCCGGCCGGATGTCATCGAGCAAATCGAATGGCTGGGGCCGCTGATGCAGGTCGGCAAGCTGGAGGACAAGCGCGGCAAGAGCGTCAATCGCAAGGGTGCATTCCAAGTGAGCGATGGCGTCCGCAAGGCCTTCGGGATGATCCGGGGCATGGGCAAGATCCCCACGACGTTCTCGATGGATGTCGCGATGGAGGATGAGAAGGATGACATCAAGGCGTCCCGCTCCAAGTATCTCACTGGCCGCCTCACGGCCTCCAAGCTCCGGCTCCGCAGCTCCATTGGCACGCAGCGCCTCCACGCGGCGGGCCAGCAAAAGGAGTGGGAGGACGGCTCGCAAGGGGTGTTTCTCTTCGATGTCGGCGACGGCCGCCGGATCAATCTGGAAGAGACATGGCCGGATTGCTGCCGCTTCGCGGTGGACGGCACGCCGAAGGCCACGGACCCGAAGCTCACGATTGCCGGAGACTTCCGCGATGCTGCCGGGCGGAGCTGGGCCTACAAACCGGGCTCCCCTTACTACTTCGCCGATCCGGACACCGGAGCGGTTATCGACCGGAGCCGGCCGATTCTTGAACACCGCAAGCCGGAGCGCATCGAGCTGCGCAAGTGGTCCTTCCGCATCTCGCAATTCGCCATCGGCGGGCTTTCCATCAATCAGTTTGTCTCCCGCTGGCAAGTGGCGGTGGCAGACCCGGAAATGATGGTGGTTTTCCGGTGCGACGTGATGGCGATGCCCGCCAACACGGAGCAGGCCCTTTCTCCGGAGATCCTCAAGCGTGCCCGCGAGACGGGAGATGCCTTCGATCTCGCCATGAAGCCTAGCGGCCTCCCGCGCTTCGCTGGCCTCGATACCGGAAACCGGTGCTGGTTCGTCTCCCGCGAGGTGGAGAGCGAAGCGGAGAAGCGCATCCATTGGGCGGAGCAGATCCCGCTTTCCCAGATGGTGGCGCGCACTGAGGAGCTTTGCCGAAGGATGGGCGTGGCATGCTTGGCCATCGACGCCAACCCGGCCGTGGATCAAGCGCGGCAGCTCTGCTACCTTCTCAACGAACTTACGGATGTCTCGCCGCTGGTCTGGGCGGGCTACAACCGGATCTTGGAAACCGGGTCGGTAGGGCCGCATAAGGGCATTCCTCCGCGCCTCACGTTCCCCGGCGGCCTCATCTGGGACGGCCTACACAAGCGATGGGAGGGGCTCCGGTGCTTCGTGGTAGAGTTCACGCTCAAGCCCGGCTCCGGCATCGTCCACAAGCTGGGCGTCGATCCGCAGAACGGCTTCACGAAGTACTTCCCCGTAATCCAAGCCAGCCGCTTCGACTCCATCAACCGCGTGGTGGGCGAGTTCCTCACCTCGGAAGAGGCGCATATCCAAGTGGTGGATGGCCGGGTCTTGAATGAGCCGGTGATGCGCCTGCCGATCCGCGAGCCCGGCGGCCCGCCGATCATCGAGACAATGGACGCGCATTTCCTCACGGGGTCCAAGCGGGAGAAGACGGAGGACGGTGAGGCAAAGGACTTCGTTGATCAATGCGAGAATCACCTTTTCCTGAGCAACGCCTATTCCCGCTTGGCGGAAATGCAGGGCGGCCACGGCGTCTATACTGCGCCCTTCGCTTATCAGGCCGTGGACCGGATGCGGCCGCAGTTCCGGCGGAAAGGAGGCGGGCTTTGAAAACCACCCTTGAAAGCACGGAAATGCTGAACTTTCGGAAATCCGGCTCTAACGCTCTAGGAGGCGATTCTAGGGGGGTGTCTCAAAATCACGCTTCATCGGCCGCGATTTCCGAGATCGCGCCTTGGCGGGCTTCTGCATTCGTTCGCAAAGCCGGTCGCTCCCGGCGCGAGGAAGGAGGTGCGGCATGAGGCCCGGTCCTCTCATTCTCGGTCCCGATGGACGGCCGGTTTTCAGCGCGGCCCGGGTGCGGCAGGAAAAGGCGAGCCGGTTCAATCCGACCGTCAATTGGACGCCGGACGTTTTGGTCCGCCAGCTCACGGCCTACGCCCGCGGCGAGATCCGGGATCTTGCCTACCTGATGGATTGGCTGGAACGGACAGACGACACCATTTCCACGGTCGCGCCGAAGGCCAAGGCGGCGGTTTCCCGCCACGGCTACGATGTGAAGCTCAAGGGCGAGATCCGGCCGGAGCAACGCCAGCTTGCCGAAGATCAACGCGGGGTGCTCCAAGCCTTTTACGACTCTGTCGAAGTCGGCGACGCCATCGACTCCGACGTGCATGGGAAGTTCCGCCTGCTCGTGCAGCAGGGCATGGACGGCTACGGCAAGGGCTACGCCGCGCATCACACGATCTGGACCCCGACTCCGCAGGGCTTGCGGGCCAAGCTGCTCTTCGTGCCCGCGTGGTTCTGGGAAACCACCGAGGGACGCATGCGCTTCCTGCCCTCCACCTGGGCAACGCGCGGGATCGACCGCGAAGAGCTGGGCGGGAAATCCGCGTGGGTCATCTGGCGCGGCCGCGGCGTAATGCTCGCATGCGCCATCGCCCGGATGTTCAAGCAGATCCCCTTGCAGGATTGGCTTACCTACTGCGACCGGCACGGCATGCCCGCCTTCCTCGGGAAAACCGGGGCAAGTGAAGGTTCCTCGGGCTGGACCCAGCTCTATGACGCCGTGACGAACATCGGCGCGGAGTTCGGGGCCGTGGTGAATACCTCGGACAGCATCGAAGTGCTCGATCTGACAACGAAGGGTGACTTGCCCTATGAGAAGCTCATCGAGCGCATGGACCGCGCGATGGTCTCGCTTTGGCGTGGCGGCGATCTCTCGACGATGTCCCGTCAGGATGGCACCGGCTCCAATCCGCAGCAGGAAGAGACGGACGAACTCGATGCGGATAACGCGGTGTGGGTCGGGGAGACGCTCGATAGCCAACTTTCCCGGACGGTCATCGACTGGCATTTCGGCTATCATGTCCCGCAGCTCGCGGAGCTGGTCTTGCGGACCCGCACCCGTGACAACGTCACGCAAGATCTGGCGGTAGTCGATAATGCCAGGAAGCACGGCATCCGGATCTCCAAGCCGTGGTTTGTCTCCAAATTCGGGATCGTGGAAGCCGACGACGGCGAGGCCGCGCTCGGAGAGACGGCCGCGCCGGTTGCTCCGGCTCCGGCCGCGGTGCCGGGCATCAATACCGGTGATGCGGAGACGCTGCTCACGGACACGCTTGCGACGGCCGCCGGAGTGCGGGCCGACATTCTTGCCCCGCTCCGGCCGGTCATCGCGCGGCTCGCGGAGCAATCGCGGGACGCCCGCATAAGTGATGCGGACTTCCTGCGGCTCGCGGAAGAGGCGGCCGCCTCGTTCCCGGAACTCTACGACGCCACGGAGGCCGACAAGCTCGCGAAGGAGCTGGAGGCCGCGATGGGCACGGCCACCGCGCAGGGAGCCCGCGATGCTCTTCGCGAAAACAAGCAGACCAAGAATCCATGAAGCTCGGAATCCTCAACGTCATCAACACGGCCGCGGCGACGGCCATCAACACGATTGCCAATGTCGTGAACGATCTCCGCCTTGAGGGCGATGAGCGGGAGCAATGGCAACGGCTCGTGCCTTACGGCGAGTATCCGGCGACGATTCAGATCGACGGAAGGCCGACCGCGATCATGCAGGTATTGGACCGCTCCGCCGGAGAGTTGATGGCGGAGAACCAAGCTACGGTCATCAATCAGCTCCGCCACCTAGGCCGCGGCCTGCCGATCTACATCGGCCATCCCGACAACCGCGATTGGCTGGCGCAGAATCCCGGCGCGGACTCATCCTCCAAGGGACGGATCAAGGCCCTCGAAGCGCGGGAGGACGGAGTCTATATGCTCACCGTCTTCAATGACGACGGCCGCGCCCTCATCGGCGGCGATGCACCCCCTTTCTCCGCTCAGTCCCCGAATTGGGACATGGTGCCCATTTCGGAGGGCAGCAAGCGATACCGGCCTTTCGTGCTCCGCTCCATCGGGCTGACGAATCAGCCGAATATCCCGGAGTGCGCCATCGGCCTGAACACGGCCGGAGCCAACGAACCCTCTCAATCCGAAGCGGCGGGTGCCGCGGACGAACCCGAGACACCACAAAACGACGATATGAAACTGACAGCAGATGCGCTCAAGGCTCTCGGGTTCGCGCCCGATGCCACTCCGAGCAATGACGAAATCTCCGCCGCCATCGTCAAGATGCTGGGGGAGAAAGCCGCTGCGGAAGCCGCCAAGGCCACCGCGGAAACCTCGCTCACCGCCGCCAATACCCGCGCCACTACCGCCGAAACGGAGCTGACCAATCTCCGTAGCTCGACGGTTGCCACCGCGATCAATTCCGCGCTTACCGAAGGCCGGATCACCGAAGCCGAGCGCCCCACCTGGGAAGGCTTGCTCAAGGCCGATCCCGTGAACGGTGCCGCCGCGCTGGCCAAGGTCGGCAAGGCGACCGCCATCAACACGGCGAACAAGATCGGAGATCTTGGCTTGAGGAAGGGTGAGGGTGCTACGGCCGCCGCCTCCTTCACCGCGATCAATGACGCCGTGGGAGCCTACGCCAAGGAGCACGGCTTGGATCTGAAAAAGCAGGCCGACTACGACAAGGCATTCGCCGAAGTCCGAGCGGCGAAACCCGAGATCTTCGGCGACGAGGCCAAGGCCTGATCCGTCCGGCTTCCGACCGACCAATCAGCACGCATCCAAACGAACAAAACGACACCATGAATCCACTCATGATCCTGATCGGCCTCGCGGCCATTCTCTTCGTCGCCCTGATCGCGAAAGCGATGGCCGGGCCTCCGGGCGTCAACGCCTGCAATACCGCCTCGGGTTGCCACGATGGCTCCCGTGTCGGCCGCGTGGCGGAAACCGCGCTCGCGCAACCTTACCTCCTGGTCTCGAAAGGGACCACGGCGGGCAAGCATGTCATCGCATGCGCGGCGACGGGCGCGGTGCCGCTCGGGTTCGCGCTCGATGAAGCCGCCGCCGGTGAACCTGTCGCCGTGGCCATGGGCTACGGGAGCACGGTCTTCGGCATGGCGTCGGCGGCCATTGCGGCCGATGTGCCGGTCTATACCGCCGCGGACGGAGAACTCACCTCTACGGGCGGAGCCGGGAAATACCTCGTCGGCCGCTCCGTGACGGCCGCCTCCGGGGACGGCGTGGCCTTCGAGTTGCAACCCTGCTTCCCGGTCCTTCAAGCCTGATTCGCCCGCGTCCTCAAAATCGCACCTACTACACTTCATGAAACGCAATCTTGCCGTGGCCGCCTTCTCCGGCGCGCTCATTTCCAATCAGCCCGTCGCCGGGCAGATCACGGTGGCGAACTCTTCGCAGTTCGATGCCGCGAACCTCTCCGTGGCTTTGACCGGCTACATCGCCGGGCAACCCGCCCCGGATCTGGAAGAATACATGGATCTCATGTTTCCCCCGGTGGAAGCCGGGCGCTACTTCCAGTTCCAAAAGCACGACGATGAAGCCTTCATCACGGAGACCGACGATTCGGACATCCGGCCGGTGAACGGGGCCTTCAAGCGCATCGAATACCGCGGCACGAAAGTAGCGGCCAATGTTTACAACAAAGGCCTCACCTACCGGCAGGATCACGATTCCGTGATGCGCGGTCCAAACGGGGAATTGCCCTCGGGATGGGAACAACGGGTTGCGGCCCGGCTCCAACGCCGCTTGATCCGCGCCGAGATCCTGCGGGGCATCGCCCTGCTCAATGCCGGGTCCACGAATACGGCCGTTACGTTCGACGCCACCACGAACCCGGACGGGCTGATGCGGGCGGCATGCCGCGCCGGTCTGGTCGGGAAGGGCCTGCGGCTGACACACGGCATGATCGGGGACGTGGGATGGCAGCTCCGTCAGGATGCCTACGAGGCCGCCGCCCGCGCGAACCACGCGATGGCTTCCCATGCCGACTACACGGAAGAGGAGCTCGCCCGTTACCTGGGGCTGAAGCATGTCCGCCGCGAGGATAGCCTCTATCAGACCGCGAAGGGCGCGGCGAAGTCCGACATCCTCGGCTCGCTCGCCTACTTCTACGGTGCGGAAAGCGAGCAATTGCTCGATGACCCGTCGAACATCAAGCGTGTCTGGTCTCCCACCGACGATGGGCAGCGGTTTTCGGTCTATGTCGATCAAAAGCGCAAGTGGACCGACATCACGGTTGAGCACTACTCGGTGTTCATCAGCCCGATTACCTCCGGCATCCGCAAGCTGACGATTTCGTAAGGGTCGCGCCTTCGATACGCGCCCCGCCGGGTTTGATTGGGTTTCCCGGCGGGGCGTCATCGAGAGCGTGCCTCTCTTCCAAAGCAAGACACATCGTCATGAAACTACTCACGAAAGCACAGATGATCGAAAAGCTGACGGCCGCCGGGGTAACGGTGCCCGAAGGCAATCATACCGTGGCCTCACTTACCGAACTGGCTGCCGCCAACGGGATCTCCGTGGAAGTGCCAGGGCAGGAAGGCGACGGCACCGGTTCCACCCCGGACACTGGCACCGGTTCCGAGCTTCCGCCGGTCAAAGAGAAGATCGCGCGATTCACGGCTCCCGCCGATCCCGATGCCGAAGAGATTGGATGGCGGGTGGCTGCCGGTCTGACCGAAGCGCAGGCCCGCGAAGTCATCGGCCGCCAGCGGGCGGAAGACGCCGCCAAAGGAAAGTAACCGCTCCCCGCGATGGCTTGGATCAAACTCACCCCGGCGCACCTGAAGAGCGCCATGACCGCGAAGGAGGTTGCCGACTTCGGCAAGTCCGTCACGGATGGCGATCCCGATGACCGGGTGATTCCGATCCTTTCGGATCTCACGCAAGAGATCCGGAACCGCATCTCGACGTGGACGCAAAACAAGCTCTCCGCGGATCCTGATTTGATCCCAGAGAGCTTCAAAAAGAAGGCTCTCGCACTGGCTCGCTGGGAATTGCTCACGTCGATACCCGGCTATCAACCGGGCGATGCGCGGAAGATCTCGTACGAGAAAGCGGAGAAGTTCTTCGAAGGCGTCGGCCGGGGCAATCCGCGGCCGGAAGCGCCGGAGGATGCTGTGACGCCGGATGTGCCAAGCGAGCAACCCTCCGGGGCGCAGTGGTGCGCGCCGCCGAAGCGCACCGGCCGGAAGAACATGAACGGGCTATGAAGGCATCCTATCCGATTTACATCGACCTTGGCCCCGGCTTGTGCGCGGAGGTGAGTCTCGCCGTTTTCGAGGAAGCCATGCCCACGCCTCACGAGCGGGCATCGAGGCGTCTTCCGACCGTCGCCGAACTCCGCCAGATCGCGGACAAGGTGCGTTCGCTCCGCTGGGCCTACGCTCCGCCCTTTCCCATCGAGACGGAGCCGCACTTGCCCGCCGGGGCCGTGCGTCTGGCGGAACGTTTCGGTGCGCCCGATCCGGCTCGAAGCGAACTCTTCGACATCGGCCGACAAAAGCATTTCCCCGGCCGCCTAAGCCGCTTCTGGAGCAGCCTCTTCGGACACTGAACCATGATCGACTTCACGACAGCGCAGCCTCTTGAGGAGGCGATTAAATCGCTCGGGAAACGCTCCCCGATCGGTGCGCTGCTGTCGTCGGCCGAATGGGAGCGCCTGCCCATCGAGATCCGGGAGCGGGCTTTCTTCTCCGCCAGGGTGGAGAGCGAGCGATTTCTCGCCGATGCACAGCGCCGCATCATGCAGCGCGTCCGGCTTGAGCGCGATGCCATCGAGCAAGGCGGGCGCGTCATGGAGCGCGGCCGCTTCATCGAAGAGATGCAGGACTTGCTTGAGGAGATGGGATACGTCCCGGACCCGGACAAGGTCGGCACGACACAGGATCTCTCCTCCGCCGGACGCCTCGGGCTGATCTGGAAGATGCAGCTCGACCAAGCGCACGGTCACGCGAGCTGGAAAGCCGGGATGGACCCGGACATTCTCGATGCGGTGCCCGCGCAGGAACTCATCCGCGGTATGCAGCGCGAGGAAGAGCGGGACTGGCCGGAGATTTGGGAAGCCAACGGCGGGCATTTCTTCGGCGAGCCAAGCGCGGACTATCCCGCCGCGGAAGGCCGCATGATCGCGCTCAAGACCGATCCGATCTGGACGGCTATCAGCCAATTCGGCACGCCGTGGCCGCCCTTCCGCTGGGGCTCCGGGATGGTGCTCCGCAATGTCCGCCGGAAAGAGGCCGTCGAGCTTGGCTTGATCCGCGGCGATGAGACGTTCAAGCCGCTCACCACGCCCTTCAATCACGGCCTCAAGGCGAGCATCAAGGGGATGCCGCAAGCGAGCCTTGAGCGCCTTCGCAGCGAGTTCGGGGAGCGCGTGCTCATCGACGAAGCGGAGGGTATCATCGAATGGCTCTTCGGTGGAAAGGAGGCCGCATGATCTCGCTCGGTGTCTTTCTCGATCATCACGATCCGCGCCGCATCATGGTACAGATCGCGGGGCCATTGCAAAACCGCCGCGGGCTGAATGCGGTGCTCGGGCAGCGCCTCGCCGATGAGCTGACGGATCACTTCCGCGGCAAGAACCGGGAGCCGAACAAGCGCGGGTGGAAAAAGACCGGCTTTTGGGCGGATCTGGCCGGAGCTACGGCCGTTAGCAGCATCACGGATGATGCCGCGGTCGTGAGCGTGGCGGATGTCCGTTACCGCATCCAGCTCTACGGCGGCACGATCAAGCCAACGGGCGGCCGGAAATTTCTCACGATCCCCCTGGTGGAAGCGGCGAACGGTCTGAGCGTGGCGAGCTACGAGCGCAAGACCGGCCGGGAACTCTTCCGCATCGGGCACGCCAAAGTGCTCTTTGAAAAGCGGTCCCGTGGCGGGGACAGCAGCTTGACCGCGGCGGCCACGGGACGGCGATACCGGAAGGGCACCGCTACGGAGCTACCGCTCGCCGCCCGCCAGCAGCTCCGGGCCGTCTATGCCCTCGCCACGCAGGCAACCATCAAGGCCGATCCCACCGCCTTTCCGGATCAAGCGAAGCTCCTGCAAGCCCTCAATGAAGAGGCCGCCGATTTCCTCGCCCGCGAGCTGACGAAACCCTCCAAACGATGAGTAGTCAATTTTCCACCGCGCCCACGAAACTCCAGCGGCTCCGCAATGCGAGTGCGAGGCTCCTGACGGATGAATCGGTGCAATTGGACGGAACCACCATCGCGCCGGTATGGGAAGAGAGCGCGGTCATCACGGAGCGGCAAACGGACATTTGGCGCGAGGTGGCCGTAGCCGTCTCCGCCGCCACTCACGGGTGCGTGTGCGTGATCGAAGATAAGGAGGGCGACGGCAGTGAGGAAGATGGGCTTGAAATGGATCTCACCATTGCCGTCACGATCCTCGGTCCCGTGAACCTCACGCCCGGCGCGGAGCCGGAAGAGCTGCTATGGGAAAAGACCGTGCGCCGCCTCCACAATGCGCGGCCGATCTGCGAGGGCGTCACGGATGATTGGTCGCGCCGCCTCCGCTTCCAAGGCTGGAAGAGCGCCCCCGACATGATTCCGGACAGTGCGCTAGAAGCCGTTCAGCTCGCCCGACAGACCGTTTTCAAAGTCCGCTTCTCCCTTGATCCGGACGCCTAAGCTCAACCTCAAGACCATGCCACGTAGAACACCATCCACCGCTCCGGCCGCCGTCACGGCACCGGCTGAAACCACTCCCGCCGATGAGCCGCGCAATGTGGCGATTCGCGCGCTCGCAGATCGCACGAAGATCGGCAAGGCCATCGTGGCCGCCGGTCGCGTGGATTTCCCCGTCACCCTGTCCGAAGCGAAGGCGCTCAAGGCAATGGGCCTCGTGAAGATCGAAGGGCTCTTCGCCTGATCCAACCCGCAGCATTCACGCCTAACACACATTTCCCATGGCCGCTCCTACACTGATCCGCCGCGAACTCAAAAACGCGAAAGCCTACTACATCCCGGCTGGAGAGCTGGTCGATGCTGTCACCACCTCTCGCACCACGTGGCCGGACAATGATCCGACCACGAACTACACCGCCTACGAGATCCCCGACATCGAAGGGCTCATTCAGGAGATCCTTTCCGAGGATGAGGACTTCCTGATGCCGCAGGATTCCGGCGGCTATCAGAACGAGCCCGAGAAGCAGCTGCGCATGCTCGCGTGGACGCTGACCACGGCGAAAACCAGCAGCTTCGTGAAGCAGCTCCAGTTCGCGCTCGCTGCCGCGGCCGTGGCCGCCACGGCACAGGCTCCCGGCGTGAAAGGGCAGCTCTCGCTGGACGGCGTGCTCCTGATCGAGATCCGCGGCAATGACGGCGCGATCATCGAGCGTTGGCAGATCTGGGCGCGCATGACGCTGGTCGATCCCGGTCCCGCGGCCGCGCCGCAGACCAGCCGCGTGCAGCTCCGTTTCTCCAAGCTGCAAAGCGGGAACAATACCTACGTCGCGCTCGCCGCCTAACACCACGCACCCATGCCGGACGCACCCGCCGCCATCGCCACGAATTGGACACCGCCCACGCCCTCCGCGCCGGGGGCGGTGTCCGGGAGCTACACGCCCGGATCTCCCTCGGCTCCGGGTGCGATCTCCGGCAGCTACGCGGCGGGCGCTCCGGCAGCTCCGGGTGCGGTGGCGGGGGACTATGCGCCCTCCGAGCCATCCGCTCCGCCATCCCTCGCGGTTGATACGCGGTCGCTCGTGGCGAGCGGCACGATGGCTCCGGACATCGCGGGGATGATCTTCCCCCCCGCGGGGATCTCCGGCGGCCGGACGGCATGGAGCAGCGATGGCAGCATGACACCGCCGGTTAGCGGTGTCTGGTGGCTGATCGAATTTCGCAACACGGATGCATGGTATGTTACTCGCTACACTGACGGGGTTCCGGTCCCAACGGCGCAGTGGTGGAATTACGACCAAGCCCCCACGCCGGTTGAGGTGGATGGGGAATGGTCGATCAATGGCACGACGGGCTTTCCTGTCTTCGCTTTCGTGCCGCTCCCCGCTCCGGGGGTGATCTCCGGCGATTTCGCGGCGGGCACTCCCTCGGCTCCTATCGCTGCCTCCGCGTCCTACGCGCCGGGCACTCCCTCGGCTCCTGTCGCTGCCTCGGTGTCCTACGCACCCGGCCCCCCGTCCGCCCCGGGGGCGGTGGCCGGTAGCTTCACAGCCCCGCCGCCATCGGCTCCGTCCGCCATCGGCGCGAGCTACGTGCCGCCCACGCCATCAGCCCCGCCCGTCATCACGACATGATCGCAGGAGACTACACCCTCGAAGTTTGGCGCGGCAATGCGGACACCTGGTATGGCATCGCCTATCAGGATGCCGCGGCCACCCAACCGACGAACTTAACCGGATGCACCGGGGAGGCCGCCATCCGTCCGCCGGGCGGCGGCTCGCCCCAGATCCCGCTCACGCTGGAGATCCCCGATGACGAGGATCATCCGGCCGCGGCCGGATGGTTCAAGGTGAGCATCACCGACGCCAACGCCGCGCTTCTCACGGGCAGCTTTTACCAATGGACGGCGGTTATCATCGACACCCTCGGCGACCGCAATCCGATGCTCAAAGGGCCGGTGAATGTGATGATCGACGACACTCTCTAAAGCCATGCTTCAAATCGCAGTCATCAAATTCGGGCCGCAAGGGGCGGCCGGGCCGGTAGGGCCGGTGGGACCGCAAGGTCCGATTGGCGAGACCGGAGGACAGGGTCCGGATGGGCCAGAGGGACCTATTGGGCCTACCGGGCCTGCTGGCCCTACCACGGTTGACGGCCTGACGGATGCCAGCACACCGGGGAAGACGCTCCTCAAGGGCAATTCGTCGGCCGGTAGGAAAGCGGTGAGCGCGTATGCGCCGTTCGGCGGCGCGCTGATCGCGATGCCGTATGATCTGGATTTCCGCAATCTGCGCCTGTCATACCTCAATACCACGGGTCCAGCTTTCGAGGTCGAGCCCTTGGCGGCCGCCATCGGTGCGCGGCCTATTCATCCTTCGGTTGTTTACTTCCCGGAGCCGTGGAATCGGTATCACTATTGGATGTGCTACACGCCGCTCAAGGCTTCGCAGGACATCACGATTGAAAACCCCTGCCTCGCAGTATCGAACGACGGCATCAATTGGACTCCGCCGCCGGGTGTCACCAATCCGCTGGAGCCCGGCCCTAGTGATGGGAGTTGGAATTCCGACACATTCCTCATGGAACACGAGGGGTGGCTCTATGCATTCTGGCGGCACCAGCAGGGCGGGAGTGCCAATACCCTCTGGTATCGGCGATCCTACGATGGCGTGACGTGGGAGCCGAAGGTCAACTGCGGGGTGTTTTCGCTCCCGAATAACATGATCGCGTCACCCGCGATTGTGCGCTCGCTAGACAATACGGAGTGGTGGCTATACGGCATCCGGGAGAATGGCCCCTACACGATGGAGCGTTACACCGCTCCGGCGCTGACAGGACCATGGACGAAGCAGCCCGGCACCGTGACATTGCAGGGCTTCCCGGGTGTGAATCCGTGGCATTTCTCGCTCCGCAAGGTGGGACCGAAATTCATCCTCCTTTGCAGCGATGGCGCGCAGAATGGCGGGAGCAATTACTTCGGCGAATCCACGGACGGATTGACCTTCGTATTCGGCACTGCGCCTGCCGCCACATGCACGCGCGCCGGGACAATTGCCGGGAACACCTACAAGTGTGATTTCTTCCCCATTCTCCGTGACGGCAAAGTCCGATGCCTCTTGTGGCTAGCGACCACGAGCGATTTCAATTACGGGTGGGCGGATTGGGACAACGAAAGCTCCAAGACCAAGCGGAACCGAGTGATGCCGCTGGCGGCCTCGATGTTCGGAGACTACGTCGCAGGCGACACATTCAACCGGGCGGATGGTGCCGTAGGCAATCTGACCAGCGGGCACGTATGGACCGTGGCGGGCGGTGCCTGGGCGATCACGAATAAGACCCTGAAGGCATCCAATGACAACGATAACAATATCCTGCTCATGGAGGCCGGGCTTGCCAACGTCCGCGTTGGGGTGCGGGTAGCCGCATGGCAGACGAGCACCCGGGAGAGCTGGATTCGGCTCCGCGTCAACGCCGGTAATACCTCATGGTTGCGGCTCGGGCAGAGCGGCACGGGACTACTCGCACTGCAATCCTTTGCGGGGAGCATTACCCCCATTCTCCAATACCGGCATCAGGTGGTAGCGGGCGACTGGATCGAAGTGGAGCTGCTCAATGACCTGATCGTGGTGTTCCTCAACGGAGCCGAGATCTTCCGCACCACGTCCGCGGTATCGCAGACCGGCACCCGCTACGGTTTTCAATGCTCATCGGCAATCACCGCGTTCGATGCCTTCTATGTCGAGAAGCTATAAGTCCGATTCACGGCAGCTCCGCGTGAGCCGTGCGCCCGCTGATGCCGCGGCGCAGTGCGAAGGCCTTGCCAAACGCGATGGCAGGCACTTCGACCCAACGGTGCGCCGCCCACGCGCACAGCAGCGTCACGGGCAGGCAGATCGCACCGAGGATTGCCGCGCGGTGAACCGGAGGCATCGAGGTCCATCCCGAATCGAGCAAGGCCGCGGCCGCGATAAGGAGGATAGGGAAATGGAGGAGGTAGATTCCGTAGGAGCAATCGGCCGCGAGCTTCACCGGCCGGGATTCCAGCAGGGCAACGATGGCCGGGACGCGCAGACGCCGCAAGACCTGCGGGCGCCCGGACCTGAGCAGATACTCCCAAGCCACGAAGCTCACGACGAAGATGGTCAACGCAGTGCTCTGAAAGGCCGCGAACCCGCATGCCACGACAGCCGAGATGAGGAAGCCTCGCCCCATCCGTCTCAACCCGGCCGCCGCCACGATGCCGGCGAAAAAGATCCCGATCCGGAGCGGCAGAAAGGTAGCCATGGGGAACCATCCCCAATTTCCCGGAGGACGCCCGATGCCAACGCTGATCTGCGCAACGGACCATTGCCAAATCGCGAGGCAAGAGATGCCGACAACAACCCAACCGAAACGGCGGATGGCCAACGCAACGAAGGGAAACGCGGCGTAGAATTGCATCTCCAATCCGATACTCCAATCGGGAAGCGCATTGTTGCTCGCCCATGCCGGGATGAGGCCGAAGGCAAACGAGTAATGGGCGACGACGTTCCCGAGGCCAAGCTCGCGGTCCACTCTATCCGGCCCGGCCGCGCCGTAGAAGGTGGCGTGAATCGTTTCCGCGTGCCCCTCCAATGCTCCGTGCATGAGGTAAACCGCCGTGAGCGCGAGCCAGTAGAGCGGCGCAATCCGGAACAGCCGCCGGGTCCAAAACGTGCGCCACGTCCCTGCTTGGTCCCACGGCTCGCGAGCCTCCCGCTCCTCATAGTGCCAGTACATCAGAAACCCGGAGACGAACATAAACACGTCCACCGCAGTCATTCCGAGGCCGAAGAGCAGAGGGAAGTCCGCCCGGCACCCGCTGAGGATCGAAACGTGACTAATGAGCACGAGCAACGCCATCGCGCCGCGGGCGAGGTCAAGCGATTGGAGGGTTTTCCCCGGTTTCTGCGCGTCTGACATCCGGGGCATGGACAACATAAATTTTCGATAGATGCCAATCATTTCCAACTGGCGGATCACCTACGATCCAAGCGGAGCGAACCTCGTAATCGTCGATTTCGGCGAAGCGCTGGAAGGCGAGATCTCGTTTCCGTGGGCGCAGCAGATCCAAGGCGGGAGCCCTACGAAGTCGCTAGCCTCCTACAACTACGCCCGCGGTGCGGTGCGGGGCGGGCTGGCGCTTACGGCAATCAAGGATCATGCCGACGATAAGACGGCCCGCAAGTGGTGTCTGGATCTCGCCATTGCCCTCGCGGCCGTCGCCAATGCCAATGGCAAAGTGCTCAAGCTGGAGGCCAAGGGGGATACGGATTACTATGAGCTGGCATCCGCGACGATCAATTCCGCGGAGCCCGCCATGCGGATCGCAGGCAACGCCCGGACACACACCCCGTGGAGCATCGGCGGCACCATCTGGAGCAAGGTCACGCCCCCCTAAACCGACATGGCTAACAAAGGTCCAACGGTAGATGTCACGCTCAGCACGAAGCTCACGGGCTCCGGGCTGAAAGAAGGGGAGAAGCAGCTCGACGCCGTCGATGATGCCGCGAAGGGCGCGGCGCGCTCGATGAGCACGATGGAAGATGAGGTAAGGACGCTGGAGACGGCGCTCAAAGCTCTCGATCCCGCCACGGATGAGTTCCAACACACCGCGGAGAAGCTGGGCAAGGTTCGCCTTGAGCTTCAGCAGACGGCCGACAGGGCCGACGACTTCGCCCGCAAGAGCGGCGGGGCGGTGGCTCCGACGCGCAATCTCGGCGGGGCGGCGCTGGAACTGTCCCGGGCCTTCGAGGATGCGCAGTATGGCATCGGCGGGGTCATCAACAACCTGCCCGGCCTCGTCGCCATGGCGGGCGGCACGGCCGGGGCGGCGGCGGTTGTTTCGCTCCTCGCGGTGGCCGCGAACATGCTGGCCAAGAATCTCGGCAAGGCGGAGGAAGAGGCGGGGAAAAAGGAGAACCTCGAAAAGCTCGATGAGCTATTGCGCGACCTGACGAAGAGCTTCAAGGATCTGGAGGAAGGACGGAAGAGCGCGGCGCAGAAGGGCCTCGCCTCCGCCTTTGAAGCCGAAGCGGCGCAGCTTGAGCGCGAGACGGCCGCGATCATCGCGAACATCGAGCAACTCAAGCAGCGCGAGATCATCGCGGGCAAAATCCGCTCCGCCGAAGGGCGGCGGGATTTGGCGACGCTGGCCGGGCAGGAGCAACGCGGGGAAGTCACCCCGGAAGATGCCGCCAAGAAGCGCGCGGAGATCGAGGTGCGGATGGCGAATGAAGAGCTTCACCAGCTCGATACGGTCGGGAAGCTCAACCTCCAAGTTTTCGAGGCAAAGACCATCGCGGCGCGGGATGAACTGGCGGCGGCGATGCGTGCGCAGCAGGCGGCCGCCGGGCAGCTTGAGCAGCAGGCCGCGCTTGAGATGAGGTTCAAGGAGCTGAAGGCGGCCGCGGAGGCGATGAAGCAGCTTCAGGATCTACAAGCCGCAGGCGGCCGGGATGCCGACTACCCGCTAGAACCCTTTCAAGACATCGCGGAGCGCCGCCGCAAGATGGATGCGCTTGGCCCGGCCGTGGAAGCGGTCGGCTTTGATGCGAAATTCGGGGCGAACCCCGGGACGCTGGAGCGCGTGGTGAAGGAACTCGAAAAGGTGAAGCTCGCCTTGGATTCCCTGCCCGATGATCTGGGCGGCCTGGATGAAAAGGTAGATGCCGCGAAGCAGAAGCTCCGCGAGGCACAGCAGAATCTGGAGGTGGCCACCGAATCCGAGAGCGGCGAAAAGCAAGTGCGCGACACTCAACAGCAGACGGCCGGGATAGAGGCGACCAATGCCGCGCTGGAGGACAAGGCGGAAGCGGGCGGGCAAAAGATCGCGGAGCTATTCGAGAAATGGGTGGAGTCGCTCGGAGCGGCCGCGGAGAAGGAAGAGCCCGCCGCATTGATCGAGCGCGTGCGGACCATGTTTGAGGGTGGAGTCAGCAGCAGCGAAGCGGCCGCTATCCCGCTCTTGGCGCAGCAGATCGCGGCCGCCGTCAATAAGGTGACAGTCGAAAGCCGCGCGGCCTTCGGCTCCCTGCTCTCCACGGTCGAAACGCAGGCCGCCGAACTTTCCAAGATCAAGGCGGAAGTGGCGGCCCTCAAGGAAGCCATCAAGGCGGACGCCAAGGAAAAGAAATGAGCGTGATTTGGACAATCGCCGGGGAGGCCGGGAAGGCTCTCGATGCTACCAGCCGGACACTGGAAGCGATGAACGCGGAAGGCACGAAGGTGCGCTTCACCAGCGGCAAGGGAGATTGGCTGCGCTGGCAGATCCCGCTACCGAATGCGGACGGCACCGGCATCCTCGCGCCGGAGCTGCGGCAGAGCGTGACGCTCTACCGTGATGGGGCCCGATATTTCACCGGCCACTGCATCCGCCGCCGCCCGCTCTACAACGGCGTGACGTGGTCGATGCAAATCGAGATCGCCGGGCCGTGGTGGTGGCTGGAACAGATCACGCTGACCAGCACGCAGGAAGATCAAGCCGGGAACAACGCGACCCGCGCGGCCATCGCCTTCGGCACGGGTGATCTCCGGGCCTCCTTCCTCGCGCTCGGCGCGCGTGCCATCGCGCTCGGCGCGCCGATGACGGTCGGAGCCGTGGCGACAATGTATAGCATCCCCCGGCTGACGATCACCGGTAGCTCCGTGGGCTCCGGCTATCTGGATCTGCAACGCTGGGTGCCGGATGCGATGATGCCGTGGGACTACTCCGGCGTGGGCCTGCCCGCGCTGAAAGTGACGCGGCGCAAGACCGGCCTCGCGGTGGGTAGCGCGGCCACGCGCACGATCACGCTGGGCACGGACAACGTGGATGATCTGGACCTGCAACCGATGATCGAGCTGGAGGTGGCCAGCGTGCGGACGGACAGCGCGGATCGGGACAGCCAGGGGCGCGGGATCTGGGTCACGGCGCTGGATGGCGCGCCTACCACGGGGCAAAACCAGATCGTCATTATCAGCGGGCCGGAGACCATCGACACCAACCTCCCGCAAGACACCTTCGACAGCGTCACGGTGCGCTCCAAACCGATCAAGCCGAGCGGCTCCCTGACCAGTGAGATTTTCGAGATCTACGACTCCCGCATCCGCGCGGCCGGGGCGACCGGCCTAGGCCTCGGTCCCCTGACGATCAACAACCTCGGCGGAGGCGGCAGCTACACATTGCCTATCGTGCCTTCGACCGTGGAAAAAAAGGACGGAGGCGCGCTGCCGCTGGCGCGCACCCGCTTCCTGACGCTGGGGGAGCCGAAAGACTGGTGGACGCGTGACGGGATCGGCTGGGAGATGGCGCGGGCGAGCGCCACGATGCATACGACGGTCCTGAGCCCGGTGCCGGTGCCGAACCAATATTCGCCGAATGCGCCTGACTACGTGGAGACGCTGGGTATGCAACACGTCTCGCTCTTTCGCTCGGTCTCCGGCCAAATCCAACAGGTGGACATTTTTTATATTTCGGTCGCCGTCCTCTTCCCCGCCGTGGACACCGCGTGGACGTCCCCGACGACGATCTACCGCGCGGAAGACTATGCCTTTGCGAACCCGCCCGCGGGGCTCGCCGCGAACCTGCTAGCCGCTCAGAATTTCGTGCCCTACGAGGGCGAAGTGACGGTGATCCATGAGGACATCCCGGCGGGGAATCCGGTGGGCACCTGCGTCAATATTGCCAACGGTCCCGCGGAGCTGGCGGGCGTGCGGGCGATGGTGCAAGCCGCGGAGATGGACATCGGCAAAGGCCGGGAAAAACTGACGCTCGGCGCGAGCCCGCGGCTCTCCTACGAGGATCTGGTGCGACGCTTCCGGCGCACCGGCTACGACTCATTCGATTTCATCTCCAACAAGGGGCTCACGCCCGCTCCCTGACATGGCGCTCACGATTGATCCCGATGACGTTCCCGCCAGCATGTTCGCGCTGATCGAGGATGGCGACCTCGACCGCTGGATGGCCCCGGGAAGCGTGCATGTCCGCGATAGCGACGGGACCACGGCCGACTATGCTCTCGATGACGGATCGGGCGGAGCCTACCGCGTCGGCACGGCCACGGGCGTGCTCTATTTCCGCGTGGATCTGACGGCCGGGATCTCGACGGGTGTAACCGGTCCCACGGTGGCCGGGGCACTCCCGGCCGACACGGCGACGGAGATCTATTTCGAGGTGGCAGTCATCGCCTCCACGACGGCCGGGGACTACACGCAAAGCCTCATTGGCCCGGCGACCTGGGACAACTCCGGCGCACCCGGGCCGTGGGGCACCCAGCCTATCGTTTTCACCACGGATGACGGCCTAGGCGGCCGGGCGGAAGTGGGGCGGATCCAGTTCAGCCGCGGCATGCCCATCGTGACCGGCGAGGGACTCGATATTCAGCTCGATTCCGCGGCGTCGTGGCCCACCAGCTACGTCGTGACGCCTGACGGCGGCACCATGGTCGCGCAGACCTTCAATTTCGAGGATCACACCGGGAACATCCGCACCTACCGTGGCGCGACGGACCCGGATTTGCTCCTGATCCATGACGTGTATTTGGGGCTCGCGGACATCATCGAGGAGAGTTCGGGCGAGGGGGTTCTCCAGCGCGGCGGCTCGGATTACGCGACGGCCGCCGGGGACTACTACGCGACGATCTACGGCATGGACAATTACAACGCCGGGGCGGTCTGGAATGCGGCCGTGGTGTGAGGGCTGGTGGCCGTCCGGCC
Source organism: uncultured Haloferula sp. (assembly GCA_946885645.1). The sequence continues at coordinate 34,472 of CAMPGU010000005.1, forward strand.
AGATCTGCGGCCCGCGGCCGCTCCGCAAGACGCCTGCGGGCCATCCGCGATCCGCGGCCTAAAGTGCCTCGGAATCCCTCACTTTTCTAATTTGCCGGTGAGGATTTCTATTTTCCGCGGGCGCGTTACCACGAGACGGACGCGAAGACGAGGATCGACGTCAGCCTGCGTGGCGACGCTTGGCGCTTGGAAGACGGGCGGCGCATGGAAACCTCGCTGGTCACCGGGCTGCCATTGCGCACGGATCTCCAGCCGGACCGGGACGGGATCGAGCCGTCCTTCGCCCTCGCCATTTCGCATCCGCTGACCGCTGACCTCCAGGCGGGGCTTTCCGCTGGCACGAGCTTCCGTTTGCCGACTCTCAACGAACTGCACCGGCCCTTCCGCGTGCGGAACGACATCGTGGAGGCGAACGCGGCACTGGATCCGGAGCGCTTCTACAGCGTGGAGGGCACGCTGGACTGGCACGCGGCGGATCGCCTGAAGTTTGATGCGGCCGTATTCCATCACTGGATCCGCGACGCGATCGCGAACGTGCCGGTGACCGATCCCGCGCAGATCGCGGCCGTCTTCGGTACGCTCCCTGCGGGAGGTTCAGGCTCGCAACGGCAGAACGTCGATGAAGCCCGCGTATCAGGCGTGGAGGCGGGGGTGGAATGGGAGCCGCGCGCGGAGTGGACTTTTGGCGTGGATGGCATCTGGAGCGAAACGGAATTTACCGGCTCCCCGCGCCAGCCCTTGCTCGAGGGGAAGCCGTTCCCGCAGGCACCCGATCTTCGCCTCGTTGCCTCGGCGGATTGGCGAGTCCTGGAGTGCCTGGTCTTTTTCGCGGGCTACGAATACGGCTCGCATCAATTCGACGACGCGCTGGCCGCCCGGCGCATCCCCAGCTACACCAGCGCGACCCTCGGAGCCAGATGGCAGGCGACGGAAAACCTGATGCTCCATGCGCGGGTGGATAACCTTTTCGACACCGAAATCGCGACGGGATTGAGCACCGATGGCATCCGCACCATCGCCGGGCCGCGAGCGCTGTGGGTGGGCGCGGAGTGGGAATTTTGAACGCCCGTAGCTCCGCCAATTTTAGTTCGCCGAAGGACACGGCGGGAATTTGGAATCCCGGATCATTCTCGTAAACGTCACCATTCTCATGAAACGCCTCCTCCTTGCCTCCGCCCTCGCCGCGCCGGTTCTCGCCCAAGATCAGCCGGACTACGCGAAGATGAAGACCGATCAGGTTTTCGAGCAGCTCTGCTCGGGCTGTCACGGAAAGGACCTCAGCGGTGGCCAGGGCGGTTCCCTCGTGGACGGCGAGTGGAAGCACGGCAGCGCCGACACCGAGGTGATGAAGTCGATCAAGGAAGGGAACGTGCAGCTCGGCATGACCCCCTTCGGCAGCATCCTGGACGACCGGCAGATCCGCTCGCTGGTGATCTACATCCGCGAGAAGGAAAAGCAGGCCAAGGAGAGGGGCATGGAATTCCCGAAGCCCGAGCCGGGCAAGGTGACCCAAACCCTGCATGAGGATTACAAGATCGAGATGGTGGTCGAGGAAGGGCTGAAGAATCCCTGGGCGATCGCTTTCCTCCCGGATGGGCGGAAGCTGGTGACTGAAAAAGCCGGGCGGCTGCGGATCATCGAAGCGGACGGAAAGCTGAACCCCGAGCCCGTGAAGGGCATCCCGGCGATCATCGACCACGGGCAGGGAGGCCTCATGGAAGTCGCCGTCCACCCGGAATACGAAAAGAACGGCTGGATTTACCTCGGCTTCGCCGATGGCACGCGGAAGGGCCGGGAAGTGAAGACGATCACCGCCTACGTGCGCGGGAAGCTGAAGGATGGCCACTGGACCGGGCAGGAGCAGATCTGGAAGGCGGATGAGAAGTTCTACACGGGGGCGGGCGTGCATTTCGGCACGCGCCTTGTCTTTGACGACAAGGGCTACATCTATTTCCCGGTGGGCGAGCGCGGCGGCTGGCAGGAAGCCCAGGACGTGGCGAATGCGAAGGGCAAGATCTACCGGCTGCACGAGGACGGCCGGGTGCCGGAGGACAATCCGAAATTCGGGGGAAAGACCCCCGTTTCCGGTCTGTGGAGCTATGGCCACCGCAACCCGCAGGGTCTCGACATCGACCCCCGCGATGGCTCGATCTACGATACCGAGCACGGTCCGCGCGGCGGCGACGAGCTGAATTGGATCCAGCCGGGCCACAACTACGGCTGGCCGGTGATCACCTACGGAATGAACTACGACGGCACGCCCATCACCGGCAAGACGGCGGAGGAGGGGATGGATCAGCCGGTGATCTACTGGCAGCCCAGCATCGCGGCCTGCGGGCTCTCGTTCTACCGCGGCGACAAGTTTCCGAAGTGGAAGAACGACCTTTTCGCCGGGGCGCTGGCGCAGCAGGAAATCCGGCGCCTGCGGCTGGTGGACCACAAGGTGACCGAGCAGGAAGTGGTGCTGAAGGGGATCGGCCGCGTGCGTGACGTCACCGACGCGCCGGACGGCTTCATCTACGTGATCCTCAACGGCCCGGACCGGATTGTCCGGCTGGTGCCCGCGGAATAGGCTTGGCCTGAAAGGGGTGCCGCCGACCCGATCTCTCAGGTTTCGCCTTTCCAGAACGAGAGATCGGGGAGCCTAAATTTTTGTTGATAATGAAGACGTTGCGGCTCGATTCGAGGCTTTGGCGAAAATGGGCGGATTGGTCCGATTTTGAAATTAGAATTATTCTTGCTATCGTGAGGTCTGGCCGTAGCTTCCGCCACCCGAGATGGTTACCGGATCGTCAGACAGCTCTCGCGACTCTGCGGCAGACATGCCCGCGGAGATTTCGGGCCTGCGCATGACCCGCCAGCGGTGGGAGGTTTATCGCTTGTTGATGGACCAGCGGGACCATCCTACGGCGAACGACGTTTTCATGCGGATCAAGGACCGGCTGCCGAACATTTCGCTGGCAACCGTTTACAACTGTCTGGAGGCGCTCGTGCAGCACGGCGTCATCCGTCAGGTGAATTTCGAGCGCGAATCCTCGCGTTTTTGCCCGAATCTCGAGGAACACGGCCACTTCCACGACAAGCGCAGCGGCGCGATTCACGACGTGACCTTCAAGGCGGGAGTCAATCTCGCCGATGTCCTCGAGCTTCCTCCGGGCACCGTCATTACCGACGTGGAAATCACCCTCCGCGGCGAGCTTCCGGCGGCCTGACCCCTCGATTCAACACCCAGCCATTTTCCTCACATGTCCCTCGTCATCACCGATCTGCACGCCACGCTCGAAGACGGCACCGAAATCCTCCGGGGAGTTTCCCTGGAAGTTCCTGCCGGGGAAATCCACGCCATCATGGGCCCGAACGGCTCCGGCAAATCCACCCTTTCAAAGGTGATCGCCGGCCATGAAGGCTACATCGTCACCGGCGGCTCCGTCACCTTGGACGGCGAGGATATTTTCGGGATGTCCGTGGACGAACGCTCCCGCGCCGGCATCTTTCTGGCCTTCCAGTACCCGGCGGAAGTTCCCGGCGTGTCGAATGCGAACTTCATCCGCGCCGCACTGCAGTCCCGCCTGCCGCAGGGCGAGGAGATCGACGCGGTAGGCTACTACAAGAACCTCTACTCGAAGATGGATCTGCTGGAGATGGACCGGAAATTCACCGCCCGCTCGGTGAACGAGGGCTTTTCCGGCGGCGAGAAGAAGCGCAACGAGATCCTCCAGATGATGATGCTGGAGCCGAAGTACTGCATTCTGGACGAGACCGATTCCGGCCTTGATATCGACGCGCTGAAGATCGTCGCCAAGGGTGTGAACGCGATGCGTTCCCCCGCGCGCGGCATGCTGCTCATCACGCACTACCAGCGGCTTCTGGACTACATTGCACCGGACCATGTCCATGTGATGGCGGCTGGAAAAATCGTCCGGTCCGGCGGCCCCGAGCTCGCCCTGGAGCTGGAGCAGCATGGTTACGATTTCCTCAAGGAAGTAGCATTGGCCCCGGCCTGATCCCTGCTACGGCAGGCATCGCCATGAAACTGCGCAAGACACGTCATCCCCTCGACAAGCAGAGCCGCGAAAAGTCCGTCGCCCTGCTGAACGACTTCCTTGTACTCGCCATCGACCTCCGCCTGCAGGTGAAGCAAGCCCACTGGAATGTCCGCGGGCCTAACTTCATCAGCCTGCACGAACTTTTCGACCGGCTCGCCGGCGAGCTGGAAGAGACCGTGGACGAACTTGCGGAGCGTGTCACCGCGCTGGGCGGCCGGGCCCTTGGCACTGCCTCCCGGATCGCCAGCAAGACGGATCTCGGCGATCTCCCGAAGAA
>CAMPGU010000006.1 GCA_946885645.1 uncultured Haloferula sp.
TGCACTCCGGGGTGGAGCCGGAAAGCGACTTCATGCCCCTGTGTTTTCAGAGCTTCCGCGAATCGCTCGCAGGCGGGGAGCTGCGCGACTTCCTGACGCATTCCGCTGGGCTGATGCGAGATGCCGGATTGGGTCTCCCTGTCACCCACGCTGATCCAGAACTTCGACTTCTGCCCCGGCATCTCCGCCACCCGGCCGGTCAGCCGCTCGTCCTCCCACCAAAAGGAGCCCGACTGGCTAAGGCAGCGGGAGAAAACCTGCGGATACGAGAGGGTGATGAAGGCCGCGGCCAGTCCGGCAAGGCTGGTTCCCCCGATGAAGTGTCCGCCTTCGGGCAGCTCCGGGGACCGCTCGCGGATCCATCGTATCAGGTCCGTGGCGATGAACTCCGCGTAGCACTCGTTGCAGGGGAAATCACGATGCCGCGAAGCCGCGTCCACATGGGAAACAAAGACGCAGGTCCTCGGCGGGATTTCCCCGCGGCGCTGCAAGCCGCGGATGAGGTCGGGGGCTGCCATCTTCTCCACATAGTATTCCCCGTCCAGAAAGACGGCGATCCCCCGGGGGGATCCGGCCGGAGCCTCGAGCAACCGGATGCGGCGCGAGCAGGTGCCCGAAGAACTGCCGACCTGATGCTCTTCAAGCTTCATCGCGGAAAAGAGGAGGGAGCTACTTCGGCACGTGCGGCTCGAAGGTCATCGCGCGTTCATGCTCCCGGGCTTTCGCGGTACGCCGGGCCTCCTTGAAGAAATACTCCTGGGCGCGGAATTTCTTCTCGCCGCTGCCCGGTTTGAGGCGTTCGGAGGAGCCGTCCGGGAGAATCCTGGAGGATTGGACGTTGTCCTGGAAGAAAGACTCCAGGATGCGCAGCAACCGCCGCCGGGCCCGGCTGTCTTCGATCGGAATCATCAGCTCCACGCGGCGTTCGAGATTCCGCCCCATCCAATCGGCGGAGGCGATGAAGATGTCCGGATCGCCGCCTTGATGGAAATAGAAGATCCGCGCGTGCTCCAGGAAGCGGTCGATGATCGAGACCACCCGGATGTGCTTGGAGTGCTTGGCATCGCCCGTTTTCAGACAGCAGATGCCGCGGACGTTCAGGTTGATTTCCACGCCGGCCTTGGAGGCTTCGTAGAGCGCGGTGATGATCTCGGGATCCTGGAGCGAGTTCACCTTGGCAAGGATCCGTGCTGGCGCGCCCTGACGCGCGCGCTCGGCTTCGGAGGCGATGAGGTCCAGAAGGCGCGGCTTCATTGCCGTGGGCGCGGGCACCAGACGCTGGAAGCGCAGCAGCTTCGAGCGGCCGGTCACCGCATTGAAGAAAAGGGAGGCGTCCGCGCCGTACTCGGGACGGCAGGTGAGGAGGGAAATGTCCGTGTAGAGGCGGGCGGTGCTCTCGTTGTAGTTCCCCGTGCCGAGGTGCACGTAGCGGCGCAGGCGGCCGTCTTCCCGGCGCACGACCAGGCAGATCTTCGCGTGGGTCTTCAGGCCCTTCACGCCGTACACGATCTGGGCTCCCGCACGCTGGAGTTCTTCCGCGCGGAGCAAATTGCGGGCCTCGTCAAAGCGGGCCTTCAACTCCACCAGCACCGTGACGGTCTTGCCGTTTTCCGCGGCGCGGATCAGCGCATCAATGATGCGGGACTGGCGCGCCGTGCGATAGAGCACCTGCTTGATGGAGACGACATGGGGATCGTCGGCGGCTTCCTCGATGAGCCTCATCACGGGCTCGAAACTCTCGTAGGGGTGATGCAGCAGCACGTCCCGCCGGACGATCGCCTCGAAAATCGAATCGCCCGGGGCGAGTTCGGGTGAGGACTGGGGGGTCCAGTCTTCGTCCCGCAGGTGGCCGAAGCCGGGCAGGAAAGCCAGGTCCATGAAGCCGGCAAGGGCGAGCGGCCCCGCGATCCGGTAGGTCTCCTGCGAACCGGCTCCGCATGTTTCCTGGATGACCTTCGCGAGATCCCTGGGAAGGCTGGCCGGGAGTTCCAAGCGCACGGTGTCGGAAAGCTTGCGGGCCGCCAGCACTTCCTCCATCTCGCCTGCCAAGTCTCCCGCCTCGTCTTCCTGCACGGCGATGTCGCCGTTGCGCGTCACTCGGAAGCAGGCGGTGGCGACGACATCCTCCCCCGGGAAGAGATCCCCGGCATGACGGGCGACCACATCCTCGATCAGGACGAAAGCCACGCCCTCGCTGCCATCGCTCACCGCGACACGGCGGCCGATGCCGTCGGGGATCGGGATCAGGGCATGGCGGAGGGTGCCCGTCTCATTGTCGCTGATCCGGCAAGCCACCGCCAACTGGAGCGCGGGCACGAGCGGGGGTTCCTCATCCGCTACCACCGCCAGCGGCGTGAGGAGCGGCGAGATCGAGTCGTGGAAGGCGGCCGCCACCTGATCCGATTGGGCGGGAGAGAGGGCCTTCGGATTCAAGAGCCGGATGCCTTTTTCCTGAAGCGCCTTGCAAAGCACCTCGTTGAAGAGCCGGTATTGGTCCTCCACCATCTGCTGCACGCGGCGACGGATTGCCGCGAGCTGCTGGGTCGGCGTCATGCCGGAGGGATCCGGTTTCTTGCGGCCGCTGCGTTGCAGCAGCATCAGGCTGCCCACGCGGACCTGGAAAAACTCGTCGAGATTCGAGGCGGTGATCGCGAGGAATTTCACCCGCTCCAGCAGCGGGACATCGCCGCGCAGGGCTTCGTTGAGCACCCGCTGGTTGAATTCCAGCCAAGACAGCTCGCGATTGATGAAAGGAAGAGGCATGGGAGATGATGAATTTAGCCGGCATCGTCGATGACGACCTCGAGCCCGAAGACCTGCTCGAAGAGGTCGCCCTTCGAGGTCATGGCCAAGCGTTCCACGGCGGCATCCGCGAGGCCGGGGAGCATCAGCCGGAGGCGCCGCTCGTCGCGGCGGATCACGATCTCGTGCACGCGCTGGTCATGCGTGCGCTCCAGCGCATCCGCGACCCGGAGGATGGCGGAAAGCTTCGAAACGCGGATCCGATCGGCGGTCTCGAGGTCGCGGTAGTTCGGATGGTCGATACGGGGCCCCGAGTGCCGGTGGTAGCGCGCCACCAGGGCGATCATGGTGATGTCGAGCCGGTCGAGGCCGAAAATCTCGCTGTTCAGGATGATGTACTCGGAGTGCTTGTGGTGGGCACGGGGGCTGACGAAGGTGCCCACCTCGTGGAGGATCGCCGCCACCTGGAGGAGCATCGCATCGTGCTTTGTCATCCCGTGGAGGCCTTGCAGTTCCGTGAAAAGGTGATCGCACAGCCGGGCGACATGTTCGCCGTGGCGGGGATCGGATTGATAGCGGAGAGCGAGGATGCGGGCGGAGCGCAGCACCTCCTGATCGAGCGTGTCCGCGAGACTGCCCGACACCAGCAAGTCCTGCAGGATGCCCTGTTCGTAATCGCTCACCGGAATGTGGACCTCCTTCAGCCCGAAAGCCTCCGCGATCGCCAGGTTCGTCTCCAGCGCGGGCAGGAGGGCCTCGGAGGTCTGGTAGTCGATCTGGAAGTGCGTGACCAGGTCCAGCTCGCTCATCTGCGAAGCTTCCAGCGCGATCTTCTTAAGGCCTTTGGTCGAGCAGGTGCCGGAGCCTTTCGATAGATCCCGCGCGATCTGCTGGATTTCATAGCCGATGACCACGAGAGCATCCAACTGCACGTCATGATAGTCGAAATGCATCTGGGCCAGGTTGCCGCTGGCATGCTCCCGGATCACCCGTAGCATTGCCGGGCCTTCCGCATGGGAGCCCTCGGTGGCCTCCCGCGTGCGGTGGGTGCCCAGGCGGTAGCTGGTATAGCGGGTGATAGCTCCTTCCTGGAAAAGCAGGGCGCGGGTGTTGCCGGGGCCCACATGCACCACCAGCGTGCAGCGGCGCTTCATCGCCGGGGTGTCCCTGAGGCGGCGGCGCGTCTTCAGGTAGATCAGCCGCGTCATCTCGCCGTCGTCGATCGGATTGATCGAGAGGCCGCAGGCGATCCGGATCCGGTTGAGGAAAATGTCGTGATTGGTGGCTTCGACGAGGATGTTGGTGGCCACGGCGCGGGTGATGTCGCGGCCGTCCGCTCCATACTCGGCGAGCGCGTTCTGGTAGTCCTTGAGGATTCCGACGATCCGCTCCGTCGTTTCGGCGCTCACCACGCCATGCCGGAAGACGTCGCGGGCGAGGGGCGCGGGCTGCTCCAGGAAATCCACCGCGCGATAGGTCCCGTCCGGCTGCCTTTCCGCGACCAGCAGGGAAACCGCGCTGGCACCGACGTGGATCGCGGTGGCCAGCGGTCCGTGGGTCTCGGCGGGCGGAGCGGATGACATTGGCTGAAGACAGCGCGGGCGGACGCGCCTTTCAATGACGAATATGTGACGCCTGGAGGACATTCGACTCCATGCTTGCCAGCGCCTTTTCCGGCAGGAACGATGGCTTCCGATGAAAATCGGCGAGGCCATCAGGAAATACCGGGTGAAACCCGGGGAAAAGGTGGACCTCAAATCGATTGACCCGGGTGATTGCTCGCTCTTCTCCGCCGGTGGCAAGAGCGAGTCCCAAACCGTTTTCGATGAGCTCCGGGATGAGCTCCAGACCCAGCAGAAGGTCCTCTACGCGCAGCAGAAGCACCGCATTCTCATCGTGCTCCAGGCGATGGACACCGGGGGGAAAGACGGCTGCGTGAAGCATGTCTTTTCCCGCGTGGATCCGCAGGGGATCGACGTGAAGGCTTTCAAGAAGCCGAGCGAAGAAGAGCTGGCCCACGATTTTCTATGGCGGGTCCATCCGCATGTGCCCGGGAACGGGCAGATCGTCATTTTCAACCGCAGCCACTATGAGGACATCCTCGCGGTGCGCGTGAAGAAGCTCTTCGGCGACGAGGTGTGGAAGCGCCGCTACCGGCACGTGGCCGATTTCGAGCGGATGCTGGCGGAAGAGGGCACGACCATCGTGAAGATGTTCCTGCACATCTCGAAGGACGAACAGAAGCGGCGCCTGGAATCACGCCTCGCGAATCCCGCGAAACACTGGAAGTTCAATCCCGACGATCTCTCCGACCGCGCCCGCTGGGACGATTTCCAGAAGGCCTACGAAGACCTGATCGAGAAGACGAGCACGGAGCATGCTCCCTGGTACATCATCCCGGGCGACCGGAAGTGGTATCGCAATCTCGTGGTCGCGCGCGTCGTGGTGGACGTCCTGCGCGGGTTGAAGATGGACTTCCCGAAACCTGCCTGGGATCCCGCGTCGGTGAAGATCGACTGAAACGGATGAAGAAGCTCTTTCTCCTTGCATGCATGTCGTCGGCGGCGGGTCTCGCGTCCTGCGGACTCCCCGGCACGGAAGACGAGTCGGTGAAACTCGATCCCTACCGCGCGCTGATGGCGGACCGGATCAACGCGGTGCTCTACACGCGGAAACCGCCGGAAAAGATCATGGCGAAGCTGGGGGAGCTCGGCGTGCAGCCGGGGCGGCTTTTCGGCGAATTCAAATCGACTACCGGCATCGACGATTGGTTCGGGGAGGAATGGAAGCCGGGCATGAAGCGCTACACCTCCTTGAGCTGCGGCCTTTCCCCCGTGGTGGACGATGCAGGGCGGATGACGGCCTTCTATCGCAACCGCAAGTTCATCGACGGGAAGATGTATCCGGAGATCCCCCTCTCGCCCGGACTGGAAGCGCGGGAGTGAATCACGGGGTCGCCTGATTTTCTTCCTTCGAGGCCTTCCGGGCCTCGGCCACGAAGTGATTGCAGGCCTCGCGGCAGAGCAAGGGGAGCGCCGCCGCGCGGTCGATCCCGCCGATGACTCCGTCGAAGCGGCTGGCGTCGCTCTCCTCCAGAGGCGTCGCAGCGTCGATCTGCCACAGGATTTTCTTCACGCAGCAGTTCCCGGGGCCGCAGACTTCCCGCACCAATCGCTGCGCGCCGGCATCGCTCAGGTTGCGGGCGAAGCGGTACATCCCCGTCTGCCGGTTCAGCTTGTCCCGCAGGTGCTGCACTTCGAGTTGCCCGTCCTGCCATGCGAACCAGAGCCCCGCAGCGGCGGGATAAAAGCTGTCCAAGGCCTGGCGCAGTTCCTCTGCGGAGGACAGCCGCAGGAGCCAGCCGCGTTTCAGCGAAAGCTCTCCTTTGGTGAAGCGGTAGTGGCCGTCCTCGGCCCAGGTCGAGATCGTGCGCGCGCCTGCCGAGCCGTTGTGAACCTCCAACTCGGACGGATCCCGCGATTCGTCATCGATGTGGCAAAGTACGTAGGCGGCACCCGCGGCCTCGGGCCGGATGGCGATCTGGCCGATGCGGCGGACGCCGTTTGCCACGGCTTGTGAAAGTCGGTCAGCGAGCTTCATGGGATTTCGCGTCAAAGTCCGCCACCTGGTCCAGGATCACCTCGGCAATATTCCGGTCCGTGCCGATGGCGGAGGAATAGTACAGGGTCTTGCCGCGCAGCCGGTGCGGATTGTGCCGGAAGACCTCGCGTTGGCTCGCGGCTTCCCCTGGTTCGGTCTCGATGCCGAGCAGCACGGGAATGTCCTGATAGCTATGAAGGCCGTCCGCGATGAAGAAGGGGACCACCACCACGTTCGGCGTCGCCGCCAGTTTGTCCCACTCTCCGATAAACGGCTGCTCCTCCATGTAAGCGTCCAGCACCTCCGCGTAGCCCGCGCCGGAGGCCTTGATCTGGTCCGCCTGATCGCGGATGGCTTTCCTCGAGTTCTGGTTGAGGCCGGTGCCGTGGCCGACGATGAAGAGCGTGGTATCCGCGGGATCCGCCTCCGGTGCCACCTCCTTCGCTCGCTGCAAGAGCAGGCCGGTCATGGAGGGGTGCACGCCGACGGGGAGCGTATAGTGCCAGATTTTCCCCGCCCGCCGGGTCGTGGGGCCCTCGAGCCCCAGCTCGCGAGGGATGACATCCTGGGTGAAGTAGCCCTCGCTGATGAAATCCGGGACCACGTAAACCTCTTCCGCATCGATCATGTAAACCGCTTCCCGCATCGACGGCTCCTCTTTCCAGAAGCAGCAATGAACCTCGCCGAAGACGCCGCGGCTGCGGATCTCCTCCGCGTGCTCGAAGTAGGGCGTGGAGGAGTCCGGGTTCTCGGTCGAGCCGTGGCCCACGATCAAAAGGGCGGCGTGCGGCTTTGGCGTGAAGGACATGGCTCGAAATTGGGCCGGAGACCGCCGGATGCAAGGGTTTGCTTCGTCTCCCCCCTTATGCCAGCAAACGGGCGTGCTCCCGCACCTGTATTTCTGGATCGACCCAGTACCCCGCGATGGCCCGGGAAACATGGCCGTGGACGAATGGTTGGTGGAAACCTGCCGGGAACCCTTTCTCCGCTCGTACCGCTGGGCGCCCGGTTGGGGCAGCTTCGGCTATTTCGTCAGGATGGCGGATCTCCCGGAGGGTGATTTGAAATGGGTGCGGCGCTGGACGGGCGGGGGAATCGTGGATCACCGCCAGGACTGGACCTACACGCTCTTTGTGCCGCGGGGTCACGCCCTCGCCGAGGCCCGCGGAGCGGAGAGCTACCGCGTGATCCATGGAGCAGTCGCGGCCGCTCTGCGCGCGGGCGGTCATCCGGCGGACCTCGCCGGTCCCTCGGCCCCGGCGGCGGGCGGGGACTGCTTCGCGCGGCCTGTAGAGCACGATCTCCTCGATACCGCGGGCCGGAAGATCGCCGGGGCGGGCCAGCGCCGTACGGCTCGCGGGCTCCTTCACCAAGGCTCCGTTTCACTGGCGCTCCCGCGTGAGAACGCCTTGGCGGAGGCTCTTTCCGGGCAGGTGGAGATGGTCGATCTCTCCCCCGATCCCGCTTGGCTGGCATCCAGAATCGCAAGCCGCTATGGCACCAAGGCATGGACCGGGAGACGCTGAAGCTCGAATCTTCGCTTTCGCCTTGCATGTGGGACAGCGCTTGCAGATGGTCCCGCCCGTCGCGGGGCGTAGCTCAGCCTGGTAGAGCGCCTGCTTTGGGAGCAGGATGTCGTCAGTTCGAATCTGGCCGCCCCGACCACCTTACCCTTAACGGGTTACGGAGATTTCGAAAATTGTTAGAAAAATCTCGGTGCCCCAAGGTTGCCTTTATTTTCCGGCGCGAGGCGCGAAGCGCGAAGAAGGATCGGGAAGATCAAGGCTTCCAACACGCCAGAAAGGGATGCACTCCAGACTAAGCAACAGTTGGGTATCCTGGCTCAGTCGCTAAAGGCCAAGTTGGGATTGCTCAACGCGAAGACATTTGTCCTTTCTTCCAAAGTGCCAAACCTCCTCCCAGGGCTGACCGTTCGGAACCTCCCCGGTGCCGGGCAACCCTGAACCCCGGCCGTCTCCACGTCGCCTTTTTCTGCCTGCCCCGTCGCCAGCCTCAGTCCCCACTAAACCCGACCGGACCAACCTCCCATTGTTAGTCCGCACGGGCTGGGGAGGCATGGCGTTCGGGGACCTTGCGTAGAGAATCGGGGAGTGGGCGGATCCGAAGCGTCGGAGGAAAGCTTCTCCGGCGGCCTCAAAGTCTTTGTCAAGAGCCTCTCCCCGCTCAGAGCTACCCGGAGGCCATCTGGTGCTTCAAATTTCATCTAGCGGATTTTCACAATAAAGTTGCTAACAGAGAGTGGGTTGCGAGGCCTCTTTTCGGGGGCGCATTGCGATTGTCACGGTTTGTGAAGCCCAATTTGTCAACTTGTCCCTTGACGATTGCCCGGAGGCGACGCGGCCGCTACACGTCGCGAGCCCGAATGATCGATTTTTCCTACACTGGCCATGAAAGCTTCCCCTTACGAATCAGCTGGCTGCCCAAAGCAGTTGCTGCAATCGAGGCCCAGATCGACCCTTTCAGTGATCCGCGGGTCGGCATGACTTGCTTGGGGCTCGGTAAGAACATGATCCAATCTCTCGCCTATTGGGTCGTTGCTACGGGCCTCGCCGAAAAATCTACCGATGGTCTCCGGCTCTCTTCGTTCGCCGAACTGACTCTCTCTCCCAAGACGGGTTTCGACCCCTTCCTCGAGAGTACTCAGACTCTTTGGCTTTTGCACTGGAATCTTTGCCAAGGTTGGAGGGAAGACGATCGCCACCGCCGTCCGTATGCTTGGCACTATTTTGCCAATCTATTGACGGATGACGAAATAGAACCCTCTTCTACCATCGAAAGGTATACCGCGGGGCCACGGTCTCGGTCGACCGGCAAGGATTTGTCGTTCGCCACTCTTCGCCAACACTTCGAAATTTTTGTAAAGACCTACGTGGCGGGCACCGCAAAAGGTGTGCGTAGCACCCCCGAAGACTCGCTCGATTCGCCGCTTACGACGCTTGGCCTGATCAAGGAGAGCGGGGATAGAAAAATGCCAAACGGCAAGCGAGAGACCGTATACCGGGTCAATAATGCCCCAAAGCCCACGATCTCCTTGGAGACTTTTCGACATTGCCTACATCAATGGTGGAACTCAAGTCGCCCTGGCGACGATACCCTGAGCCTAAGACAGGTCACCATTGAAGACAACTCTCCCGGCCGTTGCTTCCGTCTCCCCGAAGCGGCCGTCCATGAGATGATGACGGCGCTCGCCAATTCATTTCCCAAAGAGTTCCTCATTTCCGAGTCGAGGCAACAAAGGACGGTGACCCGCCAGCTCAAGCCGCGCTCTACAACCTCCCTTAAAGCGATATATCTCCCGTGAAAACCATGCCCAGAACTGCAAAAAACAACGCTGGCCAGGCTAAACGGGGTGGCGGCAGCGTAGCTGACTTGATGAATTTCAATCCGCGGTTCCGGCGATCGGTTCAGATTGAGCTGGATCTCGACGACCCGCAATCGACGGCTGGATACATCGCCACAGATTTCGTGGTCCAAGCCTTCGAACGCATCGGAGCTGCATTTGAGACGGGGAGCACGCAGCGAGCTTGGAGGCTCACCGGCGACTATGGGTCGGGTAAATCCGGATTCGCACTGGCACTCGCCAAGGCCGTCTCGGGCAGAGCCGTGGAACTCCCGTCAGCCTTACGACTCCAGGGTTTACCTCAGATGCAACCCGTCATCGTGACGGGAGCGCGCGAGCCACTCCACTATACGATTGGCAGCGCCATTATCTCGCAGGTGCGAGGGATGAAACAAGAAACGGTGCCTGAGGACGATGGCGCGCTGATCGAGTTGTTGAAGCGGGCTTTGAAGAGGGCTCCAGGGATCTTTCTCGTGCTCGACGAGCTTGGGAAGAATCTTGAACAGGCGATGATCAATCCGGCCAGCGCCGACGTCTACGTCCTGCAGCGCCTCGCGGAAATGGCCACCCGCAGCAAGGACACCCCGCTGGTGGTACTTGCCATCCTCCACATGGGGATTAGCTCTTACACTGCCGATCTCGACATGAATTCCCGCAAGGAATGGGACAAGGTCGCCGGCCGATTCGAGGAGATCCACTATCATCATCCGTTCGAGCAAACGGTGCAACTCTGTGGGGCTGCTCTCGGGCTCGACATACCCTCAGTCCCAAAGCCGCTGCTCGACCGGCAGCGCAGCGCAATGCGATGGGCAGTGAAGGCCGGCTATTACGGAAGTGCACCGGCCGATAGCCTCGTGGCGCTCGCCCCCTCGATTTTCCCGCTTCATCCAACGGTACTCCCGCCATTGGTGAACATCCTCCGCCGGTTCGGCCAGAATGAGCGCTCCCTTTTCGGATTCCTCTCAGGTCACGAACCCTCGGCGCTTCAAGATATTGCTAGACTGCAGATCGGCGAGGCACGTTCATTTTCACTCCCTCACCTCTACAACTACCTCCGAGCAAATATCGCCCATACGATGACCAACGGGCGGGCAACCCATTGGCGGATCATTGAGTCAGTGGTGCGACAAGGCGAGGACGCCGCCGAATCAAACGTCCTCAAGGCGATTGGTATCCTCAACCTGATCGAAGACGATTCGATGCTCGCTACCCGCGAGCTGTTGATTGAGGCCTTAGGCGACAATGACCGGGCCAGCCAATCTGCGATCGATAGGTTGATCGACAAGCTCAAGGTCCGGCGTCTGATCTTCGAGCGAGGGGCCGTCCGAGGCTATGCGCTATGGCCGCACACCAGCGTCCATCTGGACGACGCGTTTGAGGAAGCCCGCAATCAGCTCGGTGATCCGCCGAAGCCGATGCGCATGATCAGCTCACTCCTCGAACCCCGGCAGATTGTCGCCAGGAGTCACTACATCAAGACTGGAAACCTTCGGCACTTTGAATTGCAGTTCCACCCAGCAGCGGATTACGAGGACTTTCTCAGATCTGGCGGGAGAGCCCAGATGGGAGATGCCGACGGCCATGTCGCAATCTTCCTTCCCGCCAACGAACGCGAGCGTCAGGAGGTGCTCGGGAGGATGGAGAACGCGAAAGAGCATCCGGGGCCGGCAACCATCGTCGGTCTCACCCGGCCACCGCTCGAGCTTCTTGGCATTGCCCGCGATCTCCAAGCATGGGAACACGTCCAGCGTACCGTCAAGGAACTCGGCTCGGACGAATACGCACGTCGCGAACTCCGAGGACAGATCCGCAACGCACGGACGAAGCTCAACGAGCAGATCGACCGCTTGCTAGGATGGAACACCAACCCGAATCTCGTTTCCTGGTTCCGATCCGGCAAGCCAGACCGGCTCGAGCCGGATGGCCTGAGCAGCAAGCTCTCCCAGATCGCCACTGAGATCTACAGTCGCTGTCCGATCGTCACTAACGAACTGATCAATCGTCGGATTACCAGCTCTGCAGGTTCCCGAGCACGTACTGCGTTGATCGATGCCATTTCCCGGAACCCTTCAGTCGAGTTTCTCGGCATGGATGATTCGAAAAATCCTCCCGAGATGGCGATCTATCTTTCGGTTTTGAAAGCCGGTAACGTGCATGTCCCCGACCCCGAGAATGTCGACAGGTGGAAGTTCGTAATCCCTTCGGGCAAACGCGACACTTGCCGCCTCGCTCCGGCATTCAAAGCGATCGAGACGGTACTCGACGCCAACGACGGCAAGCGGGTCGCGGCACCTAAGATACTAGGCGCGCTCAGGTCGGAGCCGGTGGGAGCACGCGACGGCTTGATTCCATTGATTCTCTCTCTTTACCTCGCAGCACGATCCCGGCAGACTGCGGTGTACGAAGACTCAACCTACATCCACGGTCTCGACGGAGAAGGTATGCAGCGGCTCATCAAGGAGCCAGAGCATTTCGAGCTGCAACGCTGCGCGATTGAAGGCGTTCGCCTCGAGGTGTTCGACGCAATCGCCGGAGTCTTCGACTTGCCCGTACGCACCGAGCCCCAGGTGTTGGACGTCGTCCAGCCGTTGATGTTGTTCGTTTCCTCCGTTCCTGAATACTGTCGCAATACTAGGAAGCTAAGCGCCGAGGCAAAGGCCTTCCGCCAGGCCCTCCTCACCGCCCGGGATCCGGCCGCACTCATCTTCGAGGAGATCCCGGCCGCCGCCGGCATTGCCCCAAACCAAGGGAAGAAGCTCGGAGTTAAGATCGCCGCCCTGGTGGGAGAGATCCAAGGCAGCTACGACGCGCTGTTGGCGAGGCTCGCCGCGTGCATCACCGATGCCTTCGATACCACGAGCGATGTTGCCGCTTTCCGCAGCGAACTCATCGGTCGGACCAGCGCAATCGCCAAAAGCCTTGCCGAAACGGATCTACGCTCCTTCGTCTTGCGGCTTGGCGACCAGGAACATGACTACCGGCAGTGGCTCGAATCCCTTGCCAACCATTTGGCCAAAAAGTCAGCAGTGCGATGGAACGATGCCGACGAAGACGTATTCGACCAACGCTTGCACCAACTCGCCAAGAGGATGCTTCGAGCCGAGGCCGCCCAAGCCGACATTACCCGCAAGGGAATCGATGGCGATCCGGAACGAGTTGTTCGACTGATGCTCACCCGCCCCGACGGCAATGAGCATGGCGAACTCCTCCACTGGAACGCCGACGAGGACGCGACCGTCGAGAAGGTCGAATCGGAAATCGCGGAGCTCATCCGGAAGCACGGCCGGGCCGGTCTCGGCGCGACTGCCAAGGCTCTTTGGGCACACCTTGAGAACCACTCCTGATTATGTCCTCACACACTTCCAAGGCCGACAAGCCGGTCCGCCACATCCTGAGCTTGTCTGGCGGAAAGGACTCAGCAGCCCTCGCAATTCATATGCGGGGGAAGGTCGAGGGGATGGAATACATCTTCCACGACACCTACAAGGAACTGCCGGACACCTACGAATACCTCGACCGCCTGGAGGACTATCTCGGGCAGAAGATCGTCAAGACCACCTATGGTACGACCTTCGATGACCTGCTCCGGCAGTACGGCGGTATGCTCCCGTCCAACCACCGCCGGTGGTGCACACGAATGATGAAGCTCAAGCCGTTCGAGGATTACATCGGCGACGATCCGTGCATCAATTACGTCGGCATCCGCTCCGACGAGGCCCGGGTTGGCTACATTAGCCACAAACCGAACATCCAAGCGGTCTTTCCCTTCCGCGATGACGGTATCGACTACGAGGGAGTTCAGCGCATCCTTCAGGACTCAGGTATTGGAATGCCGCCCTACACCGAGTGGGGGCGGACCCGCAGCGGATGCTTCTTCTGCTTCTATCAGCAAAAGATCGAATGGGTTCGACTCAAGCAAAGATATCCCGAACTCTACGACGAAGCGAAGGCCTATGAGAAACCTAACCGGGTGAACGGAAATGTCTTCTACTGGTGTCAAAACGAATCACTCGCCCAACTGGAACAACCGGAACGCATGGCCGAGATCCTCGAGAAATGGGAGTTGCAACAGGCCCGGGCGACCCAGAGCCGGAAGAACCTCCCTCTCGTCACAACTCTCGCCGGGCTGGAAACCAATGAAGCCCCCTCGACAGGCTGCTTGATCTGCCATCTTTAACGAGATCTTGTAGAAACGGAAACGATACCTCCCAATGACAGTCGGCGAAAACTGGATCAAGCTGCTCCGGGCATACGGCCCGATCCCGGACGACAACGCTACCGAAGCCGAGGCTGTCGACGCCTGCGCGAAGAGGCTCGGCCTTGACCGACTTTCCTTCCCGCATCCGGAGCGGGAGAAGCTGCTCGGCTGGTATCAATCGCCACCCGGAGGCAACATCCCCACCGTTGTCATCACCGGGACCGCAGGCGACGGCAAAACGACCCTCTGCTACGAGATCATCCAGCAGCTCACTGGCACCGCACCCGAGCCGGACAAAATGAATGTGCTGGAGACAATCGACCTCTCGGTCGGGCCGGGACGGGAGAAACCTACCAAGCTCACCCTGATCCTCGACCTGACCGGCTGGCGCCAACGTGGAATGGACGGCAAGCTGGTCGCCGAGCAGGTCGCCGTGCTTGAGAAAATAGCCGAACACGCGGAACTAGGAACCCACCATCCCCACATCATCGCCGTAAACGACGGCCAAATCCATGAGATCCACCGGGCTCTGCCGGAATCCTCGTCGCCACGGCTCCACAAGTTCTTCTCGGAACTCATCGACATGCACGCTTGCGGGGAGCGCGAGTCGCATGAGCTTCCGTTCCTCAAGCTCGTGAACCTCTCGCAGACGCCGTCGGACGTGCTCATGGAAAGGTGTTTGGACGGGATTCTCTCCCGCCCGGAGTGGTCGTGCCTCACCGAAGAAGCCGACCTCCCGATCTTCGGGCAGAACTCGCCGCTCGCCGCGAACCACAAGATCCTTTCGTCTCCAGCGTCACGGAGCCACCTGATGGACATCGCTAGGCTGGCGGACGCCTGCCGTCTGCACCTCCCGATTCGCTCGATCCTTATGCTGCTCAGCAACGCCCTCCTCGGGCACCCGAAGGCGCGTCACGGATTGCTTCATCCCGGCGTTGCGACGAATCGGTTGCTCGCTACCGACCAACGTGCCGCCGGGGCCTTCCATCTCAACTTGTTCGGCCGCAACCTGCGGGCCGCCGAACGTGAGAAGCGCAACATCTACCGGTTTCTCTCGCTCCTCCAGATAGGCCAGGAAACCACCAACGACATCGACGAGCTGCTGATCTTCGGCGACCGAGATCTACCAGACGTCCGCAAGCTCTACGACGACCTGGTCGCGAATGACCCGTACGCTCAGCGCTCGCCGGCATTCGGCCACCTCGTGAAGAGCTACATCCTCGGCGATCTAGAACAATCCAAAGACCTCGCCATCTTCCTCAACCATCTCGCCGACGAGCGCCGCCGGGTATTTCTTCACGCTGACGACGACCAAGTCCGCGCCAACCATCTGTGGAATACCACGGCATTCCACCATGCCGGCGACTTCGTGCAGGGGTATCTCAGGCCGGTCCGCGAGGGCAAAACCATTGCTTCCACCAGATACCAAAAGCTTTTGACCGGCTTGAACCGCATCTGGACCGGCATGTTCGTAGCCGATACAGAGTACGAACTGTACCTTGCGTCGGGACTGGATATGACCACCTCGCCAGTGAGCGACATTCTCCTCGAGCGGATCCGATCCAGTGACATCAGGATCGAGGCTTCCCCCAACCATCTTCCCCGAATGGTAATGCTTGCCAATGGCAACCGGTTCGCCTTCGAACTCACCCTTCTTCGCTTCGAGTTCCTCATGCGAGCCGCCGAAGGAGCCATGCCAGGTAGCTTTTCGAGGGAAGCCTGCGAGGACCTGATGGCCCTCAAACAACAAGCCTTGCGCGACCTCAATATCAGTGCCCGCTCCAACGGCCTCGAGCGTCTCTCGCTTGGGGAAGGTGGTCGCCCAAAACCTACCTACATCTCTCTCCACCTCGAACCCTCGCTGCAGTCATGATCAATCTCCAGGATCAATTTGGTGAATACCAGGGTTCCAAAAAGGGTTTTGCCGGCTGGTTCAGCGAGGCGGTCTGGGGCCACCGCTTCGAGAGCCCACAGATATGGCCCATCGCTCTCGAATTCCTGGGAATGGCAGAGGGCCTTTTGTACGATGGTAACCTTCTTGAGGCGACCCAACCGGAGAAGGATGTCACTTATACCGCGCCGGTTTCAAAGGAGTTGCGGATTCTGGTCTTCAACAATCCACGCATCCTCCAAATCCGCAACGAACTCCAACATGACGAGGGTGCCGCTTGGGACGCTTGGCTCCTCGATATGAACGGGCGGCTCAGCGACAACGCTATCGACTTCGACTATCTACGCAAAGCTATCCCGTCATTCCACGAACTCGCGGAACGAATTGAACTGGTACGCAAACTGGCCCTCGATGCCGGTTCCAGCCGGAAGATGACCCAGCGCCTACTCTTTCCCATCGGCCCCTCCGCCCTCTACGAGCCTGGCGACCTCGATTTCACCCGCGACCGGACTACATTCACTCGCACGGGCGAAATCGCATACCTCATGGTCAGCCGGGCAGATCACGCGCTCGGCGCAGAGCTCCGCGAACACCTCTCACGTTTCCTTGCGGACGAGACTCCCCGAAATCGGCTTATCCAGAGCCTGCTCCCGCCTCCACCCCTGACTCGGGGGAGCAAGAAAGGAGGAGCCTATCTTCCTTACCGGAAACACCCGGCGTTCAATCGTCTGGCGGAAGACCTTATCGCCCTATTCAAGCTGGGACTCCCTCACCAAGATGCACTCGAACACATCCGGTTCATCCTCCCGTTCCATTTATATCTCTACGCTCTTGAGACGGCGGCAGGTTGGATCGGCCAAAAGCAGCCGATCCTCATCTGCGAGATCCCTGGCCCAAAAATGGACGTCGCCCGTAGAGCATCGATCGCTAGCCGCGACGAGAACGAAGCCAAAGGACTGGAAGCGCTCCGCAGCTATGTCACCCGACGCATCGAAGCGGACCAGGAAGTCACTGAACACCTGCGGTCCGACATCTTGCCCCACCTCACCGAGCAGGAGCGGGCGGGCGAACTCTCCCGCCTTCTGACCAATCTTTTCTCTCTCAACGACGAACAAGCTGATGTCCTCAAAACACTCCCCACACGGGACGAAGTTCGTGCCAGTATTCTGCGGGAAGCCGAGAAAGCTTTCCGGTCCGGCACAATGGGAGCGTTCGAAGGACTCGGCCGGGCAGCAGGTCTGATCGACTCCCGAGGAACCAACAAAAAGCGTTATGCCCCGACCGACGGCCTCCTCAGAGCACTCGTTCTCGCCAACGTCCAGGACGATGGCCGGATCGAGGAAGCCGACTTCCTCAGGCTCCTGCGCCAGCGCTACGGGCTCGTCTTTGGTCCCCGTGAGGCTGTCGATACAGTCGCCATCTCCTCTCCCGAACTTTTCGACGAGACCGACTACAAGCGAAACCAGACCCGCCTGACTCGCCGCCTCGTTGGTCTAGGCTTAGGGAACAGCATGAGCGACGCTTGCACCTACATCACCAATTCGTTCGTCCAAGGCAGGCGCCCCCGCGACCGCCCGAACCCCGATCCCGTCCCGGCATGAACCATTTCCCAACATCGATGGCCGCTCCGACTGACACTCCGACTGCATTCGCTGAAACCGACACCGGACTACTTTCCGCTGCCGTCGCCACGGCGGGTTGCAGCGAGCGAATCATAGGCAAGGTCGCCTTCCATAGCTTACGGAAGGAAGTTGCCCCAATGCTTGAGGACGATCCGTTCACCGGATGCTTTTTCATCTTTTCCGGATTCAGCCCCATCCAGATCGCCGAGTTCGTCGCCGTCTCTTCCTCCGACGCTGCCATCGCGGACAAGCTTCATATTGAACTCCCGCGCACGAACTACACCGGACTCGTTGACGAGAGCTTCTTGGTGGACCACTCCGCAGTTCGGACCCGTGCCCTGAAGCGCGAAGGCAGAATTGTGTTGGCGGTCGATGCGGAGCCCGATGCCGGACAATCCCTAAACCACAAGGAAACGATTGCCGCTACCGCACTGAAGGCGGGCGAGGACGCGGCCCAGATCTGGTACGAAGTCATCGCCAAAGAACTTCAAGCCACCTTCACCGGCGACGAACAGCGCAAGCAGTTCCAAGCAATGATCAAGGGACTTTTTGATGCCGGCTACTTCGCAATCGAGTCCGCTGCCGAATACCTCTTCTACGTAATGAAGGCGGTGGAGGAGGGTGCGCTACTGGTGACCGCAGCGGGCATTCACCTGCCACTACTCGGGTTGCCCCGCTACGAGACGTGTTTCAAGGGACTCGTTGAAAAAAAATTGGGTCAGCCATCCCAATGGCGAGAGCGTTTCGAACAGCACCAGAAAAACGCCAACTACCTCAGCCGAAGAACTGCATCCGGCCAGCTTTTAGCGCCCGAGGACCTACTCAAGACTTACGAGAAACTCAGCTCCGGCCAGGATGACGACAGTTCGACGATTGCCACTGAAATCATTCAAGCCTTCGGTCGCTACGCTGTCGCTGAACCATCCGATACGAAAACTCCGAAGGAACTCCTGTTCCAGCATGACTGGAGCGATGTAAAGAAGTTCTTCGAAAAGCCGTCGCGCTCAAGCCCGGTTCGAAAGTTTGTCGAAGAGACGAAGAAGGCTCTAGAATTCAAAGCTATAACGCCCAACGTCGCCGACGAGGCAGTGCTGGCGGAGTTGGAGTTGAAATCGTCGAGGAAATCTGGAGAAGCGACCGAGGATGAAAAATCGTTCTACGAGAGCCACGAGGACACGCTCCTCGCATATAGCCCGAAGCTCGCAGCCGAATGGCAGGATTACGTCTATGAGAAGAAGGCCATCTGCACCGATCTCTTCGCTGGCCTCTTCGATTGCCTCCGCCGCCGCCTCCCCGGCCTGACCGCAGGGTACCATTGTCGGATACTAATCGAAGGCGTGCGCCAACACCGGCCGTCCGATTTCGCTACCCTCGACCCGCTGGCCTGCGAATACTTCGAACGTCATTACTCCAAGCTCCCGGCCCTCACAAACAACCTCGTTACTTTCGCCGGCCCAGGGACTGGTCGCAGGGAAACTCTCCTCCCCAACTACCAAGAGAAGGTTAAACCTCTGCTGGACCTAGCCGCAGGGGGGAAGGGAAAGAAGGGCAAGAAGGGGAAAACCATCGAGTTTCGCGTCACGATCCTCCAACGACCGCCGGGCGCCAACGAATCCGCAGACGCCCAGATCGCCAGCATCCCGCTGACTTGGAAATTCCCGGTCGAATCCGTCCCCGCCAAAGAGAAGGCGGACCTTGGCGCGATCCTAAAGCATGCATCCAAGCCGAAAAAGTCGGCAATCATCAAAGGCGAGGCGAACTATGCCTCGGTCGGAAAAAAGGGGATGCCCCTGACCATCTCGCTCGAGGACACCCAGGGATTCGCCTCTAGTCCGGGGGCGAACGGCGCCGGTAGCTTCATCCCGACACCGGGCAAGATTCAGAACATCGACACCGAGATCCTCCGCTGGATCGACAAGGCCGCCGAGGAAGGCAGCCTCGAATCGGAGAAACGTGATGCAATCGCGGCCGCACTCGCCGATTTCGCCACGAAGCTGGAGCCGGCTCTCCAAGCATACCACGATAACGCGCTCGACCTAGACGCCATCACGCCGATGGTCGAAGCATGCCGGATACTTCACCACGAGATCGCGGGTGTGGAGCACGAGTTCATACGCAAGGCCATCTTGCGCGAATTTTGGGATTTCGGCAGCGTTACCGTCGAAGAGGCCAATCATCGGCCGGCCCTCTCCATCATCTGCCCATGGCACCCACTGCGCCTCGAAGCCCACCGCGCCCGCGTCTTGCAGTTGACCCAGCGCTTGTACTTGGCCCTGCAACCCCGCGACCAGCAGTTCTCCGACGACCGGAAGGGAAGCCTCTTCTTCAAGGACGTGAAGGAACTTTGCCACTCCTCGCTTCACCCGGACCTCTCGCTCGTCTGGCGCGGCATGGACGCCAAGCTGATGACGCTTGGCAGCCACCTCGGCAACTACTCGATCCACAAGGCGGACGACGACAAGAACGTCATGGCCGCCGTGCAGGCAGTCGAGGACAATGCCAACGAAGCGGCTCAGGCGATCCTGCATGAGGTCGATGAGTATCTCCGGCTCCAGCCGCACGAACGAGACAACCTCGCAATCCTCCTGTATAACTGCGGATCGCGTGAACTGCCCGCCAAGCTGGTTAGTGAGTTCAACAAGCGCAACCGCGACCCGAAACGCGACAAGGTCAACTGCGAGATCCTCCTCACCCACCGCAATGAGTACCATCTCCAGGAGATTTACCAGGAACTCGTAGCCGACACCGCCGGGGTGGATGGGAAAGGCGATGAAAGGGACGGTGATTTCCTCTCCCGGGTCCGCATCAACATCTCGGCGGCGAGTTCGGTAAGTCCCAAACGGCGCACGACCCGCTGCAAGCCGACCGACATCGCCTATTGCCGTGACTTGCTTTCCCGTGAAGCCAAGGTCCAGTGGCAGTGGACCACCCGCGATGGCAACACCCTCGCGGCCGATGAACTGATCCCGCATCAATGGCAGCGCATGCTCCCGTTCCGGGAAGGGGTGCGCGTCGCCGAGATCTTCCTGACCTGTCCGGCCCAGACACCCGCAGGATGGAGCTACCTCCGGAATCTTGGATTCGTCTGTGACCCGCAAGCCGAGAAGGCATGGCGCAACAACCATCACGCCCTGCCAGTCCGGTCGCTGAACTTCGACAGCCAGGAAGTTTCCACCACCATCGCGGAGACCCATAAGCTCGGCGTCTGGGTGGTCAATCAAGACGAGATGCTCGACCGCCGACTTCTCGAAGACCAGAAGGTCAAGGTCATCCGCTATGTCCAAAGCACGAGCATGGGTCGCAATCTGGTCATCTCGTCGACTGCTCGCGACACTCTGCTCGTCAACACGATCCGCGACCATCTCAAGTTTTTGCTACCCGCCACGACCACCGACGATGAGATCAACGCGATTGTCCAGCGCTTCATGGCCGAAGCCAATGCCATCTCTGGCGGCCTGATCCTCCGGGCCGCGCGCCGCGCCAACAACACCAAGGAGCTGATGGGGGTTGTGCTATCGAAGTACCTCATCGAGACCCAGATTGGCTCCGACGCGAAGGCCTGCTGGTTCCTTCTCGATGACTACTGCCAATGGCTCGGCAAGAGAGACGGCTCTGGCCTTGCCGACCTGCTCGTCCTCGCTCCAACCGAGCGGAACGGACGCCCCCACCTCGATATCGTGGTGAGTGAAGCCAAGTTCGTCACTCCGGGTCCCGGTCTCGGCCCGGCTAGATCGAAGTCTGAGAGCCAGCTCCGCGACACCCTTGTCCAGATCGCCCGAGCTCTCAGTCCTGCTCCTAGACCGCTCGATCAAGATCTCTGGCTCGCCCGGCTCGCCGACATGCTCATGTCACGCACGGTGAAGCCTGCCATCGGTGGAGGCATTACGGCCGAACGCTGGCGCTCGATCATCCGCAACCGCGAATGCACTTTCGCCATCACTGGCTACTCCCACGTCTTCGTCCACAAACCCGACGACTCGGTCTCCTCGGCATGTAAAGGCATCGAAACCAAAATGGATGACCTGACCGCTTTTCAAGAGGTCTTTAGTTTCGAGAAAACCTGGAACCTTATTGTGCAAATGCACGCCAATCAGGTTCATGAAAGCCGCAAACTTCGCACCCAGCTTGGCCATCCGAAATTTACCCCGATCGAAGCGCGGGATCTCTCGATCAAGCCGAGCAGGACCAACGATTCGGGGGAACCGCCACCAGAGGAAGAGCAGGGAGGAACGCCAGATCCAGATCATGGCCCTGACCACGGCCCTAAAGGAAACTCCGGGCTGCCTCCCGCCCTGGCCACCGAAACGTCCGGAGGAAAAGGCGACGTGACAGGTCAGGGTGACAAAGCGCCCGGTCCGAGGCAACAGGGCGAACTCACTAGCGGTCCCGGAGACAACCCTATCCTCGCCTTCCTGCGCCAGCGTTCGGAACTTCACGCATCCGTTGCCAATGACGGCGAGGCATGGCTCCAGCAGACGGTTACGAGCCTCAGGACCGCCCTGCACGCCCGCGGCATGTCGGCGAAGCTAGCCGAAGGCAAGCCGCCAATCCTCACACCGAACGCAGCACTCGTTCGCCTCCAGGGCGGGGCCGACCTCACCCTCAAGCAGCTCGAAGCCCGGTCCGAGGAACTCTACACCACCGACGGGCTAAAGATCCTCAGCCTTTTGCCCGGCGAGAAACTGATCTCGGTGTCCGTGGCACGCCCGGACCGGCAAGTCCTCTATTCGTCCACCGTCTTCGCTCGGCTTCTCGGTGAGGGGGGAGAGTATTACGAGGACCTCGTTTTCGTCGGCAGTAAGGAGGAGGACGGCACACCCCTTTTTCTCGACCCGTTCTCCAATCCCCATACGCTGGTCGCCGGTGCCACCGGATCGGGCAAGTCGGTCCTCGTGCAGAACATGGTGCTACACATCGCGCTCACCCGTTCGCCGGATCAGAGCCGTATCTTCCTGATCGACGGGAAGAGCGGCGTCGACTACCTGCCGCTGAGACACCTGCCCCACGTCAAGGCGGGCAGCGGCGACATCGTCGACACCAAGGAAGGGTCAGCCGAAATTCTTGCCGAACTCGTCGAGGAGATGGAACGTCGATATGCACTATTCAAGTCAGCGGAGGCCAAGAATATCCGCCACTACCGGAGCAAAACCGGCGAACATCTGCCAACTCTGTGGGTGATCCACGACGAGTTCGCCGAGTGGATGGAGGACAAGAACTACGCCGGCGCTGTCGAGTCTCACGTCAACCGGCTCAGCATCAAGTCGCGGGCGGCCGGCATTTTCATGATGTTCTGCGCCCAGCGCCCTGACAACACCGTCATGCCCATGCAACTGCGGTCGCAACTATCCAACCGATTGATACTAAAGGTTTCTGATCCAGGTACGGCCGAGATCGCCACCGGTGAGAAGAACTCCCGCGCCGAACAGCTGCTCAAGCACGGTCACATGATCGCCAAACTGGATTCCAATAGGATCTACGTTCAGGTGCCCTTCCTGGACACGGACGAGGAAATGTCTCCCTTGGTCGCATTGTTGCATAAGCGCTACGAGGATCTTCAATGGACGGCAACTGCGCATGTGAAAACTGGCACCGACTCTATTTGACGATGACAGCGCCGATCGTCTACCTCGACAACAACGCCACCACCAGGACCGCCCCGGCCGTGGTCGAGGCGATGAATCCCTATTGGTCTGATGCCTACTACAACCCGACCTCGTTGGCAGCGCATCTCGAAGGGATCCGCAGGCCCCTCGATCTTGCGGTCGAGCAGTTGGCCGGATTGCTCAACGCCTCATCGGACGAATTCACGCTGACATCCGGCGCGACTGAGGCGAACAACTGGGTGATGCAATCCGTCGCGGCGGAACGGCTCCGGACAACCGACAAATGCCACATCCTGATCTCCGCGATCGAGCACCCGTCCATCATAGATACCGCCGAGGAGCTCAGTATGCGCGACCCTAGGATCGAGATCGGGCATGTTCCCGTGAACCACTACGGGGTGCTGGAACTGGAGGTATTGCGCCAAATGATGCGCCCGGAAACGGCGCTCGTGTCGGTGATGCTCGCCAACAACGAGACCGGCGTGATCCAGCCAGTTCACGAAGCATCGCAGATCGCAAAGCAGGAAGTTCCCGAGTGCTTCTTCCATTCGGACGCCACGCAGGCAGTCGGCAAGTTCGCTGTTGATCTTCAAAGCCTAGGGCAAGTCGACTTGCTCTCGCTTTCAGCGCACAAGTTCCATGGCCCCAAGGGAATCGGTGCCCTTTTCGCTCGCCGAGGAACCCGGCTCGAAAGCTGGATGCATGGCGGTTCGCAGCAAGGGGGGAGACGTGCTGGAACCGAGAATCCGGCACTTGCGGCCGGCCTTTCTAAGGCGGTCGAACTGCTTGGATCGAAAAGTCAGATTGCAAACCGGGCAAAGCGCATCGCCGGACTGCGCAACAGCTTCGAGGATCAGCTCATGGCCATCCATCCGGGAACGCTAATTCTGGGACAGGGGACGCCGCGGTTGGCGAACACATCGCTCATGGTCTTTCCTGACGCCGAGGGTGAAATGTTGGTTCATCTCCTGCTAGATCAGGGAATCGTCGCGTCGACAGGCGCAGCATGTTCGAACGGAAGTGACCGACCATCCCACGTCGTCACAAGCATGGGGATTGGCTACGCTACTGCAAGAAATGCGCTCAGAATCTCGCTCTCCAAGGATTCGACCGAAGCTGAGATCGATCGGTGCATTCCCGCTCTGCGCTCCGTTCTTGTAGCCCCTAGATCAGCGATCATGTAGATCACCGCACCGACGGGCTCCGGCATTCCGGCAAGGACTCTGCAGTGTCATGGATCTTCTGATCGTTTCAATGGTTGACCGTACAGGGTGGCAAGAGGCTCGTGAACGAACTGGTGAATGCGAATGCCGGCCTTGAGCGCGGCCTGCCGCGGTTCGCGTCTTGCCCGGCCTGGCATGGCTACAGGGATGCTGACCACGGCCCGGTTGAACTCCTCTCCCTCGTATCCACGCGCCAACGCATCCCTCCTTAGGAACGTGAACACGCCCGCCGCGAGGTCCAAGGGGCTGCGCAAAGTCCCTCCGACGTGCACTCCGTGAGGGGATCCAAGCAACATTTTTGGAGACCGGACGAAGTCTCCGGCCGCGCCGGTTACCAACTCGCCGAGGGCATCCTTGGCCTTGCGCCCCACGATGGTCTCAGTGCCCCGATACCAGATGACTGACGGGGAGGGCGGCGGTCTTCGCCGTCGCCTTGCTGGCGGCCTTCGGGCTACCGCGCAACGTGGTGAAGCAGATCCGCGATGCCGGCTACCACAGCGCGCTTGAGGCCGCGCACGTCATGCTGGCCGTCCCCTTTGCCCTGAGCGGCGGTGTGCTGCTTCAGAAGCTGCTAGGCTACAATTTCAACGGTGCCGTGTGGGTCGGATACATCGCGCTCTTCGGGACGGCCGTCCAAACCGGGGTGGTGATGGTGGTCTATCTGGAAGAAACCGTGCGGGCCCGCCTTGCCGAGAAAGGAGCCACGTTCACCCATGACGATCTGGTTCAGGCCGTGAAGGACGGCGCCCGACTGCGACTGCGTCCGAAGGTCATGACCGTCGCCACCATCGTCGCCAGCCTGCTGCCGATCATGTGGAGCCATCGACAGGGGGCAGAGGTGATGAAGCCGCTGGCAACGCCGGTGATCGGCGGCATGATCTCCAGTTTGGTTCACATCCTCATCGTCACCCCGGTGATCTTCCTGTGGCTGCGAAGCCGCGAGATGAAGAAGGGGCGCCTTCACGGGTCGCTGGGAGGCCAACCGCATGCCTTGGAGAACTAGCACGAGGACCTTCCGCCCGCCCTGTTTCCAACTTCCTGCCATGAAAAACCCGAAGCTGCTGTCCGGAGTTCCGCTCCTCCTGCCGGGAATCGCATCCGGCTCCCCGGAAGCCTATGCCAAGCACGCACCCGAGCTCGTTTTCGGGCTCGACGCTCCCCATCTGCATCTCCTCACTAATCACATCCCGATCTTCGTGACCTTTTCGGGTCTTGTGGTGTTGGTCATCGCCCTCTGGAAGAAAGATCACCTGGCCCGGCAGATCGCCTTGCTGTTGCTTTTCCTCGGATCGGGAGGGGCCATCCTCACCTACTGGCTCGGACAGCAATCTTACAAGGCAGTCCGCGGTCTCGCCGATGAAGCGGGTCAAGGGTGGCTGGACCTGCATATGGAACGGGCGGAACAGGTCGTCTGGGTCTTCTGGCTTGCGTTCGCGATCATCGCCGGGGCGCTTGCATGGTGCTGGCGCGGACGGCGGCATACAGTTCTGGCGACCGTTCTCGCCGGGCTGTTGGGCGGCATCTCACTCGTCCTCTCCGGCTGGATTGCGGATGCCGGCGGGAAGATCCGGCATCCCGAACTCCGGGGTCTGGAGCAACCTCCAGCCGATACAGGCGAGGATGTTCCCCACACTCACTGACCTGCACGAAAAAGTCAGGAGAATCCCAAGGGTCTCGTCAAAGACCGGACATTTACCTTCAAGCGGCGATTCGGCCGCGCTGAACCCGATCACATTCCATGAAATTCAAGATCACCTCACTCGCCACCGCAGTCACCTTGGCCTTGGCCGCTTCCTTGGCTCTCGCCAGCGAAGGCCACGATCATGACAAAAACAAGCCGAAGAAGGAGGAAACGAAGAAGGATCCCAAGATCAAGCCGTACAAGCCCGACACCTGCATTGTATCGGATGAGAAGCTCGGCGAAATGGGCAAGCCCGTGGTATTCGAGCACAAGGGCCAGGAGATCAAGCTGTGCTGCAAGGATTGCCGCAAGGACTTCGACAAGGATCCGGCAAAATATCTGAAGAAACTTGAAGAGAAGAAATAGCGCGATGGGAAGCCGTTCCAGCAGCCGGGGCGGGCCTCGCCACTTTGTGTTCCCGCTCGCTGGCACGCCCGTTGCGATTGAGCCCATCCCACACACCAATGAAAATGAAAACGACAGCCCTGCTCATTCTAGCAACTCTCACCACGCTGCTCGCAAGCTGCACCTCGGGGAGCGGTTCCACGGGTACTACCCGGGATGACAGCATGCCCGGGAGGAAGTCCGGCGAACTCGATGTCCTGCTTCTCCCCGAACTGGAAGCCCGCAGGCCAAGCCGTGGCCCCGCTGCAAATGGCGGGCTGAAGCACCAGTCCGTCAACGGGTGGGGCATGGGTCGCTTACGTTGAGAAAGCCATCGCCACACTTTACGAGATTGAGAAGGAAACTGCGGCAGCCCAGCGCCGGGCCGGGCCAGCGGGCCGCCATCGGCAGCGCTACAGCGCCCCGAGTCCTCGAAACCCTCCGCAGCGATCTCGTGCAACTGCGGGTTCATCACACAGAGAAGCCGCATGAAGAGCTGAGTGCGAGTTTCCGGACAGTACGGGTTGGAGGAGGACGGCGTTGATCTCCTTGAGATCGACGGTCTTGGTCGGGCCCCGGACGGCTTCGATGAGTGTGCCGATGCAGAGGTTCTTGACCGCTCGCAGCGTGCCTTCCGAACTCCAGGTGACCGGGGGCCGAGCCATCGGTTCAATCGGCTGATCTGCGGGGATCAATCGTCATGTGCCGGCATGCTGAATGTATTCAGGAACGTCTTATCATCTGGTGCCGTCGGGGGCGGGCGTTGCCAGGAACTTCGTCAACTCTACCACCGTGCGCTCCAGTTCGTCATGATGCAGGTTATGCCCCGCCCCATCAATGTGCACCAATTTGACCCGGTCCAGACCCTCGACCGCTTTTTCATTGGAGCTGCGTCCGTCAGGGGATGTATCGGCCTTGAGGACGATTGCAGGGACGGGGATCCTGCCGAGGGCGTCGCCGGTCTGCATCGCACCGGACATTGCCTGCCACGCGGCGTCAGAGTAAGCGCCGTGGTATTGCTTCTTGGAGAGCGCCCAGTATTTGATGTCGGCATCATTCCACTTGGGAAATTGGCGGCGGCCGGTGGCGACAAGATCCTCGAACTTGTAGTTGTTCTGGGCGACGAGCCGTTCGGGAGCGGCGGCCATGCTGACGGAGAGCCGATTTCCTGCGGGATCGGCATTTCGTGGGGCTTCCCTGGGGGTATCCCGCGGTTCCCCTTTGGGCGCAGTTTCACGAACGGGCTCTCGGCGCTCGTCGGAAGCAGGCCTGGGAGGGCGGCGTTCGCCACCCGCTCGTGTGAGGAAGGGATCGAGCATGATCACGGATCGGGCGAGGTCGGGATACTCGGCGCCGACACGCATGACGGTGGCGGCACCCATGGAGTGACCCATAAGGATAGGCTTCTTAAGCCCTAGCGCGTCGACCGCAGCGACGACATCCTTGATCAGGGTGTCGCCGCCATCCGCTGGGGTGAATGGATCGGAAAGGCCGTGGCCGCGCGCGTCGAGCAGGTAGATGTCGTAGTCGTCCTGCAGTTTCAAGGTGAGGGTGGTCCAGCAGAGTCCGTTGTCGGTAATACCGTGAACCATGACCATCACGGGCTTCTCCGGGGCGGGTACGGCGCGGTAGTAGTGAAGGCGGATCCCGTTGGCATAAACGTAGCCGTCGGACCAGCCATCCGGCATCCCGGGAGGCTCGGCAGCCAAGGCGACTCCCGGGAAGAAGATGGACGCTAGTATGGCTCGCAGGCAGCGTGGCAGTAATTGTTTAGATCTCATGTGCTGTGTCTTTTTCTCACGCGCGGGTGCCATTCCAGTGGATGTCCCTATTGGTCGAGATTCTTCGCTTCGACAGTCCAGTCGGGGTCTCGGTTCAGTTCGTTATCCTGGCCGAGGAACATCTTGGAAGCCTCCTTCTTGCGCTTGAGATGCCAGTCCAGCCAAGCGAGTGCGACCGGCGTGAACTTGCCGCCGTGGGGCCGGGCGAAGGTTCCGGCATGACCAACGTCGAGGTTCGCGATGGCGATGGGCACATGGTTGACGCGGGAAAAGTCATCCATTGCGTTCTTGTAGGCGATGTCGGTGGGACCGCCCATGATGTACAGAACCGGAGCGTGAAAGCCCTTCAATGCTTCCTTCGTCAGAGGCGGCATGCCAGGTAACGGCGAGGGCTGCGGGAGCACGCCACTGTTGCAGATCACGGAGGTGGAGATCCTCGGATCCGAGGAAATTTGGATAGCCTGGAGACCGCCGCACGACATTCCCATGGCGGCGACCTTTGAAGCATCGACCTTCTCGAAGTAGACGCTTTCGGTCGACTGGTTTTCGGCGAGGATCCAGTCGAGAGCTTCAAGCATCTGGGTGGGCTGGGTCGCCTTGCGGGAAGATTCATCCCGCTCCTCGATCTGGTCCAAAAGGCCGATCGCGAGGATGACGTAGCCGTGAGAGGCAATCTCGCTCAGGAAGTTCTTGTGTTCCTGGGTCGTGTTGGCGCAGGCGCCGTTGCCCCACAGGACGATCGGCAATTTCCGGTCGGTCCCGAAGGGGGACAGATCGCAGGGTCGGAAAATCGTCATGCCCGGGAGGGTCCAGTCTTCGGTGGCGACGGCACGGAAGGGGCCGGAGCCGCCGTTCTCGATGACCACATAGGGGGATTTAGACAGCGTTCCTGCCTGAGAACCCTTCGGCTTGAGGTGCTTGGCGAGGAAACCCTCGATCACCGGATCAGTCACCTCGAGGCTCTGGTCATACGCCACCGAGTGGCCGACGCCGTCGATCTTGAGGTATTGGACGTCGGCTCCTTTGGCCTTCATCTTTTCGAGGAAATCCTCCGTCAGTTCCGGACGCACGATCCGGTCCGTGCCTCCTTGGATCAGGAGCATCGGCGGATGATCGCCGCCGATGTAGCCGACCGGCCACCATTCATGTTTGGCCATTGGCACGTCGCGGCCCAGCTCGGTAGGAGGCGAGCCCGCGGCGACGGCATTGACCAAGCTGGAGTAGTCGTTCCAGCCACCGTCTCCTTCCAAGCCAGCCGATTTCGGCGCCATGGCCAGCATCAAGGCGAGGTGGGCACCGGCGGAGTGGCCATAGGCGCCGATCCGATCCGGATCGACCTGATATTCCCCGGCATGGGCGCGGAGCCAGCGTACCGCGCATTTCACGTCCTCGATGCAGGCGGGAAAGGGAGACTCACCTGTTAACCGGTAGTCGATGTTGACTGTCACGTAGCCCTTCCTGGCGTACTCGCTCATCATTTTCTGGAAGACATCGACGGTCCTCGATCCTCCCCGCCAGCCGCCACCGTGGACGATCACCAGCGCCGGCCGCAGGTCATCGGCCGGCTCGCGGGGCATGGCCAGATCCAGGTGCCAGGCCTTGCTGTCGCCCTCGCGATACGGGATGTCGCGGATTACCTTGACGTCGCTCGCCTCCGCGGCGTCTTGCGAGCGGGCGGTCATGCCGGAAAATAGAAGAGCGGACAGGGCGACTGCCGGCGGCAACGGGAATAGAAAGAGGCGCTGGAACATGGAAACGATGGGATGGGGTTTAAACGAGAGGGCTAAGTAGTTAGCGAGAGGAGGGGTTACTTTGCTTTAACGAACGAGACATCGTCGACCCTGCAAAACGCGCCGGCTTTGCCCTCCGCCAAGAAGCCAATTTCCACCTTGGTGCCGGAGACACGCACTCCCTCCAAACGGATGGTCTCCCACCCGGGGTTTTCGCCCTTGATGCGGGTCGAGAAGTCCTTGCCGCCCGACTTCGCATACATCTCCAGCATTTCGAAGCCGTCGCTGTTCTTCACTTTGGCGGTCATGGTGTATTGGCCATCTTGAAGTTTCACGTGGGGAGACGACGCGATCACCTGGGACACCTGCCGAGTGAATTCGACCCGGTCGCTCATGTTCAGGCAGCGTTCCCCAATCACCTGCTTGCGGTCCTCGGAGCTGTTCTGGTGGTTCAGCTTCGGAGAGCCGCCATCGAGCGAAACCTTCGTGCCTTTGATCACCTTGGTCTCCCAGCCCATCAGCCGCTCCTGCCGGGGCTTGTCCGCGCTGGGCATGTCCTTCCGGTCGGCCTCGAAACTGGCGTTCTTCACCCAGTTATTGTCCTCCGCGATCCGCCAGCGACCGGTTGCCGCATGGAGGTCCCAGGAGTTCAGCGAGTTGAAATACGGTTCATCGCCGTCGAAGGACAGCGGACACCATTGATTGTAGCCGAAGCCGTTGCCGGCGAAGGCGGCCCAGCGGTCGCCGCAGTAGATCACGGTTTCCTGCCGGCTTCCTTTGACGGTGACGAAGAACCCGGTCTGGGTGATGTGGGCGTAGTCATCCTCAGAGCCCTTCATGATCTTCATGTCGTTCGCGGGCTGGTACGGGCCCCGGATGTCATCCGCCACCAGATAGTAGGCATAGGAAGAATCCCATCCATACAGGTTGGAGGCGGCCAGGTAGTACTTGTCCTTGTACTTGAACATGCAGTTCCCCTCGCGTCCGGCGCCCTTGTAAACCTGCGTGCAATCCAACAGGTCGTATTTGTCCCCCTTGAGGCCGATTTCGGAGATGTAGATCCTGTTGCGTCCTTTGCCGTAGCTGTAGACGAGGTAGGACTTGCCGCTGTGTTCGTCGGTGAACACCGTCTGGTCCCCCGTGTTGGGGGTGCCGATGGTCTCGGTCATGTCCTTGCGCTGATGCCATTCGAAAGGCCCGGCCGGCTTGTCGGCCACGGCGAAGAGAATCCCCGCTCCGTATTGGGCCACCATCACGTATTTCTCCGCGTCCTTGAAATGGGCCACTCCGAGGCGGGCGATCCACGGCCAGCCGCGCGGGCCTCCGTTCTTGTGGGCCTCTTCCCGGGTCAGGGCCTCGCCCTCCGACTCCCAGTTGACCAGGTCGGTGGAGGTGTAGCAAGTGACGGCATTGAAGCGGTTGCCCCCGGTATAGGTGACGGACGGGTCTTTGCGGTATTTGACCGCTTCTTCGTATTCGACCCCGTACCAGTAGTATTTCTCGGTGTTGGTCTTCGGATCCTTGAATCTGAAAATCCCGCCGCCTTGGCTGTAAATCGGTTCGCCGTTCTTGGTGTTCCAGAAAACGTCGTTCTTTATGTTGGCCGACTGTGAATGACCCGCGCTGCCGACCGTAAGAAA
This sequence comes from uncultured Haloferula sp., assembly GCA_946885645.1. The sequence continues at coordinate 31,457 of CAMPGU010000006.1, forward strand.
AAGGAGTCGGATGATCCGAATGCTGCGCCCCAGAAGCTTTCGGTTCCGGCTGATTCCGTCGGGTCGAGTCGAGTGATGGGGCATCGCGGTCGGGCAGCGGGTTTTTGACAGGCGGACGACGGAACGTCCTCATGACGGAACGCCCACCTCGCTCTCCGTTTCTTCAACCCTGCGGAGATCACCGGGTTGCGAGCGGTCGATATAGCCCGAACGGGTTACCTGCCTGGCCCGCGGGGCCCCGAGAGTCCCTCGCTGAATTGGAGCAAAAATGTAACTCCATATCAATCGTTGGTTGCCACGCCCACGAATCATCCATGCTCATCCTGAAGATCGCTTCTTTGGACGCCATCACTCAAGGTAAGAGCCCGGTGCGGTAATGCCGCCCGCCGGGATCTGTGCGGGGGCTCGGGGTAAGCCGAGTCCCTGCCGCGACCGGATTTCCACGCTTTCATCGTACATTGAGGCTGCTGGCATCGTCCTCCTGAAGTTGGCTTGCCATAGCCGGGGAAGTCTAGGGACGGGGCGCTGCCCCGGGCCCCGGGATTTTCCGGCGGCATGGGCCAAGGGCTCCCGAACACGAGCGGTTTTCATGACGGGAAGAGGCGGGTCCGCGATGATGCGGACACGCCTCCTGTTTTTCTGCGACGTGTTCGTGTTCCGGAGCGCGCTATGTTCTTCCACCCCGGGATTCGTTCAGGGGCTCATCACCCTGCAAAAGCCTCGAGGGCCATCGGGCGAAACGACGACCGATCCTGCGGTGCCCGAATACTCGTCGGTCCACGATTCGAGATTCACAGAGCGCTGGATGACTGCCCCGCCAGGTTGGAGGAACCAATCGAGCCGAAGGCCGCCTTCCCAATTCATGGTGAAAATGGGTCTCGGAAGTACGCCGGCAACCAGATCGTTTTGGTGCGCTTTAATGACGTCGCTTCGAAGATACGGGTGCAATTCCTTGCCGTCAAACGGAGCCACTGGAATCGGCAATACGTCCGAAAGTCCCTTGGCTACCATCGATGCCATCGCGCATGCGCCGAACTCGTTCCAGTGGGTGATGTCCCCCGGCGCCAGCAACTGCTTGCAGCTCTCGTCGCCAAGCTTCTGCATGTAGGTTCCGCTGAAGGTGAACAGGTCGATGCACGGCACGTCATTTGCGATTGCCACCTCCTTCGTCGCAGCCGCATAGGGTGCAAGGTCCATTGCATAACCATTCCCATCGGGAGCATACGAAAGCAGGTTGCCGGCCGCATCGAAGCTCCTCCGGTGCATCGGTGTGACCATTACGGGAGTTGCTCCTTTTACCCGGGTCTCGTCGATGAATTGCTGCAGATTGACCTTATAGTCGTCATTGGCATCGGTGGATTCGAAGTTGTCCGGATGATGCGAGTCATTGTGGCCGAACTGGATCAAAACGTAATCTTGCACTCTCACCTCCGCGATGGTTGCCGCCCACCGATTCTCCGAAATGAACGTCTTGCTGCTCTCCCCGGGGTTGGCGTGGTTCACGATCGTCACCCCCTGCTTCAAGTAACGATGAAGCGTTTGCCCCCAGCCGTAGATCGCTCCCGAATTCTTCACGGTCGAATCGCCGATGATAAAGACCTTTGGCAACACCGTTTGTTGGATAACTGTTAGGCTTCCGCCGTTCTCCAGAAACTGGCTGCCATTGCCAAACAGGGCGTTGAGTTCGCCCGCAGAGTAGCTACCCGGAGCCAGCGGACTCCCTCCGAACGCAAATGATTTGAAGGTCAAACCATGGCTCAGATCGAGACGATCGGCGCTGCTGTAATCCCCCATGCGCAGGTCCACTGCCGGGAGTGGGGCGGCCTGGCTGAAACCAACGGTGATCCGGTTGTTGCCTCCACCGATGTTCAAGGTCCCGGAAAAGCCGGACAGATCGCCTGAAAAGACAAGTGAGTTGCCCGCATTATCTCCGCCTGCGACATGCAGCAGGTTGGCGCCGATGAAGGTTGAGCCAACGGTCAGAGTCGTTCCTCCGCTTTGCTGAACCACGCCCAGATAGGATTCAGCCGCGACGTCGATCATGCCATCCAGCGTCGCGCTGCCACCGCCGTTATTGGGAGCGAAACGAACCACGCCGCCCTTGAGGACGAGATTGGCATCGTAGGTCGCCCCCGGGTCCTTGATTAGCAGCTCCGTCGAAGAAACAATCGTCAGCGAGTCACCGGCAAACGTGGGAAGGCCGTTTAAACCGCCGTAGGCGCGGACCCGGCCCGTAACGGATGGGCCAATTCCCGTAATGGAGGAGCTCGTCAAGCCGGGCGCTGTCCCATAGCCATTCCCATCTGTCGGTGCCGTTGCGGGACCGCTGCCCCAAATGGCGTCATTCCATTCGGTGGTGGTGCCCGCTGAGTTTACCGATTGTTTGTAGGTAGCGGCAGCGGTCGTCAACGGAACGGCTAGGGCCGTTGCCGAGACGATTCGCCGAAAAATGAAGGGAGCGAGGTTCATTGCAGTGTTCTTCCCGGTATGATGAGGGTTCACGGCTCCCCTCACGTTCAAGGCAGGCGAGTTGATGCCCGTTCCTCCAGAGGGCGAATTTTCACGGAAAACCCCGACAATTTTTTGGAGGAGGACCATTCCCACGCCGCCGCTTGGGGACCGTCCCCAAGCGGCGCTCCTTTCCGGACCGGATTTTCTTCGAAAAACACTGTCGGGATTTCCGACAAAGATCCGCCCTTGGGTTTGAGGGCAATTCTTTCTTCGAACCCTGCTCTCCCATCCAACTAAAGAACACAATACCCAGCCGATCCCAGCTCACCTGTGCGGCAAACCCGAAACCTCCGAAACCCGAAGCGACACCAACCATCATGGATAAACGACACCACAAGCAAGTCACGGGATGCGTCACAGCTTTCCTTACAGCCGGATTGCTGGCTCTACCGACGGTTCAAGCCGCAACAATCACCCAGACCGCGAACGACGGCGGGGTCGGATGGAATAGTGCCACACTCTGGGGCGGTTCGGCACCCACCGCCGGAAATGACTATGTGACCGCCGCTGGATTGGTCGCTAGTTCCGCCACCGCGCTGGGCGCTTCTTCCAATGTCACAGGTCGGGTCCGTTTGATTTCGAGTCAGACCACCTTCGGCGGGGATTCCATCACTGTCTCGGCAGGTACGGAGATCCTAGGCAAGGACGCGGGGACCTACACCGCGAACCTCATCCTCAATGGCGGCATTCTCCGCTGGTCTCCAAATGCGGGCGCGAACGCGACCATGGCCGGCACGATCCATGTCGCCGCGGATTCAGTGCTCGGCTCGGTTCAATCCAACGCCAGCATCTTCACGATCTCATCCACGATTACCGGGAGCAACACGCTGCGCCTGGCAACCGGGACCGGGACCAATCAAACCATCACGTTCGACGACGGCGCCGGACTCTCCTTGAACGGGTTCGATGGCGCATTGGACATCGGTGGCGGCGGCACCCGGGCTATCGTGGACTTCAACCAAGCTTACAACATGGGCCTGGCCGGCATCACGATGGGCAACTACCTGACGGCAGACATCCTCAACCTCGATGCGAGCATCACCGTCGAGAGCTTCAGTTTCGGTGGCAATTCCCTCGCCGCAGGAATCTATTCCACCACGGACCTCAACGGATCGTTCGGCACCGGTTCCCAATTCACGGGAACTGGCAGCCTGATTGTGATTCCGGAGCCCTCGGCCGCGCTGCTTGGAAGTCTCGGCCTGCTTGCTCTGCTGCGCCGTCGGCGCGCCTGACAAGCACGTGGCCTCAGCATCTCCGGCATCCGGTGGAAATGCCCTCCGGATGCCGATTTTTTGGCTCTCCGTCAGATTTGCTTGAGTGATTAAGCCCAATAGACCACGGGATCGATACGCCCGCCGCGGCCAGCACCGGCATAGGCAGGCCGGCAAACCTCCCGCACGCCGGCGGTAAAGCCAATGGCTTCCAGCGTCTCGTCGAGCTTGCGGTAGAACGCGCTGGCGGTAGCCTTCGGCAGCTTGCGGGTCTCGATCCAGAATTCCGGCTGGGATTCGTTGTTGGCGTCGCGGGCGCTCGAACATGCTCGGCGGAATCCGAGCAAATCCAAGCACGCCGCGCCTAGCCACGGCCACGCCACGCAGCAGGTGCTGCTGCTGGAAGAACAGATCGCGCAACTGCTGGCCAAGGCCGAGGTCGCCGACAGCACCCCGCTGCAAAACGGCCTGAGCATTCCGGATGAAATCCAGCGCCGCGAAGCCCGGCTGGAAGTGGGCTGACCGATGCCAGCGCCGGCAGGAGCTGTTCCTTGTCTTTGGGCGCGTTGCCGACATGGCCGCCGGCAATGAGCCGGCTCGCAACATCGACGGCGGCCTGCGCGTTGTAGCATTGCTCGAAGCCGCCGCGGGTCTTCATGATCCGGCTTTCCGGATCGGTGAGGTTGACCTGGTCGGCGGCTGATGGTCCTGCCGCGGGCGGCACCGGCGGCGGGCCGGACTGCTTGCGCCCGGTCTTGCGCTGCTTTTCTTCCCGGGCGGCGAGCCTCTCCTCGTGCTCTTTCTTTTCAAGGAGGTGGCGAGCGAGCCCTATGGCGTGACTCCGATGTTTCGGAGGTGGCGGTACAGATTCGTCGTTGGCCGCGCCGGTCCAACTCACCATGCTTCTGTGGGCGTTGAAAATCATGTCAGCGCGCCGCGGCTCACTCAGCCGCACGTTGGCCTCGTTGGGCCAAACTCGCCATCGCGTCTCGCCGCAGAGATCCTTCGGGAAACGACTTAACCCAAGCGGTGGCTTGGACGGGTTCGTTCTGAGTCCAACGCTGCACGATGCCGACCAGGGCATCGGTCTGCAGCCGTCCGGGTGCCAGTTCGTTTACAACAAAAGTGGCCGCCGCGATCGGATCGTGAGCGCCCCACGCCAAGGCCACGCCGGACAGGACCTGTTCGCGCAGGGTCGTGGCTTCGATCTTCCGCGCCCATTCCGCAGCGCCTTCTGCGTCCTTTGATGCCCATTCCATGGCTGCCCGCCGAATCAATTCATCGCTCGATCCGCTCGCGGGCAGATCCGCGGCGATCTGCAGCGCCTGAAGCGGATCGCTGCGCACCGCCTCGTGCGCGATCGCTAGAAGCTGGCTGTCGCGCTCCAGTTCGTCGGGCAGCGATCGCGCCCAGTTCTCAGCCTGGTTCAAATGCTCATTGGACCAGGCGATCGCGGCTTGTTTCAGCGCCTCCGTCCGCCACTTGCCTTCAGGCAACGAATCCGCCCAACCGGCTGCTGCTGCGGCATCGTCTTCCGCCCACCGGTGCAACAACCGCATACCCAATTCGTTTGTCAAAGGGTCGTCCTCGAGGTGGTGAAGTTCGTCCAAAGCGGCGGGGATTCGCGTCAGCCCAAAGCTCTCAACGACGTTCGCGATCCCTTGTTCACGTCGCATCGGATCGGTTTCCTTTCGGATGGCCTCGAGACGCGGGATGGTGGCATGAGACGAATCAGGACGGAGCCGCTCTGAGACTGGTTTCCTAACCGAAGTCCCATGGGGCTGCCGGTCCGGCAGGAACGCCGCGGTGCCAGCGACCGCGATGAACAGACAGGCGATCGCCGCTGGCCTGCGGAAGTTCCGCAGACCAGTGGCATGGTTTCCCCCGGACAATCTTTCCATGATTTACGGCGTGACCGTCACGTTCTCCAAGGTGGTGGTGCAGACCGTCCCGTCATTGTGGCTGGTCACGGCCAGGCCGATGGAAACGTTCGCGCTCATCAAAATCGTCTGCGACCCGATCGTGGTCCAACTCGAACCATCGGCGGAGCGATAGGCGGTGAACGTACTTCCGCTGCGGACCATGCGGACCCAATAGGGCGCTGTCAGACCTGGGTGGGTGGTGTGCGACGTGCTGCCGCCGGTGCTGGTACGCCGCTGGAAGGAAATGCCCTGCCCCGGCGTCACCACGACCAACGCATGGCGCGAGTTCGCGCTGAGGCTCTCGCGAATCATCACGCCGGCTTTGGCCCACGTATTGGTATTCCCGACCGAGGTCACCCGCGCCACCATCTCGCAGTCGCCGCTGGCCGTCTGATAGACATAGCGAAACTCGTCCGCGCTGCCCCAGATGTCCGCTCCCGAGCCGGCGACCGTGAAAGTGCCCGTGCGGTAAGCAGCGCTGCCGACGGCCGCGACCGCTCCGATGTCGGCGCTTTGCCAAGGACTGGGCAACAGCGGCGTCACGGTGATTTCGTCGATATTGGCAAGATCCTGCCCGGAGGATTCGATCCGGATGGTGTTGGTCGTGCCGCTGTTGAGTTGGATCGTGACTTCCTTCACCGCCCAATCGGCCCATGAGGCGGTGGGATCGAAGGTGATCGCCTGCGAAACCCCGTTGACGATCAGGACGCCGGTCCGGGAGCTCGCCGCACCCAAGGCATAGCGGATGCTCAGGATGGCATCGCCGCCGGAGGCTCCGTCGATCTGGGTGAACTGCAGATAACCTCCACTGGCCGGGAAGTTGATGTATCCCGTTCCATTGAAACCGCCGCTGCTGCTCTCGACGGCGGCCCCGCCGCCGTACGAACCCTGCTCGGCCTGCATCTGGGAAGCCTGCGATTCCTCCGGCGTGGCCGAGACCTCGGAACTGGTGGAGGATTCGTTTGAAGAGGTATCCATCGCCGTCACCATGTAGTAGCAGGTGACACCGTTGGCTGCGGTGTTGTCCGTGTAGGCGCTGGCGGAAACTCCAGAGGCGAGGACGCTGTAACCGCTGCCGCTGGTGGTGGAGCGGTAAACGGTGTAGCTGGCGAGATCCGTTTCCGCGTTGTCGTTCCAATCCAGCGCGACGCTACCATCTCCGGCTGCGGCGGAAAGACCGTTTGGGGCTCCCGGGGCCGTGGTGTCGGCCAGGGAACTTTGCGCCGGTCCGTTGCCGCTCGGCGCGGTCATGCTGTCCAACTGAATGACAAATTTATCCAGGCGAGCACCGTTCTCGCGGTACGAGATTTCCAGGACATGGTCGCCGGCGCTGAGTCCGTCGAGCTGGAACGTGTCCGTCGAGAACCACCCGCCATAACGGCCGTTCTCCAACCTCCAGCCACCGCCATCGATGCGCCAGAAGAACGAATCGTCGGCAGCGTTGTTCGAC
>CAMPGU010000007.1 GCA_946885645.1 uncultured Haloferula sp.
AAATTGATCCGCTACGGCGAGCCCGGACGCGAAGAACCCGGCGTCATCCTGGACGACGGCCGCCGTCTGGATGTGGGGGGGCAATTCAATGACTACGATGAAGGCTTCTTTGCCATGGGCGGCATGGAAGCCCTGCAGGCCTGGGTGGAGGACGGCTGCCCGGATGCCGAGGAGATCTCCCCGGAGGCGCGGCTGGGCCCGCCCGTGGACCGCCCCTCGAAGATCGTCTGCGTGGGGAAAAACTATCTGGACCATGCCAAGGAATTCGGCGAGGGCATCCCGACGGAGCCGGTGCTCTTCATGAAGGCCAGCACCTGCTGGAGCGGCCCCTACGACGAAGTGGTGACTCCACCGGGGGCGAAGAAGCTCGATTATGAAGTCGAGCTGGCCCTGGTGATCGGCCGCACCGCCTCCCATGTCGCCGAGGAGCACTCGCTGGACTACGTGGCCGGCTATTCCGTTTTCTGCGACTACTCCGAACGCGCCTACCAGAAGGAAATGGGCGGCCAGTGGATGAAAGGGAAAAGCTGCGATACCTTCGGTCCCGCAGGTCCCTGGCTGGTGCCCGCCTCCGCCGTGCCGGACCCGCAGGGCCTGCGCCTGTGGTGCAAGGTGAACGGAGAATTGCGCCAGAACGGCTGGACGGGGGACATGATGTTCGGCGTCCGCCAGCTCGTGGCCTACATCAGCCGCTTCATGACCCTGCTGCCGGGGGATGTGATCGCCACGGGCACGCCCGCCGGTGTCGGCATGGGCATGAAACCCCCGCGCTACCTTGCTCCGGGGGACTGCGTGGAGCTGGGAATCGAAGGCCTCGGCGAGATGCGCCAGCGCATTGTCGCCAGCCCCGGGGAGATTTTGTCCTGAAAATCCCGCGATCCTGTTCCAGACATTCCGCGCTTGCCGCGGGCCGGACACGGGACTACGCGGGGCGGGTCGCTCCACTTCTCTCGCAAACCACCTCGACACGATGCCCATCGAACGCGCCCTTCTCTCCGTCTCCGACAAGACCGGTCTCGCCGATTTCGCCAAGCAACTGCACGAGCTGGGCGTGGAGCTGCTCTCCACCGGCGGCACCGCCAAGGCCTTGCGCGAAGCCGGCCTGCCCGTGATGGACGTGTCCGAATTCACCGGTGCGCCCGAGCTTTTCGAGGGCCGCGTGAAGACGCTGCACCCGAAGGTCCACGGCGGCCTGCTCCACAAGCGGGACGACAAGGAACACCTGGCCCAGGCGAAGGAGCACAATATCCCGCCGATCGATCTGGTGGTGGTGAATCTCTACCCCTTCGAGCAGACCATCGCGAAGCCGGACGTGACCCTGGCGGACGCGATCGAGAATATCGACATCGGCGGCCCCTCCATGCTGCGCAGCGCGGCGAAAAACTACGCCTCCGTGACCGTGGTGACCGATCCTTCCGATTATCAGAAGGTGGTCGAAGAGATGCGGGAGCACGGCGGAAACACCACCATCGGCTTCCGTGAGCAGCTTGCGGTGAAGGTTTTCCTGCGGACCTCCCAGTACGATGCGGCGATCTCGAACTACCTCGGCCAGTGCAATCAGGGCACGCGCTGCAATTTCACCGTCAGCCTGCCGCTGGAGATGGAGCTGCGCTACGGGGACAACCCGCACCAGAAATCCGCGCTTTACGGCGATTTCAGGAGCTGCTTCACCCAGCTCCAGGGGAAGGAACTCAGCTACACGAATATCCTCGATATCGAAGCGGCGGCGGATCTCATCCTCGATTTCGTCCGTCCCACCATCGGGATCCTCAAGCATACCAACCCCTGCGGCGTGGGCCAGGACGACGAGGACCTGCGGAACGCCTGGCAAAAGGCCTTCGAAACGGACCGCCAGGCTCCCTTCGGCGGCGTGATCGTCTGCAATCGCCCGCTGACGGAAGGGGTGGCCCGCATCATCTCGGAGATTTTCACGGATGTGATCATCGCCCCGGACTTCGAGCCGGAAGCGCGTGCCGTCCTCCAGAAGAAGAAGAACCTCCGGATCATGAAGCTGAACGACGCCTACCTCGTCGCGAAGCGTGCGCCGGTGATCCGGTCCTGCCCGGGAGGGCTGATGGTCATGGACCGCGACCACACCGCCCTGGGGCTGGACAATCTGGAAGGCAAGGTGGTGACCAAGCGGCCGCCCACGGAGGAGGAAATGCGCGCGATGCGCTTCGCCTGGCGGGTGGTGAAGCACGTGAAGTCCAACGCGATCGTGTACGCGAAATCGGACCGCACGCTCGGCATCGGTGCCGGCCAGATGAGCCGCGTGGACAGCTCCCGCATCGCCGTATGGAAGGCGAAGGAAGCGGGTCTGGAGCTGAAGGGCAGCGTCATCGCCTCCGATGCGATGTTCCCCTTTGCCGACGGCCTTCAAGCGGCGATCGAAGCCGGAGCCACCGCCTGCATCCAGCCCGGCGGCTCCATGCGGGACGAAGAAGTCATCGCGGCGGCCGACGCGGCCGGGTTGGCGATGATCTTCACAGGTCACCGGCATTTCAGGCATTGAGGTGTAGCGGTCGGTGCACCGCTTTAGGTGTGATGATGCCCGCCGCTTGTGTCGGTGATACTTCCGTCTGCATTCAATGTCACGGGAGCGACAAAGAGATCGCTGCCGACGGAGTCCCAGTCACGGCTGCCTGAAAGATATTCCAAGCACCGGCTGATTTGGTCCTCCACCCAAGCCTCCCTTGCATCGTGCTCGTTAGGATAAACTTCGAAACCGGCACCGTTTCGTGCAGCCGGTCGTGCTTCTCCCGCGGCCGCATGAACAAAGAGGCACCAACCCGAGCGGCCATTTTCTTCTGCGGGAGCCTCGAGGTTCACCTTTCTCCTGCCATGCTGCCATGAAGCCTGACGCCTCAAGGTTGTGATGATCGATTGGTAATGATCCGCGATTTCAAGCGCTTCGCGCTCGTCGCTGCATTCTTCGATATTGAGGTAGGGATCCGCGTTGTCTCCCCGGAAGCACTTTGCCGTGTTTTCCCAGGCCTCTTGTCGGGCGCTCAAGCCATCGATCAATTGGCCGAAGTCGGGGGGCGAGAGCGAGAAATGATAGTCGCATAAGTTCATCCCCGATATCACCTGGCCAGGTTGAAGACACACGGCAAGCTGGAACTTCGCGGAGACATTGACAATTTTTGGCATGCCCAGATCCCCGAGCGTTCCGTGGACACGCGAGCATTTGCTCGTCGCGCTGAATCTCTACCGGAAATTGCCGTTCGGTAAGCTGGACAAGGGAAATCCTCTCGTTCGGGAGGTGGCGGCGAAGATGGGCCGGACGCCGAGCAGCCTCGCCATGAAGCTAACCAACCTGGCTTCCTTCGATCCCGTCCAGAAGGCGCGTAAGGTGAGCGGTCTGAAGCGGGCTTCAAAGCAGGACGAGGAGATGTGGAACGAGTTCAACTCAAACCTCGCCGAATTGGCACCGCAAAGCGAGCAACTGCTGCACGACTTATTTACGCGGGACGAGGGCGTGGAAGTCGATTTCCTCGACGGCAAAAACGTGAGGCTGGTCAGGTCGAGCGCCCATGACGGCGCAACGGAGGCCATCGCTTTGGTCAAGGTCCGCAGGGGGCAGCAGTTTTTCCGGCAATCGATCCTGAGCGCCTATGGGGTCAGATGCTGTATTAGCGGCATCGGGATCCCGCGGCTCCTCGTTGCCAGCCACATCAGGCCGTGGCGCGACTTTCCGGGCGAACGGCTCGATCCCAGGAATGGCCTTTGCCTGTCCAGCCTTCATGACGCCGCGTTCGATGGCGGCCTCATCACCTTGGATGAATCGCTTCGCGTGGTGCTCGGGAAATCGCTGCGCGGTCACTTTCCGAATGAGATTTTGGAGAAGAGTTTCAGCGTCTTTGAAGGCAAGCCGATCCGTTTTCCGGAGAAACTTGCGCAGCCCTCAACCGAGTTTCTCGCGCATCACCGTGAGAAAATCTTCCAAGGCTGACTTAGCCCCGGCCGGAGATGGAGGGAGGATACGAAAGAACGGGCCGCTCCTTCTTTTGATGGCGTTCATTCGGCTTGTAAGGTGGCGGCTTTCCCGGCGCGGTGAATGAAATGATCCAGATCGATCTGACCCGAGTTCCCGCGGCCGACCCGCTCCGCGCGTACCGCTACCGGGACGGCCTGTATGCAGCGGATCTGGTCACGGCGGCTCTGGTGCATCTCGATTTCTTTTCCTGGCTCGGGGATAATCCGTCGGATCTGGAGGGCATCTGCGGGCACTTCGGCTTCGCCGGGCGACCGGCGGACGTGATGATGACGCTGTTTGCGGCGAACGGCTTCGTCCGGCGGGCAGGAGAGGTATTCCACCTTTCGGATTCCGGGCGGGAGTATCTCGCGTCCTCATCGCCGTGGTCGCTGGCACCCTACTATCGCTCGCTCGAGGACCGCCCCGTGACGAGGGACTACTTGAAAGTGCTGGCTACCGGAAAGCCGGCCAACTGGGGCGGCTACGACGAATCGGTGGATTGGCACCGCGCGATGGAGGAAGAGGGCTTCGCGCGGCAATTCACGGCCGCGATGGACTGCCGGGGTGTCCTGCTGGGCCCGGCGATGGCGCAGGCCCTCGATTTGTCCGGCTTTTCCCGTGTCCTGGATATCGGCGGCGGCTCGGGAATCTACGCCTGTTCGCTGGTGGCGAATCATCCCCATCTGGAGGCCACGGTCTTCGATCAAGCCCCGGTGGAGAAAATCGCGTCCAAACGGGTGGGGGAGCTCGGCTTCGCAGGCAGGGTGGAGGTGATGGCGGGGGATATGCTCAAGGACCCCCTGCCGGGGGGGCATGACCTGCACCTGTATTCAAACGTGCTCCACGATTGGGACCTCCCCGAGGTCCGGAAGCTCCTGCGGGCGTCCTTCGAGTCCCTGCAGCCGGGCGGGATGCTCATCATCAACGATGCCTTCATCAACCGGGAAAAGGACGGCCCGCTGCCGGTGGCCGAGTATTCAGCCCTGCTGATGCATTCCACGCAGGGCAAGTGCTACTCCGTGGGCGAATACGAGGATCTGTTGACCGAGGCGGGATTCCGCGGATTCGCCTTCCAGACGACCGCCGCTGACCGTGGGGTGATGACGGCCCACCGCCCCTGAGGTGGCCGGAGCTTGCGCGATCATGCTAAGTTGCTGATAATCAGATAATCTCATGAGCTGGCGAATGCACGCTCGTGAACCGTCGCATTTTCCAGAGACAAAGTTGCACCGGCGGCGGTTTTAAAGGACAAGACTGCCAGCAGAACCACCGCCGAATGATTGACCTTTTGATCGACCCCGCCCGCCGGAGCGGATGCCAGGATTTGGACAAACTCGGGGAAGTCTTGGAGGGGGCGGCCCAGCGCCAGCGATCTCCCATCGACGACGTGCTGGATGCCGGTGTGGTGGATGAGGAGGGCTACATGCGCGAGCTGGCCTCGGAACTGGGCATGGAGTGGCTGGAGAGCATCCCGCAGGCGGAGGCCCCGCTTCCGCTGCGCGAGGCCTGCGGCCCCCGGGTGGCCCTGCGACACCGGCTGCTCCCCGTCGCCATCACCGGCGAAGAGGGGGCGGAGCACCTGAAGCTGGCCACCTTCGACCCCTTCAATCTCGTGGCCCGGCAGGCCGTCGCGCAGGAGATCGCGATGCCGGTGGAGTGGTGCATGGCATCCCGCCGCCGCATCCACGAGTCCCTGCGCCGCCTTTACGGCGTGGGCGCCGATACCTTCGAACAGATTCTGGAAGGCCGGGAGCTCGATTACGACAATCTGGAGTCCCACGACGAGGCGAACGTGATCGACGCCGATGAGGACGAGGAGGCGAGCGTGGTGAAATTCGTCAACCAGATCATCCGGGAGTCCCTGGAGCAGCGCGCGACGGACATCCACGTCGAGCCGCTGTCGAACAACCTGCGGATCCGCTACCGTATCGACGGCAAGCTGCTGGAAGTCACCGTGCCGGAGAATATCAAGGCGCTGCAAAGCTCCGTGATCGCCCGTCTGAAGATCATGTCCCGCCTGGACATCGCGGAGCGCCGCTTGCCGCAGGACGGACGTATCAACCTGCAGTTCGAGGGGCGCACCATCGACGTCCGTGTCGCCACCGTGCCGACGGTCGAGGGTGAGAGCGTCGCGCTTCGTCTCCTGAACCAGGAGAAGTTCAATTTGGACAAGCTGGGCATGGAGCAGCATGTGCGCTCGAAGATCGAGAGCCTCCTGCATATTTCCAACGGCATCATCCTGATCACCGGCCCCACCGGTTCCGGTAAATCGACGAGCCTCTATTCTTTCCTCAGCGAGATCAACCACCCCGACCGCCGCATCGTCACGATCGAGGATCCGGTGGAAAACAAGCTGTCCGGGGTGATGCAGATCGCGGTGAAGTCGGATATCGGCCTCACCTTCGCGGCCGGCCTGCGCTCCATCCTGCGTGCCGACCCGAACGTGGTGATGATCGGGGAAATCCGGGACCTTGAGACGGCGGAAATCGCCATCCGCGCCTCCCTCACCGGTCACCTGGTATTCTCCACCCTTCACACGAACGACGCTTTGGGCGGCATCAGCCGTCTGATCGACATGGGTGTGGAGCCGTTCCTGGTCTCCGCAGCCGTGCGCGCCTTCCTGGCCCAGCGGCTGGTCCGGAAACTCTGCCCGCACTGCAAGGTGCCGCGGGAGGTGACCATGGACGACCGCCGGGAGCTGGGGATTCCGATGAATCTGGAAGGTCAGGCTTACCAGGCGAAAGGCTGCGACCGCTGCCGCGGCACCGGTTTCCAAGGCCGTCTGGCCATCTACGAGGTGGTGGTGCTCAGCCAGACCATGCAGGACATGGTCGCCCACGGTGCCAGCGCGCCGGAAATCCGGGCGCAGTCGATCAAGGAAGGCTTTATCCCGATGCGCGGCTACGGCTGGAAGAAAGTGATGCAGGGCATGACGACCATCGAGGAAGTCATCTCCGTCACCTCGACCGACATCGCCACCGAATAACCGATTTCCCCGCAAGCCGTGCCCCTCTACGCTTACAAAGCCCTCAGCGCCACCGGCGGTGTCCAGACCGGCGAGGTCGATGCCGCCGACCGCCCGGAAGCCCTGCGGGTGCTGGACCGCCGTGGTCTCCAGCCCGTCAGCCTGAAGGAGTCGGCCACTTCCTCCATTTCCTCTCCTGCCAAGAAGAAAGCGAAAAGCGAGCCTGCACCCGCACCCGCCCCGTCCAAAAAGGCGGCGGCAAAAGAGGGGGAAGAGAAGACGCCCGAGGGCCCGCTCAAGCTGAAGAAGGCGGAGATCATCATGTTCACGGAGGAGCTCTCCGACATGCTTTCCGCCGGTCTCCAGCTCGAGCCCGCGCTGAAGTCGATGGAAAGCCGTCAGGAACTCGGCGGCTTGAAGGACGTGGCCAGCCGCGTCCGGCAACTCGTACGCGATGGCATGAATTTCTCCACCGCGCTCAAGCGGGTGAGCCCCAGCTTCGGCCCGCTCTATTGCTCGCTGGCTGCGGCGGGCGAGGCATCCGGCGCGCTGGACACCATCCTCAAGCGCCAGGCGCACTACCTGAAGACCATCTCGGAACTCCAGAGCCGCTTGATCCTCGCTTTGATTTATCCCGCCTTCCTCGTGGTGGCGGGTATCGGCGTCTCCATCGTCTTCGTCACCACGCTGATCCCGCAGCTTACCACGCTGATCGAGAGCACCCCGGGCGGAAAGTTGCCGGGACCGATCAAGCTGATGGTCTCCGCCACGGACCTCCTGAAGAACTACTGGTACATTGTCCTGATCATCGTGGTGGCGGGCCTGTTGTTCTTCAAGGCCTGGAAGGACAATCCCGACAACCGGATGACCTGGGACCGCTTCAAACTCCGCGCGCCCTTGATGGGTCCCGTGGTCGCCAGCCGCTTCTACGTGCAGTTCCTGGAAACCATGGCGAATCTGGCGGGCAATGGCCTGCCTCTCCTGCGCGCGCTGGAGCTTTCCCGCGACGCCACGCAGAATCTCGCGCTGCGCGAGCAGCTCAACACGGTGATCGATCAGGTGGGAGACGGTCGTGCGTTCTCGAAGTCCCTGGTCCGCACGGGTGCCTTTCCTCCGCTCCTGATCGACATGGTCTCGGTGGGGGAGCAGACGGGTAAACTCGATCTTTCCCTGCGCCGCGCGGCGGAACGCTATGACAAGGAACTCGACAAGAGCCTGTCCCGGATCATGGCGCTCATCATGCCGACGATCCTGATCATCATGGCCGCCCTCATCGGCACCATGGCCTACCTGATGATCACGGCGATCTTCCAGACGATCAAGAATCTGGGCGCCTGATCGAAAGGGGCGCTTTCCCCTTGCGCGGGCTCCCTGCCCCGGCTCGCTTGCAAAGTCGCCGTATCTCCGGAGAATTCCCACGTGCAAGCCTCCAGCAGCGCCAAAGTGCTCGTGCTCCTTTCCGGCTGGGCGATAGCCGGCTGGCTGCTGGTTTCGCCCCGCGTCGAGCCGATCTCGATTTCCCTGGCCCCCGGTCCGGCCGCGGATGGAGCAGGGGATGAAGTGGAGCAGGAGAGCGGTTTGGCGAAGGCGTTCCGCACATGGAGCGAGGACCCGCGACTGGCGGGCGCAGCGGTAGGCTTCTGCATCCTCGGGCCGGAGGGCGAAGAACTTTACTTATCGCCGCTCGCGGAGACCGCATTCTGTCCTGCATCCGCCCTGAAAACGATGACAACTGCGGCGGCGCTGGACCTGCTGGGCCCCGAGTTTCGTTTTGAAACCGCCCTTGCGGCCGCTGCCGCTCCGGGAACCGATGGCGTGCTGGCGGGCGACCTCGTACTGCTCGGCGGAGGCGATCCCACGCTCGCCGGGGAGGATCTGGATGCTCTGGCGACCCAACTGGTGAAGCAGGGGCTGAAGCGGGTGGAAGGACGGGTGATCCCGGACGCATCGGTCTTCCCGCCGCAGGCGGTAAGCGATCATTGGAACTGGGGGGACATCGGCAATGCGTATGGTGCGGGAGCCTACGGTCTGAATGTGAATCACAACCGTCTGGAGATCTCCTTCCAGCCGGGCGAAAGGACGGGCTCGCCCGCGCGATTGCTGGAGACGCCGGTCACCGGCAAGGAGACCCGCTGGATCAACCGCGTGAGCACCGGTCCCGCGGGCAGCGGCGATCAAGTGGTGGTTTACTCAGAGCCCTATGGCAGCACGGTCACGCTGCAAGGAACCGTGCCGCTCGGCGGAAATCCCTTCACCGTGACGGGCGCGCTGCCGGATCCGCCGGCGGCTGCAGCGGGCCTCATGACCCTGGCGCTGAAGCGCGCGGGCGTAAGCGTCGCCGGGCGGGAGATCCCCGCTTCTCCGCCTGCCCTTGTGAAACTGGCCACGCATCGCTCGGCACCCCTCGCGGAGGTCATCGGCCATCTCCACCGGACGAGCGACAATCTGGAAGCCCAGTGCCTTTTCCTCACGATCGGTCGTCAGGAAAAGAAACAGGCAGCGGAGGCCCTGCGGCGGTATTGGGAAAAGCAGGGGGTGTTCTTCAAAGGGCTTCGTCTGATCGATGGTAGCGGTCTCGCCCGCGCGACGATGATCCGGCCCATCGATCTCGCACGGATCAATCACATCGCCCGCCTGGGCCCGCACGGCGCCCGCTTTCGCGATAGCCTCTCCACCTATCTCGACGGAAAGGTGCGCGCAAAGCTAGGCGCGATGTCCGGCGTGAAAACGGAGGTTGGCTTCCTAACGCTCCCGAATGGTAAGGTGCTGACCTACGCCCTCATGGCGAATGGGTTGGATCCCGCGCTCGACTACTGGCCGCTCCGGGAGAGCCTGCTGGAGGCCGTGAGCCGCTGATGGATGGCGTGAATCGGCTGCGGGTGCTTACCGGTCGTCGTCCGCCTCCTCGATGCGGGCCTTCAGTTTCGCGACTTCTTCCCGCAGCTCCGCGATCTGCCGTTCCTGACGCGCCAAACGGCGGGCAAAGTTGGCGAACCGC
Organism: uncultured Haloferula sp.; assembly: GCA_946885645.1. The sequence continues at coordinate 9,940 of CAMPGU010000007.1, forward strand.
TGATCCGCATCCGGACGCCGCGGGGGACCGCCTTCCTCCGGGTTGTCTTCCGGCTTCGGACCTCTCGGCTGCAGGGAAATCGACTTACGCTGGCCCCGGTGGAGGATCTCCAGCGCCAGCGGTTTTCCCTCCTTGCCGCTTTTTTCCACCTTCGCCTTTAGTTGCTCGATCGTCGCGATCTTGTCCCCGTTGGCCGCGAGAATGATGTCATTTGCCGCGATACCCGCACGCTCTGCCGGGGAATCTTTCGCGACGAGGCTGACTCTTGCTCCGGAGCCTTCCTCGATTCCCAAATGCTCTCTCAGGAAGGGTTCCACCGGCTCCACCGAGATCCCGATCATCCATCGCGGTCGATCCGCCCCCGTCTCCTCCCGTTGCTCTTCGTCCTGAACCATCATTTCCCGCCGCATCCGGTTCATCATCGTCCGTTGGATTCGTTCCGATTCAGTCTCGGGAGCAAGGACATCCCCCGGGTCCGGGGTCGCCGGCTCTTGGTTGCCTTTCGCCCGCTCCTCCTCGAAAAGCCGCTCCATCGAAAGCGGCTGCTCGGGCGGATCGGGTTCCACGGGGATTTCCCGGAATTCCTGGGCCTGCGCGGAAACAACGAGAGACGCGGCCAGAATGGCAGCAGGAAGATAAGAGATCGTTTTCATGGGTACTGGGGAATGAGATGCTTACCCCTCGCTCTGTCCCGAAGTATTTCAAATCACATTTGCGCCGTGGCTTGACCGCGGGGCGGGCGGCTGAGAGCAAAGGATCGCATGAAACCCATCCGCCCGGTCCTCTTCGTCGCGCTTGCCTCGCCCCTCTTGGCGGCACCCACGGACGGGGAACTGCTGCGCTACGTGAAAGAGCGCGCCACGCTGGAGCGGGTCACCCCGGAGCGTGTGGAAATGGCAGCAGCGGTCTCCGAGCGGTGCAATATCGATGCCCTGCCAGTCGTGAATCCCCACGCCGCCACCTTTCACGTCTATGCCAATGACAGGGCCGTGCTGCCGGTTTTCGATCCTTGGGGAAAATTCCCTGAAGGCAGTGTCCTGCTGAAGGAAAAGTTCGGGGAACCCGGCGGAAAGACCGAGCTTTTCACCGGCATGCTGAAACGCGAAAAGAGCTTCTTTCCACAGGCCGGCGACTGGGAATTCTTCACCGTGGACGCCGCGGCCGCGAAGGTGGCGGAGCGCGGCAAGCTGCAACGATGCGCGGCCTGCCATGAAGACTACGTCAAGGGTGACCACGTCAGTAAAAATTACGCCGCGCCGGGTCAGTTGAGCGGCGGACGCATCGTGCTGCATTCCAGCGCTGCGAAGGCGCACGGCGAAAAGCTGCACTACGAGGAGCAGGAGAATAAGAACACCCTCGGCTTCTGGGTGAATCCCGCCGACTGGGCCTCTTGGAACTTCCAGCTACAGCGCCCCGGAACCTATGCAATCCACGTCTGGCAAGGCTGCGGAAAGGGGAGCGGCGACAGTGAGGTGGAGATCCGCTGCGCCGGACAAAACTCGCGTTTCAAGGTGGAGGAGACCGGGCATTTCCAGAATTTCAAGGAACGCCGGGTTGGCAAGGTCGCCTTCCGCGAGGCGGGGCCGCAGGTCCTCGAAGTTCGCGCCCTTTCCAAGCCCGGCGCGGCCGTGATGGATCTGCGCCAGGTGGTGCTGGTGCCGGTGAAGTAGATCGGCGCTACCGCCGCTCCATCGTCCGGAAGGTGAGGTTGATCCGCGGCGTGCTCGTTTTCTTCGTCGGTGGCAGCCGGTGATGCCAGTGCGTCTGCGTTTCATCCTTCATCACGAGCAAGCTGCCGTGTTCCAAAATCAGGGAAACGCTCTCCTTCGTCCGCTTGTGCCGGAAGGCGAACTTCCGCTCGGCGCCGAAGGTGACGGAGGCGATGCTGGAGTTCCTCGCCAGCGCCTTCTCGTCATCGCTATGCCAGGCCATCCCTTCGCTGCCGTTGTGATAGAGATTGAGCAGGCAGGAGTTGAAGGCGGAGCTGGTGATCTCTTCGACCCGCGCCTTCAATTCCAGCAATTCCGCCGTCCACGGCAGCGCTTGTTTCGTCGTGCCGGAGTAGGTGTAGGAAAAATCGGAATCACCGTACCATGCCACCTTCCGCGCGGTCATGATGTGTTTCCCGAAAATCACCGCCTCGTCGTTTTTCCACGGCACTGTGGAAAGCAGGGCTTCGTAATATTTCGATGCATCGGGATCGCGGAAGATACGGCCGTGATAATTGACCGTGCCGTCGCAAGGCAGAAGGTTGAGCGTTCCGTCCGAGGGAAAAAGTTCCATGGCACTCAGGATCCGGATTTCGTTTCACGATCCAATAGCTCGCGCTTCCTCGCCACTCCCCAGCGATAACCCGCGAGACCGCCATCCGTCCTCACCACCCGGTGACACGGGATCGCGATCCCGATGGCGTTTGCCGCGCAAGCTCCGGCCACCGCACGGACGGCGCGCGGGCTGCCGAGCTTTTCCGCCAGCGCGGCGTAGCTGACCGTGGTTCCCGGCGGGATCTCCCGCAGGGCCTGCCACACCCGCTGCTGGAACGCGGTGCCCCGCACGTCCAAAGGCAGGTCCAAGCCGATTCCCGGTGCCTCCACGAAGCCAACCACCTTCGCGACGAGCTTCTCGTAATCCTTGTCGCCCCCGATCAACTCGGCTTTCGGGAAGCGGCCTTCGAGTTCGGCAAGAAGTAATTCCGGATCGTCCCCCAGATGGATCGCGCACACTCCCTTGTCCGAAGACGCGACGAGGATGGTCCCCAGCGAACATTCACCGATGGCGAAGCGAATCGTTTCCCCCGGGCCACCGCCGCGGAATTTCTTGGGATCCATCCCCAGCATGGCCTCCGACCTCGCGTAAAATCGGCCGTTCGAGTTGAAGCCCGCCTCGTAGATGGCTTCGGTCACGCTGCGCCGCTTCGGCAATTCCTCCCGCATCCGCCGCGCCTGGATCGCGGACACGTAGGCCTTCGGGGTCAGTCCCGTGATTTGCTTGAAGACCCGCTGGAAGTGGAAGCGGCTCATCCCCGCTTTCCTTGCCAGCGTTTCAAGATCCGGCGTTTCCTCGGAACTGGCGACGAGGCGGCACGCGTTGGCCACGGAGGCGATGTGCTCGTCCTTCACGGATCCTCCGTCGGGCCGGCAGCGCTTGCATGGCCGGAAGCCCGCCTTCTCCGCATCCGCGCGGGAGTCGTGAAATCCCACATTTTCCCGCTTGGCCGTGCGGGAGGGGCAGGAGGGCTTGCAATAGACCCCGGTGGTCCGCACGGAATAGTAAAACGTCCCTTCCGCCTGTTGGTCCCTCTCCAGCACCGCCTTCCAGCGTGCTGCTTCGCTCCCGTATTTGTCCTTCGTCTTCGTAGCGGTCATCATGGGTGATCCTTCCGGTTTCGGGAACACCCTAATGCAGGTCCGCCTCCCGGAAACTCCGCTTCTTGCTTTTGAATTCCCGCCCTCTGCATTTCCCGGGCAAAGGGTCAATCCGAGCTCCACGTGGAATGCCGGCCCCGGGCAGGATGGCCGCTGTTCCCGGTTGATAAGTCTTCCGCGCCGCGACGAATTCGCGGCCCGCCGCGCGTGGATATCCGGGCGGCTTTTGAGCCTCCTGTTCCTTCGAAAGCGGCGGTAATCCAGCTTCAGCCCTCCGCAAATTTGGCGGCGATCTCTTCCACCGCTGCGCGTTGACAAGCCGCGGGAGCGTGCGCAACCTCCGGGTCCATGGACACATTGAAGATTCTGCTGGGTGCCACGATCGCATTGCTGCTCGGGGCTCTGGCCGTCTCGTATAAGAATAACGCCGCACCGGGGGAAAGCTCCGCTGAAAAGAACGAGCTCGCCGAGATGAAGCGCCAACTCGCCGAGATCCAGGCGGAGCAGGACCGCATCGCAACCGAGCGCGAGCGCCGGGCCCTGGCGGAACTTTCGGCGAGAGCTGCTCCTGCCGAGGAAGCGGCTCCCGACCCAAGCCAGATGGAGGCCATGAAGGCCGAAATCGCCAGGCTGCAGGAGGAAAAGGAGAAGGCCACCCGCGACGCCGAGACGTCTGACAAGGAAGCCGCCTTCGTGACCGGCAAGGTGACGGAGAGCCGCGACAAGGAAGCCCGCCGCGCCCGCATCATCAAGGACGCCCTGGTGATGGCCCGCGTGAAGGAATGGGTGGAGGACGACAAGCTGGGCGGCTTCGCGACAATTGAAATCGTGATGCCCGAGAACGTCACTCCCGATACGGTCCTCTGCATCCGCCGGAACACCGGCATCCTAGGCCGCCTGAAGGTGGGCGAGGTGACCGTGGAGGGTGCCATCGCCACGCCGGTGAGCAGTTTCACGGACGTGCGCCCGGAGCCGGGCGACGAACTGATCATGGAGCCTCCTTTCTGAGAAACCGGTAGTCTTTCTGCTCCGCTAACAAGACTGGCAGCGCGCGTCGCTCCAGTCTTCTGTCTTTCGCCTGCACGTCTCTCCTTTCACCATGTCCACCACTGTTGGTCTCATTTCCCTGGGTTGCGCGAAAAACCTCATCGATTCCGAGGTGATGATGGGTCACCTCGCCGAGGCCGGCATGTCGCTGACCTCCGAGGCGGAACTCGCCGATGTCCTGATCGTGAACACCTGCTCCTTCATCGATATGGCGAAGCAGGAGTCGATCGACGCGGTCTTCGGCGCGGTCAACGCCCGGACCGAGGATCCGGATCGCGCGCGCCAGAAGATCATCGTGGCGGGTTGTCTTTCGCAGCGCTTCGCGAAGGACCTGCCGGGGATCATGCCCGAGGTGGATGCCTTCATCGGGCTGGACCAGATCACCAAGGTGGCGCCGATCATCGAGAACCTGCTCGGAAAGAAAAACGCCGTGGAGGTGGCGAAGACCGAAGGCCCGGCAGCGACGGATGATCCGCGCGATTTCGTGACGCTGAAGCCGAAGTACGTTCCCGATTACACCACGCCGCGCTTCCGCCTGACGCCGGAGCATTTCGCCTACGTGAAGATCGCGGAGGGGTGCAACCACACCTGCACCTTCTGCATCATCCCGCAGATCCGCGGCCGCCACCGCTCCCGCACGCAGGAGTCGGTGGTACGGGAGGTGGAGGCGCCGGTGAAATCCGGCGTCAAGGAGATCAACCTCATCTCCCAGGACACCACCTACTTCGGCATGGACCAGTGGACGGACGAGCGGCCCAAGCCGAGCTCCCCGGTGGATTCGACGAAGGGCGAATCGCTCTCCACCTTGCTGCGCGAGATCAACACGATCGAGGGGGATTTCTGGGTGAGGCTGCTCTACACCCATCCGGCGCATTGGTCGGACGAGCTGATCCAGACCATCGCCGCGTGCGACAAGGTGGCGAAGTACGTCGATATCCCGCTGCAGCACATTTCCGACCGCATGCTCACCGCGATGAAGCGGGTGACCAGCGGCGACTATATCCGCGATCTCCTGCGCCGCATGCGGGCCGGCATTCCGGGCCTCGGTATCCGTACGACATTCATCGTAGGTTTTCCCGGGGAGACCGAGGAGGACTTCGAGGAACTGTTGGAATTCATCCGCGAGTTCCGCTTCGAGCGGGCTGGGGTGTTCCAATATTCCAAGGAAGAGGGGACGCGCGCGCACAAGATGGACGGGCATCTCCACCACATGACCCGCAAGGGCCGCTGGAGCCGCGCGATGGCTGAGCTGCAGAAGGTGGCCGCAGAGGTGAACCAGCAGCAGATCGGCAAGAAGGTCCGCGTGCTGGTGGAGGAAAAGGGCGTCGGCCGCACCGCGTGGGATGCCCCCGAGATCGACGGCTCCGTGCACGTGGATGAAAGCATCCCGGTGGGGGAATTCGCGGAGGTGACCATCGCCGACTGGCGCGGCTACGATCTGGTGGCGGCACGGTAGAACGGTAGCTCTCCGGCTCTTCATATAAGAATCTGGTTTTTTCCGTTGACGCGGGAAAGCCATACGCATATCTACGCCTAACTTCATTCCGAAACGATGCGCCTACACCGATCCCAACTGCAAAGCTCCGATGTCCTCGTCCGCGAGGTCGCAGGGGCTTGGCGCCGGGTCATCGGTACCGTGGTCGGGGGCATTTGTCCGCCATCGTATAAAGAAATGACCTTTGCCGGTAATCCGGCGCCCAACGGAAGCAGGTTCAGGCAACATCCCGCCTGACAAGCCGCGTAGATCCTAGGATTTTCCCGCAGCCCTGCTTCCACCGGAAGCGGGGCTTTTTGTTTTCCCGCATGCTCGAATCCCGAACCCCTTTCCCGATTTCTCCCGACCGTGACCCCGTGTCCCTTCTAGCAATTTCCTGACCCCTCCGTCCCGCCCGCGGACGACATCCCTTTCCGATCCGGAAGCCCGATCGATCCCGCACAGATAGCGGTGGATCGATAAGGCATATCTAGGAGCGCGGGAGAACTGTTGTCATGTGGCGGCACCGAAACGGCGACCTTGGTGTAGCGGCAGCACCCCGCGTTGTGATCGCGGCAGCACGGGTTCGAATCCCGTAGGTCACCCCAAGCCTCCTTTCCCGATACGATGATGACCACGCACTCCCTCCATCGCACGACCGTCCTGGTGCTCAACCGGCACTGGCTAGCCATCGATGCCATCACGCCCGCCGAAGCCTTCGGCCACCTGGCCACGGGAACGGCGCGCGCGCTCCGGATCGAGGGGGACACGATGCAGGCCTTCGATTGGGAGGACTGGCGGGGTCTGCCGGCGGAAGAGGGATCTTCTGTCGTGGGCACCACCCGCGGCCCGGTCCGGATACCGACCGTGATCGTGCTCTCCCGCTACGGCCGCGTGCCGATCCACGTCCCGCGGCTCGGCTTCCGGGCGCTGTGGGAGCGGGATGGCGGGCGCTGCCAGTACAGCGGCCGGAAGCTCACCCCTGCGGAAGCGAATATCGATCACATCCTGCCCCGCTCCCGCGGCGGGCGGGACGAGTGGGAGAACTGCGTGCTGGCCGACCGGGCGATCAATGCCCGGAAGGGAGCGCGGACCCCGGCCGAGGCCGGCCTGCGCTTGCTCTGCCAGCCACGGAAACCCCGCTCCGTCCCGGCGACGCTACGGGTCCGCAACCTCTGGAATATCCCCGACTGGAACCACTTCCTCAACTTTCCGGCATGACGGCCAAGGGGCTTCGAAGGGTTTTCCCCGAGAGGTTCCCCGCATCGGGCTGCCGGCTCAGTAGCTCAATCGGTAGAGCGGTCGTTGAACACGATTGGTAGCGGGTTCGAATCCCGCCTGACACAAGGAAAACTCTCGCTCCGGCTTCTTCGGAAGCAGCCGGAAAGGGCCCTGCGGGGACCGCCTCTTCAGCCACCGCCACGGCGGCGGATGAAAGCGGATCCTCCCGCCCGTTCCCCGGCGGATCGGGAGTTTTCCAAGCCTCTTTCATTATCACTCACTGCATCTTTATCATGATCCTCCTTTCCATCCTCCTCGTGCTCTTGCCGGTCGCTCTCGTTTCCTGGCAGGTGTGGGTTTCGACCGTCATCGTTCACGAGCATCAGGCGGCGCTGCTTTTCCGTCACGGGAAGTTCGTGCGACGTCTCGCGGCGGGGCGTCATCGTCTCATCGGAAGAGGGTACGAAGCGAAGAACTTCGATACCCGCCGCTCCGACTTCGCGATCGTCGGGCAGGAATTCCTCACCGCGGACATGGCCGGATTGAAGGTCAGCGCCTTGGTGGAGTACCACATCATCGATCCGCTCCTGTTCTTCCAGGCGGCCGCGAATCCGCTCGGCTCGCTCTATCACTCGGTCCAGATCGCCCTCCGGCAGCTGATCGGCGGGCAGACCCTGGAGGCGCTGATCGAAAGGAAGGCCGATCTCTCGGCTGGCTTGCTGGAAGAAGTCCGGCCGCGTGCCGCACTGCTCGGGATCGGCCTCGACCGGGTGGCGGCAAAGGACCTGATGATCGCGGGTGATCTGCGGAAAGTCTTCACCGAAGCCCTCTCCGCCCGGCAGCAGTCGCTGATCACCTTGGAAAAGGCCCGCGCGGAAGCAGCGGCCATCCGCACCATGGCAAACGCGGCCCGTGTCTTCGAGACGCATCCCGCCTTGCTGCAGTTGAAGTTCCTCCAGGTGCTTGAAAAGGCCGAAGGGGGAATCGCCCAGCCGCTCGCCCTCGGCACCGCCGGGCAGTGGTTGGATTTCCTGAAGAGATAAGCCCGGGGGAGGGGGCCGCGCTCCCTCCCCCTTTCCCAAGCCATGAACGAAGCACATTTCATCTTCGCCCTGCTGACCTTCGCCTTCGCGATCCGGTTCGCCTGGCTCGAATTGCGCGGGAACTGACACCCACACCTCCTACTTGATTTCCCTTTATGACCGCTGAAACCATTCCCAACACCGCCGCCGTCCTCGAAAGCACCCGCTTGCTGCTCCGCACTCCGGAGCGCGGGGACTTGGAGGCCATCGTCCGCTACGCGGGGGACCCGCGCGTGGCGCTGAAGACCACCGCCATCCCGCATCCCTACCACCTCGGCCACGCTTTGGACTGGCTCGATGCCATCGGGACAGACCATGTCACCGGGGCGGTGGAAACCTTCGCCATCGAGCGCAAGGCGGTGCCCGGCCTTATCGGGGTGATCAGCCTCACGCTGCGCCAGGACCGCTGCAGCGCGGAGATCGGCTACTGGCTGGGCGTCCCTTTCTGGCGCTGCGGCTATGCCACCGAAGCCCTGCGCGAGGTGCTGCGCCATGCCTTCGATGATCGCGGCCTGCTCTACGTCACCGGCTGCCATATGGCGGGCAATCCCGGCTCGGGAAGAGTGATGCAAAAGGGCCGGATGACCTTCGAGAACATCGTGAGCGGCGGGATCCGGCGCGGCGGGCTTTTCCACGACCGCGTGAACTACGGGCTCTTCGCCGATGAATGGCGCTTTGACCTGCGCTAACTTGAAACCATGCGTGAAAATTTCCGCTCTCACCTTGCCGGAACGGTGCAACCGTTCCGGCACGCCCCATCCGCCATGAAGCAGATTGCGCCCATTGCCCTGAAAACGCCGCGGCTCCTCCTCCGGCCGCCGGTTCCCGCCGACGCGGCACCTCTGGAGTGCTATCTTAGCGACCGCCGGATCGCGGAGACCACCGCCGCGATTCCGCATCCCTATCCGCGCGGCGGGGCGATGGATTGGATCCGCCGGGTGGAGCAACAGTGGACCACCGGAGCAGGCGCGAATTTCACCATCTGCCTCCGCGAGAGCGGCCGGATCGTGGGCGTCATTAGCCTCTGTGGCGAAAGCCGCGACGACCTGAAGGCCGGTTACTGGATCGGTGTGCCCCATTGGAACAAGGGCTACGCCACGGAGGCCCTGCACCGCGTGCTGCGCTATGCGTTCAACCACCTCCGTCTGCCCCGGCTTCAGGCTCGCCACTTCCCTCACAATCCCGCTTCCGGTCGCGTGATGCTGAAAGCAGGCCTCCATTTCGAGGGCGTGATCGCGGGCGGCAGCAGCCGCGAGGGCGTGGCCTTCGATAGCGTCTGCTATTCCGTCACCGCCGCGGACTGGCGGGCCAACCTTGCTACCTTATGAAACTTCTCACATCCCAAGATCTGATCGACGCGGGCTACGAGCCGGGCCCGGTTTTCCAAGAGCTCCTGGCGAAACTCGCCGAGTATGAAGCGCGCGGGATCTCCGATCCGAAATATGCCCTGAAGCTGCTGAAGCGCGACGTCGTCCCGCCTCCGGTGAAGTCCGTCATGCGGGAGAAGTCCTCGCCCTTGGCGGAGGCCATCCTGCCCGTGACAAAGGAAGAGCAGGAGAATGTCCAGGCCGCTCGCAAACAGATGGGCGAATTGCTGAAGACGCCGGTGATCGCCCGTGGCGCGCTCATGCCGGATGCGTGTCCGGCGGGGCAGGGGCAGGCGGTGATTCCCGTGGGCGGCGCGATCGCGGTGGAGAATGCCATCATTCCCTCCGCGCACTCCGCGGATGTCTGTTGCTCCATGTTTGCCACCTTCTACGAAGAAAGCGACAGCGTGTCGAAAGAGCTGGATGCGCTGGTGCTCTCCACCCGCTTCGGTCCCGGCTACCGGCTTCCGGACGATCTGGTGCACGACGAGGTGCTGAACGAGGAGGTCTGGGAAAACCGTTTCCTCACCGGTCTGCGGGAACGCGCGGGCGCGCAACTGGCGGACCAGGGAGACGGCAACCATTTCGCATTCATCGGCGAGGTGGACGTGGACGAAACCATGCTCGCCGTGCTCCGCCTGACCGGACATGGCGATCTGGCGGACCGCTTTCATCTGCCGGAAGGCGAGTCGCGCCGCTACCGCGTGCTGGTCACCCACCACGGGTCGCGCAGCCTCGGGGCGCATCTGTACAAGCGCGGCCAGATCGCGGCGGAAAAGCACGTTGCCCGCATCGGCCGGCAGATCCCCGCGGCGGCCGCTTGGATCGACGCGTCCTCGGATACCGGCCGCGATTACTGGCATGCGTTGCAGTACGTCGCGCGCTGGACGAAGGCGAATCACCGCGCCGTCCACCGCCGTTTCCTCGAAAGAATCGGCGCTAAGTCCGTCGCGGAAGTGGCGAACGAGCACAATTTCGTCTGGCAGCGCGGGGACACCTTTTTCCACGGAAAGGGGGCTACCCCGGCGTGGAAGGACGACGCCGGACGTCCGCAGCTCGGCCTCATCCCGTTGAATATGGCGGAGCCGGTACTGCTGGTGCTGGGTGCGGACCAGGAGGAGTTCCTTTCCTTCGCGCCCCACGGAGCGGGCCGGAATATCTCCCGCACGGCGCTGCGGCGGAAATTCCCGGACGAAGCCTCGCGCCGTGCCGCCATCGAGCGGGGGACCGAGGGACTGGATGTCCGGTGGTTCTGCGGAAAGCCGGACCTCAGCGAAACTCCGGTCGCCTATAAGAACGCGGCGCAGGTGAAGGAGCAGATCCGCGACTTCGGCCTGGCCGAGATCGTCGCGGAGATCCGCCCGCTCGGCTGCATCATGGCGGGAGATTCCGGAAGATCCTGGCGGGACAAGGAGGAGGAACTGACTCCGAAGCAAAAGCGCCAGATCGAGCACCGTGCGGACCGCAGGCGGGTGAGGCAGGATCTGAGGGACGAGCTGTAGCGCCCGAGCCGCGGCGGATCGCTCAGACGCCCGACTCCTGGAGCGTTTCCAGCTCCATCTCGCCGAGGCGGATCGTTCCGCTTTCCAGAATCTTGCACCGCAGCCCACCGCGATTGAACATCAGCTTCTCCGTCCCCGGCTTGCCACAGGCATCATCCATCCAGTGGCAGGGCGCGCATTTCTGGGTGCCCTCGAGGAGGGCGCCGCCGATCCGGAAAACCTTGCCCACCAGTTCGTTGAGATTCACCCCGGAGATCACCACGTTTCGCCGGAAGGCGGAGGATTCCAGATCCGGGTTCTCCGCATGTTGCCGGACGATGTCGATCGTTCCGCGGTCGATAAAGGTCACCTGGCCCTTGTAGCCGTCTTTCCAGCCGAAGAAGCGGTCGCCGGGAATCCCTTTGCCCGCGACCAGTTCCGCGGATTCGTGCTCCTCGATCCCGTGCGTCCCCGGCTCCTGTCCGTGGTGGCCGAAGAAATTGTGGCCGGACGAAGTGTAGATGCCGTGGATGACGACGCGCGACATGAGGGAAGTGTCGGGGTGGTGGCGGCCAAATTCAACCGGGGAAACCCGGCCTGCCGATTTTCCCCAGCGTCACGGCGCAGGCCTTGTAGTTCGGCTGGCGGGAGTGGGGATCGAAGGAGGAGTGCGTGAGGCGGTTCACCTCCGGGTAATGCATCGGCAGGAAGAGTTGCCCGGGCTGCACCGTGGGAGCGAGATAGACGGACGCCTGCATCTCTCCGCGCCGGGAGCGCACGATCACCGCATCATGCTCCTTGAGCGCAAGCTTCGCGGCATCGGCCGGATTGATCTCGATGTAGGCCTCGCGGGGGTAGAGCTTCCGCAGGATGTCGGATTTGCCCGTGCGGCTCTGGGTGTGCCACTGGCTGCTGGTGCCGCGCCCGGTGAGGAGCAGGTAGGGGTAGGCCGCATCCGTGTCTTCCGGCAGGGGTGCGGGCGGGGAGAAGAAGATCTTTGCCTTGCCGCTCGGCGTATAAAAAATGCCGTCCTCAAAAAGGCGGCGTTCCTTGCAGGCGGAACGCGGACCCTCGGCCGGGTAAGGCCACTGGATGCCGCCCATCCGGTCGATCATTTCATAGCCTTCGATCCCCGTGATGTCGCAGGGGCGGCCTTTGGTCAGGTCACGCAGGATGCGGAAGGCTGCCTCCGGGTCCGTCCATTTCGAGAACATTTCCCCGCAGCCCCAGGCGTTTGCGATGAGACGGAAGATGCGGAAATCGGAGAGGGCGATCCCCGGTGCCTGCCGCACCGCCTTCAGGGTACCGATGCGCCGTTCGGAGTTGATGAAGCAGCCCTCCTTCTCGCCCCACGCGGCGGCAGGCAGCACCAGATCCGCGGCCAGCGCGCTCTCCGTGGTGTGGTACATGTCCTGCACCACCAAGAACTCCAGCTTCTCCCGCAGTGCCGCGAGACGTCCACCATCGATCCAGGAGTGGAAGGGATTCGTGGCAATGATCCATAGCCCCTTGATCTTGCCTTCCTCCGCCGCGGCGAGGATCTGGTCGTAGGCGAGGGAACTTTCGGAAGGAATAGTCTCCACCGGGATTCCCAGGCCCGCCGCCACCTTTTCCCGATGCTCCTCATAGGCGAAATCGTGTCCGCCTACGAGAGAAGTCGTATTTGAGAAAAGGCGGGAGCCCATGGCATTGCATTGGCCGGTGATTGAATTCGCGCCGGTGCCCGGCTTCCCGATGTTTCCGGTGATGAGCGCCAAGTTGATCATCGCCTGCGCCGTGCGCACGCCCTCGTGGGACTGGTTCACCCCCATTGTCCACCACCAGGAGACCCGTTTTCCGGGCTCTGAGACGGTGCGAGCCAGCGACTCGATCTCCTCCACGGAAAGCCCGGTTTTTTCCGCCACCGCGGCCGGCGCATAATCGCGGAGGAAGACCGTGTAGTCCTCGATCCCTTCCGTCCGCTCGATCGAGGCGGGATCGATGCGTCCGTCCCGCAGGATGCAGTGGGCGAGCGCATGGAGCAGCGCCAGATCGCCTTTCGGCTTCAGGGCCACGTGCTGGGTCGCCGCTTGCGCCGTTTCCGTCGCGCGCGGATCGATCACGATGATCCAGGGGTTCCGTTTGTTCCGCATCACCCGCTGCCACAGGATCGGGTGGGCGATGCAAAGGTTCGATCCCATCAGGACGATCACGTCGCTTTCCTCGAAATCCGCATAGCTGTAGGGCGGCGCATCGAAACCGAAGGACTGCTTGTAGGCGGTCACGGCCGTGGCCATGCACTGGCGGGTATTCGCATCGCAGTGGAGGAAGCCCATGCCGAATTTGAAAAGGCACCCGAGCAGTGCCATTTCCTCGAAGGGGATCTGGCCGGTGGAAAGAAAGGCGACGGATTCGCGGCCGTGCTTTTCCCGGAGGCCTTTCATGCGGCTCGTGAAGGCTTCCAAGGCTTCCGCCCAGCCCACGGGCTTCAGGTTGCCCCCCGCATCCCGCAGCAGGGGGACGCTGGCCCGCTCCGGGGAATCGAGCGGATCGAGAGCCTGCCAGCCTTTCGGGCAGGCCATGCCCAGATTGACCGGATAGCCCGCCTGGGGACTCAGATTGATCGCGTGCCCCTCCGCATCCAGATGCAGCTTGAGCTGGCAGCCGGTGGCGCAGTAGCCGCAGATCGAGGTGGTCGTATGAACCGGTTTCAGGCGTTTCGGGACCTTCCCGAGGCCGAATTGCCCCGGCTCCAATACCAGATCCGCGGTCAAGGGACCTGCATGCTGTTTCAGGAGCTTGGTGAGCAGGGAAGGGAAGCGTGACACTGCTTCCGGAAAAGCAGGGCTCGTGCGCGCTTCTCCTTCCCGGCGACGGATGCCGCGGCGGAGAAATCATCCGCCACATGAACAGGCCTCATCGGGCGCGCGAAGTAGCCCATAGCGGACTTAGAATCAAAAGATTAGTCCGGAACGGAGCAGGGTCGTCTCTGGCCGGGAAATCTGGCTTTCCTCACGAAAATTCATCTGGCGGCGTTCGAGATTGGACCTTCGTTGCCTTCCGTTGCAAAACCCTGCGCGTGAACGACGAACGCGAGCACGGCGCGCAGCCGCTGGATGCCCTGATGACCGCATGGGGCTTGGGAAATCACGAGCTGGTGGACGCCTCGACGGAGCAACTCACCCATAAGCAAGTCCAGCGCGCCCGCACCGGTCGCACGCTCACGCTTCATATGATGCAGAAGGCTACCCGCGCCCTGAACATCGCGATTTGGTACCGGCTGACCAAGGAAGAGCGGGAGAGCTACTTCGAATACTTGCACAAGCACCTCTTCAGCTATGCCAAGAACCACGAGGCCGCTTGGACGGATCCCAACGTCCCGCTGATGGAAGCGGTGCGGAAACGCGGCGGGAAGATCATCGACCGGGGAGAGTAGCGCCCGGCCCGAGTGCCAAAGCAGAATCAGCCGTTCTTCAAGCTCGCGAGCCAACCGGCGACCAAGGCGATGACGAAGCCGATCCCCAGCGAGAGGGGCAGGCTGTGGGCTAGCAAAGGTTCACCGTGTCCGGAAACCAGTGCCGAGGCGGTGAAGATCGCCGCCGCGATGACGGCGGCGGTGAAAGTCCGCAACAAGAAGCCCTCAATCACGGGCCGCAGCAAAAGTGCAGCCGCCAGCGCGGGTGTGACGATGAAGATCAGTTGCTGAAACCAAGGGCTCATGAATTACGGGTGCGGGAGGCAGCCGCCTCGGCCGCACCCACCCAATCGCAATTTAGCCGTGCAGTCTGCCACGGAAGTTATGATTTCTCAACTTTTCGGCTCATCAAACAAAAGTTTCACATGAACTCTCGGTGCGCCCGTTCCTATCGCCGCGCCAGGAAACGTCCTTCCAACTCCCGAAGGGGAGTGCGGGTTAGATCTGCCGCCAGGGTTTCTCCCAGTGCCTTCTTGGCATGGGCTGGCAGGGCATCTTTCAGTGCGGGGAGGATTTGCGGGGGTGCGACCAGCATCCATGACGGCGTTCCCTCGTCGTTCACCGCCTCCCCGATCTTGGCAGCGATCCGGAGCAGCGCCCCGCGCTGGATCTCCGCCTCGAGTTGATGGTGTTCTCCCGCGGACATCCCGGTGAGCACGCCCGGTGGATTGCCCTTTGCAAATCTTCCCGACTGATCGGTTACGATCTCGTGGATCGCTTTCGGAGGGTCCTTTTCATGGCCGGAAGGAACTTCGGTGAGGTGTTCCTGCTGCACCGGATCGTCCCCGGCGGGACGAAGTTTCAGGACTCGGACTTGACCTAGATTTGCAATGACGATCAGTGATTTCATGATTGTGACAATGGCATTCGCGGACGAGTTCCGGACACCCGGTTGGCCGGATACTCACCTGACACCTTGTCACAAACCGGGCGATGGCGCGCGCAGAAATTGGCAGGGAATTTTCCAACCATCCCCGGCATCTGGAAATGAACGGGTTGCCGCCAACGGCCCTGGCCCCTCCTGCCGAAAAGCTCCAGCTCTGGAATCTCAGCGCCGGATCACGTGCACACCTTTCTTGCTGCCCGCGGCAAATTCCAGCTTCCCGTCCCCGTCCAGATCGACGGCCAGCACCTGGCATCCGACCCCCGAATCCGTATCGATCACTTCCGGCAGCCATTTGACGCCGGTGCCTTCCTTGCGGTTGTAAAAGACTACCGCCAGCGCGGGATCACGGGCTCCTGGGTCCTTGCCGTTGTGAGCCCAGAACCTTTTGCCAGTGATGAAGTCCATCCGGCCGTCCCCGTCGAAGTCACCGGACTCCAAGGCGTGAAGCTGGCTGAACTGGAGGCCCTCAGGCCCGGCCTTGGCGGGGTCTTCCGGCAGGATCTCATGGCGGGAAAACGCCGCGTCACCGCCGTCCCGTCGGTTTTCGTACCACACGAGTCCGTAGCCGTGACCGTTCAGGCTCGTGACCATGTCGTTGTCGCCATCCGTGTCCGCATCGAAAACGAGCATCTGCGCACCGCCGGCTCCCGCGAAAGGTTCCGCATGCCACGCCCACGCCGCTCCCTTTTCGGCAGGTTGTTCGAACCACCCATCTTTAGCGACCAGATCCGGGCGGCCGTCCCCGCTCAGGTCTCCCGCGCCCAGTCCATGGATGTAGGGCGTGTCGGTGCGCTTCTCGGAGACCGGGATGAAGGTCCAAGGCTTGGTCACGTCCGTCCAATCGACCTCCGCATACCCGAATTTCCCGCCTTGCATGCAGGCGAGCTCTTTCCGGCCATCGCGGTCGAGGTCCATCCACAGCGGGCTCTCCGTGGCGGCTTCCGCCATCACGCGGTGGGCGGGCCAATCGGCCTCCTTGCCGGGATTCAGGTAAAGCGTGAGATCTTTCCCGGGATGGCTCGCCATCAGGATGTCATTGCGTCCGTCGCCGTTGAGATCCTCCACCCAGCTCAGGAAGGAGTCCTCCATGTACGCATCGATCGGCATCGCGCGACCCGGCCGGTAGAGCTTCGCCTGCCGGAACTCCGGCCCTTTGAACCAAAACGCCCCTGCTACGAGATCCTTCACACCATCCCCGTCCAGATCGCCCGCGGAAAGCCCCTCCGTAAGGAAATCCTTCGTCAGGACCTGCTTCCGCCATGCCGGGCGCTCAGATATTTTCGCGTAGGAGCACGCCAGGGCGAGCAGCCCGGCGGGCAGGAGGATGGCAGCGGGTCTCATGGGGCGGAGAAAACGTGACGCGGGTCGCGCTCCTTTCGCGACCCATGAAACGCGTTCCGCCCCCCAAGCGAGATGGCGGCTTGATACGGCAAGCGGTTATCGCTGGTCTGTTGTCCGCATGAACCGCCGTACCGGTCTCCTTCTCCTCGCCTTCGCCTTTCCCGTCCTTGCAAAGGAAGCTCCTCCCTTGCCCGCCGCGCTCTCCGCCTACGTGCTGGATCCCGCCCCGGAAGCTACCGGGCTGTTGCTGAAGAAAGGCGACCGCGTGGCCATCTGCGGCGACTCCATCACCGAGCAGAAGCGCTATTCCGTGATCATGGAGGCCTACCTGACCGCCTGCCTTCCCGAATTGGAAATCACCTGCCGCCAGTACGGCTGGAGCGGGGAGCAGGCCGGGGGCTTCGTAAACAGGATGGAAAGCGATGTCCTGCGCTTCCAGCCGACCTTCGCCACCACCTGCTACGGCATGAACGACTTCCGCTACGTGCCTTTCAACGAGCCGGTGGCGGAGGAATTCCGCAAGAATACCACCGCGATGGTGCAGGCCTTCAAGAGGGGGGGAGCACGGGTGCTGCTCGGCTCGTCCGGAATTATCGACACCGTCCCGCATTGGGTGAAGTCCGCTGCCGGCACGAAAGAAGATCTCAATCTCGCCCTCTCGAGATTCCGCAACATCGGAATCCAGATCGCGAGTGCGGAACAGGTGGGTTTCGCCGACCTCTACCGGCCCATGCTGATCGCCGATTTCGAGGCGGAGAAACTCCACGGGCCGGAGTTCATGGTCGCAGGAAAGGACGGCGTTCACCCCGGCTGGGCGGGCCAGGTCATCATGGCCTATGCCTTCTTGAAAGGGATGGGGCTCGACGGCGATCTGGGCACCGTCACCTTCGACGCCGCCTCCGGCAAGGCCTCGTCGGGCTTCGGTCACGAAATCGTCGGATCGCAGGACGGGAGGGTCACGATCAAGAGCACCAAGCTGCCTTTCAGTCCCGGTCCCGGCGATCTGAAGAGCGACGACTCGATTCGCGCGGGTCTCGCGCTGGTTCCCTTCGACGACGAACTGAACCGCTTCATCTTAAAGATCGAGTCGCCCGCCGCTCCTTCGTACGAGGTTACCTGGGGTGAGGCCTCGCGCACTTATACTTCGGAGGAGCTGCTGAAGGGCGTGAACCTCGCGAAGGATTTCCACACCCATCCGCTCCAGCCGGCCTTCAAAAAAGTCTGGGATGCCGTGGAAGCGAAGCAGAACTACGAGACCCGCCAGATCAAGATGCTGGTGCACGGCCCCGAAGGAGCCGCGGATCTGGAAGGGACCTTCGCCGTTACCGAAAAAGCCCGTGCCCGCTTTGCCCAAGCCATCGCCGATGCGAAACAGCCGGTGGAGCACGTCATCACGGTGAAGGCGAAATAGCTCCCGGGCTCCGGGCCCAAATAAAGCTCATGCCTCCACCTGCTTGTCCGGAATTCCCTGCGCCTCCTTTTTGGCGCGCGCCGCGGGTTTCGACATCCTCTCGATCAGGCACGCGATAGCACCCCAGGCGATGAAGCCGAGCATCACGACGTAGAAGGACATGACCGTCCACTTCTTCTCGGCGGCGAAGCCGTAGTTGTGCAGGCCGACGTTCAGGAAATTCACGTGCCACCACGAGAAGCCCACAACGATCGCGCCGAAGACCGCGCACAGGTGGAGGCCCCATTCCTTGATGAAGCCGCCCAGCCGCGCGTGTAGCACCGCCAGCGACCAGAGAACGATCATCAGCGCCCCGTTTTCCTTCGGATCCCAGCCCCAGAAGCGCCCCCACGAGTCGTTCGCCCAGATCCCGCCGAGGACGGTGCCGATCAGCGAGAGCGTAAGCGTGAGGCAGACGCAGCCGTAAACCGCTCGGGTGACGGCCCGGCGCAGGGAAAGATCGCCGCCATCGAGGCCGAGGCTGCGGAGCAGGATGTAAACGATGGCAAGCAGCGCCGTGATCAAACCGCTGGCGTAGCCCAGGGTGATGGTGATCACGTGCGTGGTAAGCCAGTAGTTCGAGCGCAGGACGGCCACCAGCGGATCCAGGTGGTCCTTGCCCTCGCCGACTTCGAAACGCCTTGCCAAGACGATCAGGAAGGCCGCCACGATCGGAATGATGCCCACCACGAAGCGCTTCCGCGTCATCCATTCCACCAGCAGGCCGAAAAACACGAGCGCCATGCAAATGAAGATGATCGTATCGTAGAGATTCCCCACCGGCGGGCGACCCATGATGATCGAGCGCTTCGCGATCGGGATGATCATGTAAACAAGCCCGATCGCCAGGAAGCCGACCGTAGCCCAGTAGCCGATTTTCCCCGCCTTGGTCCGGCCGGTGAAGAACATCACCCCGGAAGTGAGCACCGCGAGCAGGAACCAGACGAGCGCGTAGATGAACCAGTTCTTCTTGAAGTAGTCGGCTTCAAGCGGGACGGAACGGTATTCGTCCCGCGCCTTGGCCCGGTCCACGATGCTGGTTTCCAAGGCCGAAAACTTGTCCCGGAAGGCACCCTCGCCGCTCTTGAGCGCCTGCACCGTTTCTTCCAGTGCCTTGATATCCTTGACCGATTGCTCGGGCTCCCGGGTGGTGCCGGTGAAAATGTGGAAAATCCGGTCGCCCGCGCTCAGCCACTTCTCGTCGTCCTTGTTTGAAGGCGGGAAAAGATTGAGGCCGAATTTCGCGGAGTTGGCCGCTTGCTCGATCAGCACGGTGATTGTCTGCACCTCGCTGGATACCGGCTTGCCGGTGGCGGCGTCTCTCAGTTCCTGGCGGATCTTCGGGGCGGCTGCCATCACCTCGCTCACCGGCAGGACCTTGCCTTCGCGCGCGGAGGATCCCGGAAGCAGGCCGTTGCGGGCGAAATCCATGTAACCGGTGAGAAACTCATAGTTGCGCACGGTATAGGCCATCGTCAGGGCCTGCTGCTCGACCGGCTTCAGCAGCTTCGGATCGCGTTTGGAGATTTCCTCGTAGGTCGCCCCGAGCTGCTTCAGCTTTTCCAGTCCCGGCTTGAGATCGTTGTAGCTGTACCGGTCGCGCCGGCCGCGGGAGGGGATGCCGACGGCGTCCAGCACTTCCGAATTGTCCACACGGAAGGTCGGCAGTTCGTTCGCCAGTTCCGGCCGGAAAAGGCAGTCCATCATCCACGCCAAGGGCTTGATGGTCACTTCCTGGCCGCCTTCGCCGATGATCTCCATCTTCCGCGCCCCGTGCAGGCCCAGCATGGTGAATCCCGCATAGGTGCCCAGCGGCTTGACGCGGCCACCATCCTGCACCGGCAGGAGCGCCGCCTTTTCCAGTGTCGCCTCTTCCCACGGCTTGTAGCCGGCGACGGTGCGGGTGTCGCCCTCCGGCAAGCTATCGCGGATCGCCATCAGGGCGATCACCGTGATCGCGATCAGGCCGAGGGAAAAAACGATCCAGCGTCCGATGGTGGCTTTCATGTCAGGCTTGAGGGACAGGGGCGGGTTTGCGGCGAAGGAAGCCGATGAGCTTGATCAGGAAATGAACGCACAAGCCGAAGCCGGAGAGGTAAATGCTGTATTCCGGCCACCTATCGGCCGGATTCCGCACGACTTCAAATCCGGAGATCGTCGCTTCGGCATCGCCGCCGGAAGGTCCGTTCATCATGGTGCGCTGGTAGAAGGTGAAGCCGCCGTAGCGCATGGGCTCGTTCATTTCGATGAAAACCTCCGATTCGCGGCCGTCCTCGATGCGCACGATATCGCTCTCGAAAAGCTTCGGGCGGTTGGTATTGGGGTGATATTCGGATCTGGCATCCTCCAGCCGCACCCGGAAGGGCACCGGCCACACCCGCTTGTCCATGCGGATCACGAAAGTGCGGCCGTCCGCATTCACCGTATAGGGAGCGTGGGAATCCACCGCCAGGAGGAAGCCGCCGCTGTTGTTCCCGTCCCTGCCCAGCACGCGGGCGTGGACGCCGGGAGTGTCCATTTCGCTCTCCTTGTTCGGCTCGCGGGAAAAGAGGAACCAGCCGTCCACCACCGGTTCACCGCGGGAGGGGGCCATGCTGGCGGTGGAGATCGCCTTGGCGTTCTGCACATAGCCCTGGAACTCCAGGTCGAAGGGCAGCTGCGGCAGACGCACCGTGCGGGTATCCTGCGGTCCCAGGTCCAGATAGTAGGCATCCTTCACGAAGTGCACGGGCGCGACGAGCTTGCCGTCCTTCACCTCGGTGATCTCCACGGTGGTCTCCGTGAAGGCCTGCGCATAGTCCGCGGTCTGCGGGAAGACCGACCCAGGCGTTTCGCTCAGCATCATCACGCCGCGTTCCTCCTTGTACTGGGCCACCCCGCCGGCCACGATCATGAAAATGATGCCGAAGTGGGCCAGCAGCACTCCCGCCGTCCGCCAGCCCTTGCGGATGCGTATCACGCCGCCGAGCGTGAGATTCACCACCAGAAGCGCGCAGACCCAATAGCCGCCGGGCAGGGGAGGCAGCTTCTTGCCGAGCATGCTTTCGGAAACGATCGCGGCATCCGGAAAGACGAAGACCGCCTCCGGGGTGAAGTATTTCTGAAGAGTCGCGTGGAGCCCGAAGTGAACCTGCTCCAGCGTGGCGAGCCAGGTTTCGACCATCAGGATGACCAGCAATGCCGTCGCGAGGCCGAAGCCCGAGAGGAATTTGTAAATGCGGAGAGGGATGGACTTCGGGCCGGATGAACTCATCGGGGCAGCAGGTTACGGGCGGGGGAGACCGGGTCATTCACCCCGGCGGCGCAGGGTACTCACGAAGGTCTGCAAAGCTTGCTTCTGTTCCGCCACTTCTCCGGCGGGACCGGTCATTTTCACCGTAATGATGCGGCCTTGATCCTCGGCGATCAAGCCGTAGAGAGCCTGGCCGGGCCGGGGCGGGCGTCCCATGCCGGGCGCGTAATCGCCGGACGCTTCCACCCACACCCCCTCGACGCCGGCGATCCGCCCTTTCGGCAGTTTCGCGACTTCCTCCGCGCTCAGGCCGGGCTTCGCGAACTGGCCGAGCCAGCGGTTAACGTTCTCCGCCAGGCCGCCGGAGGCCGTTCCCACCGCGACCTCGCCGCCGGTGCCGAAACGGTAGTTCAGCAACCGGAAGGCGTCGCCCGGTTGCTCCAGCCAGGCCGCCGGGACCTCGCCTGCGATGAAAGGACCGCTTCCGGGCGCTTGAAAGCGCTGGTTGCTGGTGGCGTCGAGCTTCGGGGCCTCGTCGCGCATCGTCAGCGCGCGGCTTTCCTCGACCGTCACTTCCTTCGGCTTGCGGCACGCGGGCAGGAGCAGCGCAAGGCCGAGGCAGGCGAAAAATCCCCGGGTTTTCATCGCGCCGCCGATAGCCCTGCGTCCCGCGACGCGCAAGGGCATTCCGGCACCTGGCGGGATCCTCCGCAGGTCGGGGGCCGGGGCGAAAGGCGGCGAATAAGAGCGGTTCACCGCGAAATAACGTGGAGCGGCGGCGGATTCAAACAATCCGTGGACAATATGACGCTGAGGCGGAGCGGCGGCCTGCCGGGTGCGGGGATCGGAAATCCCTTCACCCCGCCGCCCGCCTTCCTCTAGTTTCCTCCGGGTGAGCGCGATCCGCTATTTCAACCGTCATACCGGGCAAATGGAGACCGAGCAGGTCTATGGCGAGGGCTTCCTGAAATTCAGCTATGCCAATCCTCTCGGCGCGCTGCCCCTGCACGTGATGGTGAAGCGCGCCGCCTTTTCGCAGTGGTACGGCAGGCGGATGGACGATCCCGCGACCAAGGCGAAGGTGGCCCCTTTCATCGCGAAATACGGATTGGACCCGCGGGAATTTGCCGACGCTCCGGATAGTTATCGGACTTTCAATGAGTTCTTCTACCGGAAGCTCAACCCCCGGGCCCGGCCCATCGCGGACAGTGCCGCCGTTTTCCCCGCCGACGGCCGTCATCTCGGGTTCCAGAAGGCGAGCGCGATCGAAGGTGTCTTCGTGAAGGGCCAGAAGTTCGATCTCGGCCGGCTCCTCGGGGATGATTCCCTGGCCTCGAAATATGGCGATGGTTCGCTGGTGCTCTCCCGCCTGTGCCCGGTGGACTACCACCGCTTCCACTTCCCCGCGGCGGGCACGCCGGGCAAGGTAAAAACCATCGCCGGGCCGCTCTTCTCCGTCTCGCCGATCGCCCTGCGGAGACGTCTGGCGTATCTCTGGGAGAATAAGCGCACCATCACAGCGCTGGATACGGAGGACATCGGTACCGTGCTGTGCATGGAAATCGGGGCGACCTGCGTCGGCTCGATCCTACAGACCTTCACGCCGGGCAAAGCGGTCACGAAGGGCGAGGAGAAGGGCTACTTCGCCTTCGGAGGCTCCTCCACCATTACCATCTTCGAACCCGGAGCGGTGAAGCTGGCGGCGGACCTGACGGAGTGGTCGGCGAAGCAGGTGGAGCTCTACGCGAAGGTGGGGACCGCGATGGCGGATTAGCAGGCGCGGCGGCTAGTCCTGCCGCTCCAGCCAATCCCCGGAAGAAATGCGGTTCCTTTCCTCGATCGGACCGATCCATTGGTAAACCCACGCGAGAAGCGGTTCGCTGCCTTCGTCCAGCCATACCGGCACCTTCACGCGGCGATACTCGCGGCCTTGGATCTCCCCGGCGGAGAGACCTTCGAATTCGTCCAGCGCCCTCAGTTCTTCGGGGCCGACCTTGAAGACGTCTCCTTTCACCCGGCCGGCCCCTTCCCCGGGAACAAGGCCGGGATACCAGGAGATCGTGTAGAGCCTGCCTTCTATCTTCCCCGGCGAAACGAACTCGGCACCGTCCATCCGGAACGCATTCGAGCCGCCGCGGCGCAGCGTGCCATAGACGAAGACGAGTTGCTCGGGTTCTTGCGGCGAAGGCATGGCAATGCGGGCGGGGCAGGGGGGAGCTAGCGCAGTCGGCTAATTGCAAGGCGGATAAACCCGTGGAGGAGCATCGCGCAGGCCAGAACCAAAAGCACGAGGATGATATACCGGAAAGCGGTCCAACCCTCGCGTCTGCGGAATGCGAAATACACCGCCCCTAGGCCTGCGAACGGAGCGAGGATCGCCAGCACGCTGAAAGCGGTTCCCAGTGCTTGCGCCGCGTTTGAAGGCGGGGAGCCGGGATATCGAAAGGCGCTCCGCGGAACGAAAATTCCCGCGATCAATCCGGCCGGAAGGAATCCCAGACACAAGGCGGCGACCCATGTGAACCACGGCGCGACCCGCGGGTAAAGCCTGTCCCACCAGTTGCCCGATTGGACGAGAATCGCTCCGTCGGGCAGGGCGATCCACTCCCACGCCCATACCGTGCTGTCTTTCGCGACGTGTCGCCACCCTACGACCCTTGCCCGGCGGCGGGGACAGCCGGCTTCGTTGAGGCCGTGGTAGTCGTCCAACCGCGCCAAATGCTCCGGGGTTACCCGGTAGAATTCTCCTGTCACCCAGCCCGAGTCCTGCACCAGCACGAGCGCAGGTTCTCCGAAAGCGTCGTAGAGCTTCGCTTCGATATCGCCGCAGTCCAGCAGCTCCGCTCCTTCCATCCGGAAGGCATCCGGACCCCCGCGGCGGAGAGGGCCATGGACGAAGACAAGCTCACCCTGAGGGCCGGGATTTTTCATGGGAGGACGCTAGAGCACAGCCTTCCGATCTCGAACTTTTGTTCCACTCTCAAGAGGCTTCGGACGCGCTCTCGTCAGCGGGCACCATCGCCACCCCAAAGGAGGCTTACCGCTGCCAGCCACAGGGAGCCGGCGGTCCAGAACAGATAGATGCCAGCGGTAGGCATTCTCAACGGGCGCCACCGTTCCTTTCTCCTGGCCCCAAGATACAGAAACACTATCCCGGTGATCGGCCCTGCAAACATGAGGAAGATCATGAGCGAAGCATAGCTGCTCCTCTCCAACGAACGTGCTGGGCTTGAGATGCTAGCCGAAAAGGCGAGCACGACCAATAGAGGAAGGAGAATGGCAATACCTGTCGCAACGGGCAGAGCCTTCGGAGCAATCCCCGTCTCACACCTTGTGCCCGACTTCGTCATCCAGATACAGCTTCAGTGCGTCGAGGCCTTCCTCCAGCTCTGCGGAGATGGGTATTACCCTCACTTTCGGGAAACGCTGTTCGAAGACCTTCAGGTTCTCTTCCGCGCCGTCGATGTCCATCTTGTTGGCCACCACGATCCACGGGAAGCGGGCCAGATCCTCGTCATACTCGCGGATCTCCTTGCGGAGGATCTCAAGGTCGGAAATCGGGTCGCGGCCCTCGCTGCCGGCCATATCCAGGACGAAGAGCAGCACCCGGCAGCGGGTGATGTGGCGCAGGAATTCGTGGCCCAGGCCGCGGTTTTCGTGCGCGCCTTCGATCAGCCCGGGAATATCGGCCACGGTGCAGCGGCGGAAGCCGCCGAACTCGACGACGCCGACGCTCGGTTGGAGGGTGGTGAAGGGATAGGCGGCCACCTTTGGATGGGCCGCGGAAAGCTTGCCGAGCAGCGTCGATTTTCCGGCGTTCGGGAAGCCGACCAGGCCTGCGTCCGCGATGCGGCGGAGCTCCAGGTAGAATACACCCGATTCGCCTTCTTCGCCCGGGGTGGACTCCGTGGGAGTGCGGTGGGTAGGGGTGGCGAAATTCGAGTTCCCCATGCCGCCCTTCCCGCCCTTGCAGAGCACGAATTTCTGGCCGTAT
This sequence comes from uncultured Haloferula sp., assembly GCA_946885645.1. Next base: position 35,334 of record CAMPGU010000007.1, read on the forward strand.
TCGGTCAGGTCGGCGACCGGTTCCAAGTCGATGCCCTCGTCGCCGCGCTCGAATTCAACCGCTTCCTGCACGGTTGCGGCATTGCTACGATAGACCACCGTGCCCGGCGGCACCTTGGCGATGACGGTATCCCCGCCCTTGCCTGTTTTCCGCACACCGCCGCCGTTCACGCCCTTCTTGGCGATCAGCTTCGGGTCGTAGTGGAACTGCCGGAGATTGTCCGTGGAAGGGTCCACGACCAGGATCACGTCGCCGCCTTTGCCGCCATCGCCGCCGTCCGGGCCGCCGCGGGGGACAAACTTTTCACGGCGGAACGAAACGGCTCCGTTCCCGCCGTCGCCGGCCTTGGCGTAGATGCGGATGTGGTCGATGAACATGGCAGGATTGAAAAGCGGGAACGGGTCAATGCGCCAGCCTACACCCTCGCGTCCAGCCATTTCCCGCGGAAATGGACCCACGCGAAAACCAGGGCCTGGGTGACGAGGTCGAGGGACAACACGATCCATACCACCCGCAGGTCGAACCACGCGGCCTCCTTCAGCCACCAGAGCACCGCGATCCGATAGAAGATCATGCTGCCGAAGGACCAGCGCATCACCACGTTCGTAGCCCCGGCACCGCGCATGGAAGTTTTCAGGATGATGCAGGTGGCGAAGAAGGGCTGGGCCGCGGCGCAGATCAGCACCAGCGGGGAGGCGATCTCCTGCAGGTGGCCGCTGTCGGGGGCCATCAGCGCGATCAGGCCGTCCCGGCCGAAGATGAAAATCACGCCGATGCAGCCCATCAGCAGCGCCGCAGCCTTCCAACACAGCCTGACCGAGCGCACGGCCATTTCCTTCGATCCCGCCCCGAGATATTGTCCCACCAGCGCGGCACCGGCCGTGGCGATCGCCCAGCCGGGCAGGAAACTCATCGATTCCACGCGGATCGCCAGGATGTGCGCGCCCAGATTGCCTTCGCCCGGCAGATTGGCGATGACGTGGATCCCGTAGGCGTGGATCCCCCACATGAAGGCGATCTCCAGCGATTGCGGGGCACCGATGCGGAGGATCCGGGCCATCGTTTCGCGGTGCATCCGCAGGCCGGAAAGGCTCCAGGCCAGCAGCCCGTGCCTCCGGGCGAGCAGGAGCGAGACGGTGAGCAGCCCCGCCATCCAGCCGCAGAGCGTGCCGGTGGCAATTCCCGCCACCCCGTGTCCGCCGAAGGGTGCCGGACCCAGCGCCAGCAAGCTGCTCACGGCCATATTCACCACGTTCACCACGCACATGCCGATGAAGGGGGTGCGCGTATCGCCCGCGCCGCGCAGGGCGGCATTGATCGCGAACATCGCCCCGCTGAAAGGCCCGGAGATCGCCAGGATGCGCAGGAAGGCCTCCGCGTGCCCGGCCGCCGCCTGGGTCAGGCCGATGCCCGTGATCAGCCACGGAATCCCGACCTGCAGGGCCAGCAGGGAAAGCAGTCCGGCCGCGATTCCGAGCCAGAGGCCCTGCCCGAGACCGCGCCTCGCCAGATCCATGTCCCGTGCACCGGTCGCACGGGAAACCAAGGCCATGACGCCGGTGGCGACCGCTCCTTGGAGGATATTGAAAAACCATCCCACGTAACCCCCGAGCCCCATGGCGTCCAGAATCGCCACCCGGTCGCTCCCGTCGCCGATCCGCCCGGAGATGAGCAGGTCGGTGAAGCCCACGCAGAAGGCCAGCACCTGCTCCAGCAGCGGCCAAACCGCGAGCACGGCCATCTGCCGGGGCAAGGAAAGGCCCGCAAGGCGGCCGCCAAGGGAGACCTCGGGCACCGCACGCTGGCTCGCCTCGATACTCAATCCCGGCTTCGACATCGCTCGCGCGAGCCGTAGCCGGTCCCCGCGGGGTTTTCAACCGCGGCGACAAGCTCATTTTGAAATTTGGAATCCGTCTGAACTCCACCCGCTTCGCCGTTATTCTCCGGGAGCAACCTGCGGCATTGATCCGCCGCTGCTACCATTGGTCTCGGGCTCGCCCGCGTTTTTCTCCATCTCCGCCCAGGAATGCTTTCCCGTCGGCCTCCTAACGACTCTCCTGACGTATTTTCCTCCCACAAAGAAGAATTCCACCTTGCTGGCGGCCGCTCCCCACTCGAAGGGCTGATCGTCGAATTCAAATATTACACGGATCTCCCGTTTCGTAGGGTCTCCCATCGGAGCATCTGTGAGTTGCACCTTGGAAAGGGCCGGATTGAAAATGTCCTCCATCTCTGCCGGAGGAACGCTGGCAATGAAGGTCTTGTCCGTGAGGGTCAAGGCTTCGAGCGCCGGTTTGGACTCCGGGGCCTTTAGCGTGAGCTTGAGGCCATTCCAATAGACGAGAACGGTCTCCACCGGCGGCGAAAGCAGAGGGGCTTCGGCCATACACGCTTCGACTGATAGCAAGCAGACGAGGGAGACGCACAGGCATCGGGGTAACCGGAGCATGAACCAAGATTAGCCACCGGCATGAGAAAAAGAAACCCGGCATTTCAGCGCGCCTCTCGAATCAGGAACCGCAACTGCTTTCTCCCGGGCAGCACTCCAAATTCCACCCTGTTTCCCATTGGCGGAAAGCGCGCGGGGGTTTATTTTCCA